>NZ_JBIUUU010000008.1:0-503015 GCF_044742595.1 Streptomyces sp. NPDC087859 | reverse complement strand
ACCGAGGCCGCGATCGTGGTCTCCGGTGGCCGCGGCGTCAACGGCGCGGAGAACTTCGCGCTCATCGAGTCCCTGGCCGACTCCCTCGGCGCGGCCGTGGGCGCCTCGCGTGCCGCGGTGGACGCGGGCTGGTACCCGCACACCAACCAGGTCGGCCAGACCGGCAAGAGTGTCTCCCCGCAGCTGTACATCGCCTCCGGTATCTCCGGCGCGATCCAGCACCGGGCCGGTATGCAGACCTCCAAGACGATCGTGGCGATCAACAAGGACGCCGAGGCCCCGATCTTCGACCTCGTCGACTACGGCGTCGTCGGCGACCTCTTCGACGTCGTCCCCGCCCTCACCGAGGAGATCAACACCCGCAAGGGCTGATCGCACTCAGGCGTGACGAGGCCCCCGTGACCGCTCTCCGAGCGGGCCGCGGGGGCCTCCTCTCATGCCAGGGTGAGCGAGGCCTGCACCGGCAGATGATCGCTCGGGAACTGTCCGTCCCGCGCGAAGGTGTTGATCCAGGAGCGGTGGACGGTGGCGCCGGACGTCGCGAGTATCCAGTCGATCCGCTCGCCGCCGGGAGTGAGCGGCTTGTAGCCGTGGAAGGTCGCGTACAGCTCACCGCGCTCGGCCGCGGCGTCCCAGGTGTCGACGAGCCCGGCGCCCAGGAGCGTGTCGTAGGCCTGGTTGTTCCCGGCCGCCGCGTTGAAGTCGCCGGTCACGACGACGGGGGAGGAGCGGGCGAGTTCCGCGACCCGCTCGGCGACGAACGACGCGGAACGCTCACGCGCGTACTGGCTCACATGGTCGAAGTGGGTGTTGAGGACGTGGAACTGGCGCCCGCCACGGGCGCGTTCACGGAACCGGGCCCAGGTGACGATCCGGGGGAGGGCGGCTCCCCAGGTGTTCGAGCCGATGGTCCTGGGTGTGTCGGAGAGCCAGTAGGTGTCGTGCTCGACGGGGGACAGCCGGCGGGTGTCGTAGAAGATCGCCGTGGACTCGTCGTGGCTGCCGCCCTCGCGGCCGGTGCCGATCCAGTCGTAGTGCGGGCCGAGGTCGGTGTGGATGTCCCGCAGTTGCCGGTAGAGACCCTCCTGGGTGCCGATGAGCGTGGGGGACTCGCGGCGCAACAGCTCGCGCATCACCGGGCGGCGGGCAGCCCAGCTGTGGGGTTCGGAGGTGCTCGCGAAGCGCAGATTGAACGTCATGACCTCCATCCGGCGGCTGCCCGACCTGGCCACGGAGGCGGGCATCGAGGCCATCAGCGGCACGGCGACCGCCGCGGCCACCATGGTTCTCAGACCCATGCGGCGCGTCATCCTGTGGGTGTGCGACATGTAATCCCCTCCCGACGGGTCAGGATGAATGCCCGAACCGCAGTGCGAAAGAGGGCGTCTGGAATGACGGGGGTGACTCATGCTGCGGACGGGTGGTTGACCGGCAGGAACTCCACGGATAACTTCGCTCTACGGATTGTTGATTCCGTAGAGCGGAAAATGGGAGGGTGTGGCATGGGTCAGGGCCAGCAGGAGCAGGTGGCGACGAGCCTCGCGGGTGCCGTCAGCGAGGAGATCAGCGCCTCCCTCGCGCCGGTCGACGCCGAGCTGGAGCGCCGCTACCCCGGAGACCCCGGCACCCGCCAGCCCGTCCACACCGTCTACGTACCCGGCGACGCCTTCACCGCCGACACCCTGCGCTCCTGGGGCGACCAGGCCCTCGCCGCCCTCGACGAACACGCCCCGGACGCCGCCTCCTTCGCCGCCGTACTGGGCCTGTCCGGCGAACTCGCCGAGCCGGTGTACTCCCGGGTGCGGGCCAAGCTGGCGCGTGAACCCATCGAGGACCTGCGGGCGGACTTCGAGGACGGCTACCAGGGCAAGGACGAGGACCAGGACGCGGCCCGTGCCGCCCGCCTGATCGCCGAGGCCTACCGGAACGGCACGGCGGCCCCGTACATGGGCATCCGCATGAAGTGCATGGAGACGGCGGTACGCGACCGCGGCATCCGCACCCTGGACATCTTCCTCACCGGCCTCATGGAAGCCGGCGGTCTGCCCGAGGGGCTCGTCCTCACGCTGCCGAAGGTGACGTACGCCGAGCAGGTCACCGCCATGGTGCGCCTCCTCGAGGAGTTCGAGAAGGCGCGCGGCCTCGAGCCCGGCCGGATCGGCTTCGAGATCCAGATCGAGACCAGCCAGTCCATCCTCGCCACCGACGGCACCGCCACGGTCGCCCGTATGATCCAGGCCGCCGAGGGCCGCGCCACCGGTCTGCACTACGGGACCTTCGACTACAGCGCCTGCCTCGGCGTCTCCGCCGCCTACCAGGCCAGCGACCACCCGGCCGCCGACCACGCCAAGGCGATCATGCAGGTCGCGGCCGCGGGAACCGGCGTACGCGTCTGCGACGGCTCCACGAACGTCCTGCCGGTCGGCCCGACCGCGAAGGTCCACGACGCATGGCGCCTGCACTACGGCCTCACCCGCCGCGCCCTGTCGCGCGCCTACTACCAGGGCTGGGACATGCACCCCGGCCACATCCCGACCCGGTACGCCGCCGTCTTCGCCTTCTACCGCGAGGGCTTCGAGCAGGCCGCCGCCCGTCTCGCCCGCTACGCCAACCACACCGGCGGCGACGTCATGGACGAGCCCGCCACCGCCAAGGCCCTCGGCGGCTATCTGCTGCGCGGCCTGGACTGCGGCGCCCTCGACATCGCCGAGGTCGCCCGCCTGACCGGCCTGACCAGGACCGACCTGGAGCGCTTCGCGGCACCCCGGCGCGGCGACCTGACGATCTCCGGCCAGTAGCGGTCCCTCAGGGTGTGGCCATGGCGCTCGGACCGGCCTTTACCGGCCCGGGCTCCGCGTGCGGCGGCCGGCCACAAGTGACGGGTGGCGCCCGAGGAGCCGTTCGTGACGGATTAGTCTGGGCGACACGCACGGACGGGTCACAGGAACGGGGCAACGGTGTCATCGGGGGAGAACGGGCGGACGGACGAGACCGGCCGAGTGCTGGCCGGGCGCTATCGCGTCGTGGCGCAGCTCGGCCGGGGAGGCATGGGCGTGGTCTGGCGGGCCGTCGACGAGGTCCTCGGCCGCGAGGTCGCCGTCAAGGAACTGCGCACCTACACCGACTCCGAGGGCCCCGAGCTCGCCGGCCTGCGGCTGCGCATGCAGCGCGAGGCCCGCGCCGCCGCCCGGGTGCGCCATCCCGGCGTCGTCGCCGTCCATGACGTGACCGAGGTCGACGGCCGCCCCCTGATCGTCATGGAACTGGTGGACGGACCCTCCCTGGACGACGTCCTGCGCGAGCGCGGCACCCTCGACCCGGCCGAGGCGGCCGGGATCGGTGCCGAGGTCATGGACGCGCTGGCGGCCGCCCACCGCGCCGGCGTCCTGCACCGGGACGTGAAGCCCGGCAACATCCTGCTCGACCGGTCGGGGCGCGTCGTCCTCACCGACTTCGGCATCGCGACGATGGAGGACCCGGGCGACGGCTCCGCCACCCACCTCACCCACAGCGGCGAACTCGTCGGCTCCCTCGACTACCTGGCACCCGAACGTGCCCAGGGTGCCGACCCCGGCCCGGCCTCCGACATCTGGGCTCTCGGCGCCACGCTGTACGCCACGGTGGAGGGTTCCTCGCCCTTCCGCCGTACGTCCACCTTCTCCACCCTCACCGCGATCGTCACCGAGCCGCTCCCGGAACCCGCTCGCGCGGGAGCGCTCGGACCCGTGCTCCGGCGGCTGATGGACAAGCGGCCCGAGGGCCGCCCGGAGGCGGAGGAGGCGCGGGAACTGCTGCGGGCGGTCGCGGACGCGGGCGGCACGGACGCACCGACGACGACGCTGCGGGGTACGGCGGGGGCGCCGTCGGCGGACACGGAGCGCGGTGTGCCGTCGGTGCCGCCGGGGTTCGGGCCGGTGACGCCGGTCGCTCCGGCAGGACAGGGCTTCGCGACGGGTGGACCGGGCCCGGAGGGTTTCGGCCCGCCCGGCCAAGGTGCCCCCGCCCCGCAGGGCTACGGTGCCCCCGGCCACCCGGGACCGCCGCCGCACGGCTTCGGGACAGTCGCCCCGGGACCGCCGGACCCGGCTGTCACCGGTCCCGTGGACACCACTCGGTCCTCCCGCCGCAGGGGCCGCGTGCTCCTCGCCGCCGCGGCCGTCACCGTCGTCCTGGCGTCGGCCGGCGTCACCGTCGCCCTGCTGAACAGCGGCGGCGACAAGGAGACCGGCGCGCGACCCACGGCGTCCGCCACCGGCGTCGGAGCCACCTCCTCGGCGAGCGGCCGTGGCGATGCCGTCCGCACGGACGATCCCAAGCCCACCGGGCAGGAGGCCGAGAGGACCCCGACGGCGACCGGGACACCGGGCCGCACGACCGAGAGCACTCCCACGGGCCGGGCCGCCACGCCCTCCCCGACGAAGACCGCGGGCGGTGACGGCGGGGCCCCGGGCGACGGCGGCGCGACGGGCGGCGGTGACGCGACGCCCCCCGCCCCGGCCTGCTTCTCCATCGGCGGCGGCAAGTACAACTGCACGGTCTGGAAGACCGCCGACTCCTACACCGCCTCCGGCACCAAAGTCGGCATCCTCAAAGCGGGCACCAATTACTTCTACTGCCAGCAGAACCTGGGCCGTCGGGTGACGGACGGCGAGTGGACCAACGTCTGGTGGGCCAGGACCGACGACGACAGCGGCAACACGAACGTCTACGTCAGCGACGTCTACGTCAAGGGCGGCGACAACGACGAACCGGTGCCGGGGCTCCCGGTCTGCTGAACCCGCATGTGGCGCTCCAGGCCGGATGAGGTCACCAGCTTCTCCTCCTTGAAGAGCCGCGTGCCCTGCCGGCACAGTCCACGGTCGGCCCGTGCCCGGGCACAGAACTCCTCGGGCGTGACCCCGAACAGCTCCCTCAACCGGGCGGAGCCGACGAGGAGTTCGGTGAGCAGCGCCGGCTGGCCGGGGTGGGTGCGGGGGGCGCCGGTGCCGTCGTGGAGGACGCCGTGGCGGTTGACGTACACGTACACGCCCGGGAGTTGCGTGCCGTCCGCCAGCTCGGTCCGAACCTCGGGGGAGGGCAGCCAGACGCGCCGGTAGTTGCCGTTCGACAGCGGCACTCCCTCGCTCGCGTCGACCACCGCCAACTGCTCCGCGTCGAGCCAGGTCACGAACAACTCCCGTACGGCGGCGGGCGCCTCGACCGGCGAGGCGGACACATACCCCAGCAGGCTCACATGCGCGGAGACGCCGACGTCGATACCCGTGACACGGGTCCGCACCATCGGGATGGGGGAGGTGATCCCGTACTCGGCCATCTTGTGGCGCAGTTGGGCCGGACTGGCATTGGAGCCGACGGCGAGCACGGGAACGCGGTCCTCGTGCACAAGCCGGTCCAGGGGCAGCAGACGGCCCCCGTCCAGGAGCCCGGAGTCGGCCGGCCAGGCACCCGGATAGAGCAGCGGATGATCACGCGGCGCCTCGGCCAGCCCCAGAGCCTCCAGGGTGTGGGCATCCGGGGCGGGGCCGGAGTCGCGTACGCCGCTCCGGCGGTCGGCCGCGAGCACAGACGGCTGCGCGGGGGTCTCCGACGCCGACCCCGGCTGTGACGGACCGCCCGCGTATCCGTCCGGAGCCGGCTCGGGCTGCCGTGGATCGCCTTCCGACGTCCTGGGCGCCGGAGTCGGCTGAGACGGACCGCTCGCGTGACCGTCCGGGACCTGTTCGGGGTGAGCTGCCTCGTGTGTGCGTTCCTCCACCGGCCGCTCAGTCCGCCGGCGGCAGTTCGCCCGAGCCGCGGGTGATCAGGCGGGTGGGCAGCTCGATGCGTTCCGGGACGAGCAGGGTGCCGTCGAGCTGGCGGAAGAGGCGCTCGGCGGCGGTGCGGCCGAGGGCCGCCGCGTCCTGGGCCACGACGGTGACGCCCGGCTGGAGCAGGTCGGCGAGCTCGATGTCGTCGAAGCCGACCAGGGCGACGCGGCGCGGATGCTCGGCGAGGACGCGGATCACGGTGACCGTCACCCGGTTGTTGCCCGCGAAGACCGCGGTGACCGGCGTCGGTCCGGAGAGCATCTGCTCGGCCGCCCGGCGCACCCGCTCGGGGTCCGTGACGCCGAGGGACATCCAGGCGTCCTCGACCGGTATGCCCGCGTCCTCCATGGCGGCCCGGTAGCCGCGCAGCCGCTCGGCGGCGGTGTGGATGCGGGGCATGTCGCCGATGAAGCCGATCCGGCGGTGCCCGTGGGCGATGAGGTGGGCGACGCCGTCGCGGGCGCCGCCGAAGTTGTCGGAGAGGACGACGTCGGCGTCGATCTGGCCGGCCGGACGGTCCACGAACACCGTGGCGACGCCCGCCTTCAGCTCGGGCTCCAGATACCGGTGGTCGTCACCGGCCGGGATGACCACCAGACCGTCCACGCGCCGCGCGCACAGCGCCAGGACCAACTCCTGCTCACGGTCCGGGTCCTCCGCGCTGGAGCCGTTGATCAGCAGGGCGCCGTGGGCACGGGCCACCTCCTCGACGGAACGGCTCAGCGGACCGTAGAAGGGGTCCGCGAGGTCCTCCAGGACCAGCCCGATGCTGGCGGTGCTGCCCTTGCGCAGCACCCGCGCGCTGTCGTTGCGGCGGAAGCCGAGCGCGTCGATGGCCTCCTGGACCCGGCGCTCGGTCTCCGGCGTGACGCCCGGCTCGCCGTTGACCACACGGGAGACCGTCTTGAGCCCGACCCCGGCGCGCGCGGCCACGTCCTTCATCGTCGGACGGTTGCCGTAACGCGAGGCGGAGAGGCGGTCTGCGCGGCGGGTGGAGTCGGGCACGATGCGGCGTCCTGTTCCTGTCGTCCGAGAAAGGTGCGGCGGCCATGATTTTGTATGAGGATGTGGCGTCGAGCATAGAGCCTGGACAACGTTGTCAGATGCAGGGGACACTGTCCACCGCAATCTCCGGTTCCGTGCCCCCACCCCGGGATCGGCCCACACTTGCTCATGGTTGACCGGGAGATCACACACTGATGCACACCGACCTCGTGGCCGCGCTCGACATCGGCGGCACCAAGATCGCCGGAGCGCTGGTCGACGACCAGGGCCGGATCCTGGTGCGAGCCCAGCGCGCCACGCCCGCCAAGGAGGACGGCGAGACCGTGATGGGGGCCGTCGAGGAGGTGCTCGGCGAGCTCATCGCGTCGCCGCTGTGGGGACGCGCCTCCGCCCTCGGCATCGGCAGTGCGGGACCCGTGGACGCCTCCGCGGGCACCGTGAGCCCGGTGAACGTGCCCGGCTGGCGTGACTATCCGCTGGTCCGGCGGGTCCGGGAGGCGACCGGCGGACTGCCCGTCGAGCTGATCGGCGACGGCGTGGCGATCACCGCGGCCGAGCACTGGCAGGGCGCGGCCCGAGGCCATGACAACGCGCTGTGCATGGTCGTCTCGACGGGTGTCGGCGGCGGTCTGGTCCTCAACGGCCGTCTGCACCCCGGTCCTACGGGCAACGCGGGCCACATCGGCCACATCAGCGTGGACGTCGACGGCGACCCGTGCGCCTGCGGTTCGCGCGGCTGTGTGGAGCGCATCGCGAGCGGTCCGAACATCGCTCGCCGCGCTGTCGAGAACGGCTGGCGCCCCGGCCCTGACGGCGACACCTCCGCGGCGGCGGTGGCCTCCGCCGCCCGGGCCGGCGACCCGGTCGCGGTGGCCTCCTTCGCACGGGCCGCGCAGGCGCTCGCCGCCGGCATCGCCGCCACCGCGACACTCGTCGAGATCGACATCGCCGTGATCGGCGGCGGCGTGGGCAAGGCGGGCGACGTCCTCTTCACGCCGCTGCGCAAGGCCCTGACCGACTACGCCACCCTGTCCTTCGTGCAGCGACTGGCCGTCACACCGGCCCAGATGGGCACCGACGCGGGTCTGGTGGGTGCGGCGGCGGCCGCGCTGGCGAAGCGGACGGACGTGGCCCCGGTCTGACCGGTCCTCGGCAGGAACGTTCACTCGGTGGCCGGCCCCGACGGACGACGTCGGGGCCGGCCACCGAGTGCGTTCAACAGGCCGGCGAGTGCAGCCGCTGGGCACGATGCCCGGAGAGCGGTCCGACAGCGGGCTGATGCCCGGCGGGGAGTGAGATCCGGCAGGACACGCGTGCCCGGGCCCAGGCGTCACCGCGCGCCGGACCCGGGCACGCGCGTACGTCTGCCGGCCGCTTTCGGCGGTGTTCCCGTGACTCCGGGTCGCCCGCGCCGTTGATCAGGGCATGAAGAAGCGCACCATGCTCGCCATCGCCACCATGGCCACCGGTTTCGTCGTCGCCGCGGTCACCCCGTCGCACGCGCTCGGGGACGACCTGCCCGACCTGGACAAGACCGTCAGCACGCTCGGCGACACGATCGCCAGCGACAGCCTCTCCGTCGACGACACCGCCCTCGGGCAGAACGGCTGAGGCCGACCGGACGACGGCGCCGGTGCCCCTCGCGTCAGGGGGCGCCGGCGCCGTCGTATGCGCCCCCTCAACTGGGGCTGGTTTCCGTGGCAGGGTGAAGCGGGCAAGCCTCAGGGGGCCAACAGAAGAGGGGGAACCGTGATCGTCTGGATCAACGGTGCGTTCGGTGCGGGGAAGACCACCACCGCACGAGAACTGATCGAACTGATCCCGAACAGCACGCTCTTCGACCCCGAGGTCATCGGCGGAGCGCTGACGCACCTGCTCCCGCCCAAGCACCTCGCCGAGGTCGGCGACTTCCAGGACCTGCCGATCTGGCGACGTCTCGTGATCGACACGGCCGCCGCCATGCTGGCCGAACTCGGCGGGACCCTCGTGGTCCCCATGACCCTGCTGCGCCAGGAGTACCGCGATGAGATCTTCGGTGGCCTCGCCGCCCGCCGGATCACGGTCCGGCACCTCCTTCTCGCTCCGGCCGAAACGATCCTGCGGGAGCGAATAGCCGGGCGGGAACTCCCGCCCGATCTCCCCGACGGCGATATACGGATACGGCAGTGGTCGTACGACCACATCGAGCCGTACCGCACCGCCCTCGCCTCCTGGCTGACCGCCGACGCCCACCCCGTCGACAACGGTGCCCTCACCCCGTACGAGACCGCCGTCCGTATCGCGGAGGCGGTCGGATCCGGTTCCGTACCCGTCTGCGACATCGTGCAGACCCCCGAACCGACCGCCGAGACCCTCGCCGCCGGAGTCCTTCTCTTCGACGAGCAGGACCGGGTGCTGCTCGTCGACCCCACCTACAAGGCCGGCTGGGAGTTCCCCGGCGGCGTCGTCGAACCCGGTGAGGCCCCCGCGCGGGCCGGTATCCGCGAGGTCGCCGAGGAGACCGGGATACGGCTGGAGGAGGTACCGCGGCTCCTCGTCGTCGACTGGGAACAACCCCGGCCGCCCGGCTACGGCGGTCTGCGCCTCCTCTTCGACGGCGGCCGCCTCGACGCCGCGCGGGCGGGCCGGGTGCTGCTGCCCGGGCCCGAACTGCGGGACTGGCGCTTCGTCACCGAACAGGAGGCCGCCGACCTGCTGCCACCCGTCCGCTACGAGCGGTTGCGGTGGGCGCTGCGGGCCCGGGAACGCGGAGCGGCGCTCTATCTGGAGGCGGGCATTCCGACGGCCTGAGCGGCGGAGTTCAGCGCCTCGTCCGGATAGGCGGTCAGCCTGCTCTCCTCGCACAGCCGACGCACGAAGTCGTCCATCACCGCCGTCGGTCGGGCATAGCGGGTGATGATGTCGGCCGCGGCCCGGGGGATCCCGCCCTCGGGCCGCGCGCCGTCGGCCCACGCGCGGATGAAGGCGGCCCGCTCCTGCCCGCGATGCCCGTAGAGGGCGGTGACGAGCCAGATCACCAGGTGTCTGGTGGCGTAGTCGCGGTCGTAGTGCCGATGCCGGTCGAAGAAGGCGCGCTCCTGCGCGGTGAGGCGGAAGTGGGTGGAGAGGGAGAGCCCGTAGTCGGCGAGATACAACCGCCGGCCGTCGGTGAGGATGTTCTGGAAGTGGGCGTCGAAGTGCAGGAGCTCGCTGCCGCCGAGGAAGCCGGTGAGATCGCCGAGCCGCCGTTCCACCAAGGCGCACGCGGCGTCGGCGTCGTCCGTGCGCAACCGGGCGTCGAACCAGTCGTGGAGGGTGTGCGGGACGTACTCCAGGAACAGTGCCAGGCTCGCGGACGCCGTCCGCAGCCCGTCGAGGCGCTCGCGCACCGCCCGGCTGCCGCCCCAGTAGCTGACGACACTTTCCACGTCCGCGAGTTGGGCGGGGAGGGGCCGCGGGGTGTCGGGCAGGACCCGCCAGTGGTGCATCAGCGGGAAGCCTGGGAAGCGGTCGGCCAGAACCCAGTTGGTCGTCATCGTGTGGACGGCGAGTTCCCGCCACGCGCCCAGCCCCGGGCTGCCGATGCCGTAGTGGAAGTACGGCGGCAGCCGGAAGAGGTTCGCTGTGGACCGGACGTTCTCCGGTCGGCGTTCGAGGTCGGTGAGCGGAACCCGCTTCACGAAGACCCGTCTGCCGTCCACCTCGACAAGTGCCGCGCGTCCGCCGATTCCGGTGCTGAGCGGCGACCCGGATTCCACCAGCTCCTTGAGCTCGGTGTCGCTGAGAAGCGCGAGGGACGTGGCGGTGTCGGCATGGGCGGTGCGGCGCTCGGTGCGGGACATGGACTCATCCTCGGCCGGGAGCCGTTGATGAGTCCGCCGATCTCCGTCGCGCCGCCGAGGCTTGGCCGATCACCGGATCCCCGTGGCCGAAACGGGCCACCCCGCGCCGAGCGCCGACGCCGAGGAGAGGGACAGGCCTGGCCGACGGCCGCGGAAAGGCCCCCGTCCGTGGACGAGGGCCTTCTGGTGACGGCGGAGTCGGTCAGCCCGCCGCGTAGTTGCGCAGGAACAGTGCCTCGGCGACCGAGAGGCGCTCCAGTTCCTGCGGGGAGACGCTCTCGTTCACCGCGTGGATCTGCGCCTCCGGCTCGCTCAGGCCGATGAGGAGGATCTCCGCGTGCGGGTAGAGGGCGGCGAGGGTGTTGCACAGGGGGATCGAGCCGCCCTGGCCCGCGTACTGCATCTCCTGGCCCGGGTAGGCGACCGACATGGCCTCGGCCATCGCCGCGTACGCCGGACTGGTCGTGTCGGCGCTGAAGGCCTGGCCCTGGCCCGTCTGCTCGGTGCGGACCCGGGCGCCCCACGGGGTGTGCGCCTCCAGGTGGGCCTGGAGCAGCTTGGTCGCCTCGGCGGCGTCGACGCCCGGCGGCACCCGCAGGCTGACCAGGGCGCGGGCGCTGGCCTGCACGGACGGGGTGGCGCCGACGACCGGCGGGCAGTCGATGCCGAGGACCGTGACGGCGGGGCGCGCCCAGATGCGGTCGGCGACCGTGCCGGAGCCGATCAGCTCGACGCCGTCCAGGACCTTCGCGTCCTCGCGGAACTGCCGCTCGTCGTACTGCAGGCCGTCCCATCCGGTCTCGGGGGCCAGGCCGTCGACCGTCGTCGAACCGTCCTCGGCGCGCAGCGAGTCCAGTACGCGGATCAGCGCGGCCAGCGCGTCGGGCGCCGCGCCGCCGAACTGGCCCGAGTGCAGGTTGCCCTGGAGCGTGTCGACCTGCACGCGGAGCATGGTCATGCCGCGCAGGGTGGAGGTGACCGTCGGCAGACCGACCCGGAAGTTGCCCGCGTCGCCGATGACGATGGTGTCGGCCTCCAGGAGGTCCGGGTGCTCCTCGGCGTACCGCTCCAGACCGCCCGTGCCCATCTCCTCGGAGCCCTCGGCGATCACCTTGACGTGCACCGGCACGCCGCCGTTCGCCTTGAGGGCGCGCAGGGCGAGCAGGTGCATGATCACGCCGCCCTTGCAGTCGGCGGCACCGCGTCCGTACCAGCGGCCGTCGCGCTCGGTCAGCTCGAACGGCGGAGTGGTCCAGGCGGCCTCGTCCAGCGGCGGCTGCACGTCGTAGTGCGCGTAGAGCAGGACCGTCTTCGCGCCCGCGGGACCGGGCAGGTAGCCGTAGACCGACTGGGTGCCGTCCGGGGTGTCGAGCAGGGCCACGTCCTGGAAGCCCTCGGCGTCGAGCGCGTCGGCGACCCAGCGGGCGGCACCCTCGCTCTCGCTCCTGGGGAACTGGTCGAAGTCCGCCACCGACCTGAATGCCACCAGTTCGGTGAGCTCCGCCCGCGCCCTGGGCATCAGCGAGGCGACGGTCTCGGCGACCGGATTCGACGACATGGGCACGCTCCTTGTAGGTGCGACGTTGTACATGTGGGTTTGGAGATCCTCCCACAGTGGCCTGCGACGATGACGGTCGTAGGATGCGGGGGGCAGGTGCGGCAACGGGCTTGATCGGAGCAGTAGACCATCGTGACCAGCGAGAACTCTTCGGCGGACGACGCGCAGCAGGTGTGGGACGTCGTCGTGGTGGGTGCGGGGCCGGCAGGGGCCTCGGCCGCGTACGCGGCAGCGGTGGCCGGCCGGCGTGTGTTGTTGCTGGAGAAGGCGGAACTGCCCCGCTACAAGACATGCGGCGGCGGCATCATCGGTCCCTCGCGCGACTCCCTGCCGCCCGGCTTCGAGCTGCCGCTGCGGGACCGGGTGCACGCGGTGACCTTCTCCCACAACGGCCGCTTCACCCGGACGCGCCGCTCCAAGCAGATGCTGTTCGGGCTGATCAACCGGCCCGAGTTCGACCACCAGCTCGTCGAGCACGCGCAGAAGGCCGGCGCCGAGCTGCGCACGGGCGTCGCCGTCCAGCGGGTCGAGCAGCACGGCACGTCGGTGCCGGACCGGCGTACCGTCGCCGTGGTCCTGCAGGGCGGCGAGACGGTGCTCGCGCGGGCGGTCGTGGGCGCGGACGGCAGCGCCAGCCGTATAGGAGCACATGTCGGGGTGAAGCTCGACCAGGTGGATCTGGGCCTCGAGGCGGAGATCCCGGTGCCGGAGACCGTCGCCGAGGACTGGCAGGGGCGGGTGCTCATCGACTGGGGGCCGATGCCCGGCAGTTACGGCTGGGTCTTCCCCAAGGGCGACACCCTCACGGTCGGGGTGATCTCGGCGCGCGGTGAAGGGGCCGCGACCAAGCGGTACTTGGAGGAGTTCATCGGGCGGCTCGGGCTCGCCGGGTTCGAGCCGAGCATCTCCTCCGGTCACCTGACGCGCTGCCGGGCCGACGACTCGCCGCTGTCCCGCGGCCGGGTGCTGGTGTGCGGGGACGCGGCGGGACTCCTGGAGCCGTGGACGCGCGAGGGCATCTCGTTCGCGCTGCGTTCGGGGCGGCTCGCGGGGGAGTGGGCGGTGCGGATCGCCGAGGCGCACGACGCCGTGGACACCCGGCGTCAGGCCCTCAACTACGCGTTCGCCATCAAGGCGGGGCTGGGCGTGGAGATGAGCGTCGGCAAGCGGCTGCTGATGGCGTTCGAGCGCCGCCCCGGCGTCTTCCACGCGGCGCTGACCGGGTTCCGGCCGGCCTGGAGGGCGTTCATGGAGATCACCCGCGGGTCCACGACGCTCGGTGAGCTCGTCCGCGGCCGTCCCATGGCCCAGCGTCTTCTGGCCACGCTGGACCGTCGGCAGGTGGCGGACGGCGACGAGGTCACTTCCTGACGGTGATCCGGAAGACGGGGTGGTCCTGGGCCGCCGCGACGATCTCCTCGTCGGAGGACTTCGCGGTGACCCCCTGGAAGTACTGGTTGACCTCCCAGCCCCACTTCTCCAGGTAGGTCCGCAGGATCGGGAGCTTCTCCGTGTCGGGCAGCTCCACCGCGGTGAACTCGCGGACCTTGCGGCCGACCCGCAGCTCCCCGCCGCCGGCCACCCGCATGTTGCGCACCCACTGGGAGTGGCCGCGGGCCGAGACCAGGTACTGCTCGCCCTCGTACGTGTGCGGGTTGACCGGGATGCGCTGCATCTTGCCGCTCTTGCGGCCGCGCACCGACATCTCCGCCATTCCCGCCAGGCTGAGGCCGTGCCGGGCCAGCCAGCCGAAGACGCTGTTGAAGCGGACGTTGAGCGGGCTGCCCTTGAGGTAGTACGGCTGCGACATGGTGACCCCCATCGGATGGAGAGCGGTGCTCTCGCTGTGTCCTCAGTCTGCGTCAGAACAGTGCTCCAAAGCAAGAGCAGTGCTCTCTTTTTTGTTCGGTGCTCTCGTTTGTGTGCACTGCTCTGTGTTCGTGGGACACTGGCCCCCATGAGCACCGCACACGGCGCCCGTGCCCGGGCCAGGATCGAAGTCACCGCGGCCATCAAGGACGCGGCGCGCAGACAGCTCGCCGCCGACGGCGCCGCGAAGCTCTCGCTGCGGGCCATCGCACGCGAACTCGGCATGGTCTCGTCCGCGCTCTACCGGTACTTCCCGAGCCGTGACGACCTGCTCACCGACCTCATCATCGACGCCTACAACTCCCTCGGCGAGAGTGCGGAGGCGGCGCACGAAAAAGCCGCGGCCACCGGGCCGGCCGAGCGGTGGACCGCGGTGTGCGAGGCGGTCCGCGGCTGGGGACTGCGGCATCCGCACGAGTACGCGCTGATCTACGGCTCACCGGTGCCCGGCTACACCGCGCCCGACACCACCGTCCCGGCCGCCTCCCGCGTCGGCCTCGTCCTCATCGGCATCGTGCGCGACGCTCACCGGGGGGCCACCCTGACCGAGTCCCCGCTCTCCGCCGAACTGCGCCCCGAAGCCGAGCGGATGGCCGCCGACCTCGCCCCGGACCTGCCGCCCGGGTCGGTGGCGGCGCTCGTCGCGGCCTGGGCCCAGCTGTTCGGACTGGTGGGCTTCGAGCTGTTCGGGCAGTTCCACCGGGTCGTCGAGGACCGCGACACGTTCTTCCGGCAGGCCGCGACGCGACTCGCCCACGGGGTGGGGCTGGTGACTCAGCCGACCGGTACGGCGGGTGAGGGCGAGGGCAGCAGCTCCGGGTCCTGACGCAGCACCCGCGCATGCAGGGACCGCAACGCCGGTCCCGGGTCCGCCCCCATCGCCTCCGCGAGCCGCTGCCGGGCCCCCTCGTAGGCGCTGAGCGCGTCGGAGGGGCGGCCGAGACGGCACAGGGCCAGCATCAGCAGCTCGGCCAGTCGCTCGCGCAACGGGTACGTCGCCACGAGGCGGACCAGCTCGTGGACGTACTCGAAGGAACGGCCGAGCGCGATCTCGCCCTCCAGCCGTGCCTCCAGGACGGTGAGCCGCTTCTCGGCCCAGCGCAGCCGCTCCGCCGCCAGCCAGGGTGCCCGCAGGCCCTCCGCGAAGTCGCCGCGCCACAACTCCTCGGCCCGGCGGGCCAGTTCGACCGCCCCCCGCACGTCACCGGTGTCCCGCGCGGTGAGCGCCTCGTCCACCAGGAGCCGCCGTTCGGCCAGGTCGCCGATGACGGTGCCGGTCAGCCGGTACCCCGTGCCGGTCCACTCCAGCAGCACACCGTCCCCGAGCGCGCGGCGCAGCCCGGAGACGTACTTCTGCACGAGGTTGCGCACATGCACCGGCGGCGCCCCGCCCCACACCGCCTCGACCAGCCCGTCGTACGACAGGGACCGCCCCTCCTGGAGCAACAGCACGGCGAGAACCGCGCGCTGCTTCGGCGGGCCCAGCGGGATCTCGGCGCCGTCGCACAACGCCCGTAGCGGGCCCAGCAGTTCGAAGCGCACGGTCCCGGCAGTCCCCTCACCCATGCGTCGAGCCTAACGCCGCCCGGGCCTCATTCCGGGATGACCAGACCCCGCGCGCGCAGCTGAGGCAGGCAGATCTTCAGGCAGGACTCGACGGAGACGGCGTCCGTGCGCACGAGCAGGTCCTCGTGGAACGGGGTTCCGTTCGCGACGAACGTCCACGGCTTGACGCCGTCGCGCATCCGTTCGGCATCGGCCTTGAACAGGACCGTGACCCCCTGTTCGGCCAACGCCTCCATGATCCGAACGATGTCCACCGCAGCTCTCCCGTACCCGTCGTCGACCAGGGGCAAAGCTACCCCTTCGCCGTCTTCCAGCGGATCTTCCAGCGGCCCTTCCAGCGAGCGGGCGGACGGTGAGCGCGTCACTCGATCCCGAACTCCCCTGGAAGGGCTGCCCCATGCTCACCCGGCTCGGCCGTCTGGCGGTGCGGCGCAGTCGCGCCGTGCTGACCGGCGCACTTCTCGTCCTGCTCGGTCTCACCGCCTACGGTGCCGGAGCCCAGCAGGATCTCGACCTGTCGCGGTGGAGCGCGCCCGGCACCGAGTCGGTGCGTGCCGGGGACCTGTTGCGTGACGACTTCCGCACCGGGAACCCCGATCTCGCGCTCCTGGTCACGGCACGCGACGGTGACGTGGACAGCACGCGCACCGAACGGGCCGCACGGGAACTCCTCACGGAGGTCGCGGAGTTGCCACTGGTCATGGACGTGACCTCCTACTGGGACGCCGACAGCTCCGCGCTGCGCGGCGAGGACCGGCGGCGCGCCCTGATCCTCGTTCACCTGGCGGGCGACGCGACGGAGATCCGCGCGGAACTGGCAGCCCTCTCACCCCGGTTGACCCGCACCACCCCCGAACTCGACGTCCGCGTCGGCGGGCAGGAGGAGACCTCCCGGCAGGTCGGTGAGGAGGCCCGCGCCGACTTCCTGCGGGCGGAGGCTTTCGCCCTGCCGGTCGTGGCGGTGCTGCTGATCCTGGTCTACCGGCGCACCGTGGCCGCACTGCTGACCGTGGGCGTCGGTCTGTTGTCCGTCCTCGGCGCGCTCGCGGGTCTGCGCCTGCTGGCGCAGTTCACGCAGGTGTCGACGTTCGCCGCGAACCTGGCTCTCGTGCTCGGCCTCGGACTGGGCGTCGACTACGGCCTGTTCGTCATCCACCGCTACCGCGAGGAGCGCGGCGCGGGCCGCGACCGGGAGGCGGCCGTCCTCGCGGCGACCGTCGCCGCCGGCCGCACGGTCGTCTTCAGCGGGATCACCGTCGCCGTGTCGCTGTGCGCGCTGCTGGTGTTCCCGTTCTTCTTCCTGAGCTCGTTCGCCTACGCCGGTGTCCTCGTCGTGCTCTGCGCGGTCGCCGGGGCCGTGCTCGTCCTGCCGGCCGCCCTCGCCCTGTGGGGTCACCGCGTGGAACGGCCCGCCGCACCGGCCTCCGGTTTCTGGCACCGCACCGCCCTGGCGGCCATGCGCCGCCCGCTGCTCGCCGGTGCCGGAGTCCTCACGGTCCTGCTCGTCGCCGCCGCACCCCTGCTCGGCCTGCGTTTCGGCCTCCCCGACGAGCGCACCCTCCCCGCGGGCACGTCCTCGCGCACCACCTCCGAGATCGTCCACCGCGAGTTCGCCGCCGAACCCACCGACACCGTCCAGGTCGTCCTGACCGCACCCGCCGACACGCGCGCGTACGCCGCCCGGCTCTCCCGTATCCCCGGCGTGCACCAGGTCGACGCCCCCGACGGCGCCTACCGGGACGGCCGGCGCACCGGAGCACCCGGCCAGGACCGGCTGACGGCACCCGACGGACGCGCGCGCCTGGCCGTCGTACCCACACAGGAGGCGATGTACGGGAACGTCCCCGCCCTCGTCGAACGCATCCGGAACACCGCCGCCCCGGCCCCCGCCCTCGTCGGGGGCTACCCGGGCGAGACCACCGACTTCCGCGCCACCCTCCTCGACCGGCTGCCGCTCGCCGTGGGCCTGGTCCTGGTGGCGACGTACGTGATCCTGTTCCTGATGACCGGCAGCGTGCTGCTGCCGCTGAAGGCGACCGTGCTCAACCTGCTCAGCCTGTCGGTGATGTTCGGCTGTCTGGTCTGGGTCTTCCAGGACGGACACCTGTCCGGGCTGCTCGGCTTCACCCCGACCGGCTCGATCGAGCCGAGCATCCCGGTGCTGATGTTCTGCGTGGCGTACGGGCTCTCCATGGACTACGAGGTGTTCCTGCTGGCCCGTATCAAGGAGGAGCACGAGCGGACCGGCGACACCGGGCTCGCCGTCGGCGAGGGCATCCGGCGCAGCGCGCCGCTGATCACCGCCGCGGCCGGGATCCTCGCGCTGTCCTTCCTGTCGTACGCCACCGGAGGCGTCGTCTTCCTCAAGGAACTCGGCGTCGGGACGGCCCTGACGATCCTCGTCGACGCCACCCTCATCCGGGTCGTCCTGCTGCCGGTGACGATGCGGCTCGCGGGGCGGGCGAACTGGTGGGCGCCGAAGCGGCTGCGCCGGCTGCGGGTCAGGGAGGGCGACGTACTTCGCGGGGAGTACGGGTGATGACCTCGCCCGGCTGACGTCCCGGGCGGCGGGCGGCGTCTAGCGTGGCGGACATGGACGAGCAGCGGGTATCCGGAGGTCTGTGGTGGCGGCACGGGCCACCGTGGTGGCACCGCCGGGACGAGGCGGAGCTCGCTTCCCGGTATCCCTGGCTGTCCACCCTGCTGATCACGGTCTTCGTGCTGGGCGGATCCCGCTTCGCCGCCGAGCAGCAGATGGAGCGCGCCCCGCTCGACACCTTCGCACGCGTGCTGCTCGTCGTGGCGGCCGGACTGCTGCTGTGGCGCCGGCGGTACCCGGTGGTCGTGGTGTTCGGCACGGCGGCCGCCACGATGCTCTACCTGGGCGCCGGATACCCCTACGGACCGGTCTTCGTGACCTTCGCCCTGGGCTGTTTCAGCGCCATCGTCGCGGGTCACCGCAAGGCCGCCTGGACGGCACTCGGTCTGCTCTGGGCCGGGCATGTCCTGGTGGCCCACTGGCTCTACCAGTGGCTGCCGCCGTCCGGGGACGACGCGGCCTCCTGGGGTTCGGAGGGGGTGGTGGCCGCCTGGGGTGTCGCCATCGTGGCGCTGGCGGAGCTGGCCAGGACCCGTCGCGAGCAGTGGGCGCGGGAGCGGGTCGAGCAGGCGCAGGCGGCGCGGCGGCGGGCCGACGAGGAGCGGCTGCGGATGGCCCGCGAGCTGCACGACGTCCTCGCGCACAGCATCTCGGTGATCAATGTGCAGGCCGGCGTCGGCCTCGCCCTCCTCGACAGCGACCCCGAGCAGGCACGCACGGCGCTCACCACCATCAAGGCCGCCAGCAAGGAGGCGCTCGGCGAGGTCCGCCAAGTGCTCGACACCCTGCGCACCCCCGGGGACGCGCCCCGCGCGCCGGCCCCCGGGCTCGACCGGCTGCCGGAGCTGGTGGAGCAGGCGGCGAGCGCGGGACTGACGGTGGAGATCGAGGGGGAGGCCCCGAAGCTCGCCCCGGGAACGGATCTCGCCGCGTTCCGTATCGTCCAGGAGGCGCTCACCAATGTCGTACGGCATTCGGGATCGCGGCACGCGCGCGTGCACCTCGCTCATGACGACGGGACGACGCTACGGCTGCGTATCGACGACGACGGGCCCGCGACCGGCGCCGACGCGGGCGGCAGCGGCAACGGGCTGGCCGGAATGCGGGAGCGGGCCGCGGCCCTGGGTGGCACGATCGAGGCCGGTCCGCGTCCCGACGGAGGCTTCCGGGTGCTCGCCGTACTGCCCCTGACAGTGAAGGAGAACCGGTGATCCGCGTACTGCTCGCCGACGACCAGTCCCTTGTCCGGGCCGGATTCCGGGCACTGCTCGACGCGCAGCCGGACATCGAGGTGGCGGGCGAGGCCTCCGACGGCGAGGAGGCGGTGCGTCTGGTGCGCGAACTGCGCCCGGACGTCGTCCTGATGGACATCCGGATGCCGGTGCTCGACGGTCTCGCCGCGACCCGCCGGATCACCGACGACGAGCGGCTGCCGGATGTCAGGGTGGTCATGCTCACCACCTTCGAACTCGACGAGTACGTCTTCGAGGCGATCCGCTCGGGCGCCTCCGGGTTCCTGGTCAAGGACACCGAACCGGAGGAACTCCTGCGCGCGGTCAGGGCGGTGGTGGAGGGGGACGCGCTGCTCTCGCCGGGGGTGACCCGGCGGCTCATCGCCGAGTTCGCGGCCCGTTCCAAGGAGCCCGCGACGGCCGACGCGCTGGCCCGGCTCACCGAGCGGGAGCGGGAGGTGATGGCCCTGGTCGGCATCGGCCTGTCCAACGAGGAGATCGCCCGGCGCCTGGTGGTCAGCCCGCTCACCGCGAAGACCCACGTCAGCCGCACGATGGTGAAGCTGGGAGCCCGTGACCGGGCCCAACTCGTGGTGCTGGCCTACGAGTCGGGGTTGGTGCGGCCGGGCTGGCTGGGCTGAGCCGCGCCGTCCTCGGGCCGGAAGCGCAGCAGCACACTGAGGACCCGGGCCACGAACAGCACCGGCGCCAGCGCGAGGGCCACGTGCGTCAGGAGCTTCTCCATCGTCTGCGGAAGCTCGAAGAGCAGCGCGGGGCCCGCGAGCGCCCCGAAGACGACCGCCGCCGCGAACGCCGCGCTGAACAGCGCGTATCCGATCTCGACGGTGATCGCGTCCCGCGCGGCCTGATCCCGTCGTCCCCCGTACCCGGTCATACGACGAGTGTCACAGCCGTGCACCCGACGGAGCAAGCACTCCGCCGGGCGCACGACAGGGGAGGCGTCCCCTCTCAGTCGCGCACGGACACGCGCTCCGCCTCCTCCTGGGATGTGGACGTGGCGACCACGAGGGTCTTCCGACGGGGCCGGACCCGCAGTCCGGTCAGCGAGATCAGCAGGCCCGCGACCGCTACGCCGGTGACCACCGTCAGGCCGGGGAGGTAGCTGTCGAGGACGGCCTGGGGTGAGGCGTTCTCCGCGGGGGCGTTGGCCGTCAGCACCGCCGTGACCACGGCCAGGAAGAGCGCGCCGCCCACCTGGACCGAGGTGTTGAGCAGACCCGAGACCATGCCCTGCTCGTGTTCGTCGACGCCGTTGGTGGCCTGGACGTTGAGCGAGGGGAAGGTCAGTGCGAAGGCGGCGCCGACCAGCAGCATGGTCGGCAGGATCACCGACGCGTAGACCGGGTCGAGGTCGATGCGCAGGAACAGCAGATAGCCGACGACCATCAGCGCGAAGCCGGCCACGATGAGCCGCGGCGTGCCGAACCGGTCGATGACCGTGCCCACCTTGGTCGCGGACAGCGCCACCAGTGTGCCCGCCGGCAGGAAGGCCAGCGCGGTGTGCAGCGCCGACCAGCCGAGCACCTGCTGCATGTAGAGGGTGACCAGGAACTGGAAGCCGATGTAGCTGCCGAGGAACGTCAACGCGCCGAGCTGGGCGCGGACCTGGGGGCCGGAGCGCAGGACGCCGAGCCGGATCAGCGGGCTGGGGCTGCGCCGCTCGACGGCCACGAAGGCGGTCAGCAGGACGGCGACGGCCAGGAAGGACAGGATCGTGCGGGCGGAACCCCAGCCGGCCTCCGCCGCCTGGACGACGGTGTACACCAGCAGCAGCATCGAGGTGGTGCCGAGGACGGCGCCCGGGATGTCGTAGCCGCCGGTGCTCTGTTCACGTGCGCTGCGCGGCAGCAGCTTCAGGCCCGCGATCAGGGCGATCAGCGCGACGGGGGCGGGCAGCAGCATGGTGTAGCGCCAACTGGCCTACGTGAGCAGGCCGGAGAAGACCAGGCCCATCGAGTAGCCGGTGGCACCGCAGGTGGTGTAGATCGACAACGCGCGGTTGCGGAGGGGGCCTTCGGCGAAGGTCGTGGTGATGATGGACAGGCCGGCGGGCGCGGTGAACGCGGCACTCAGGCCCTTGATGAACCGGCTGGCGATCAGCAGCGGCCCGGAGTCGACGAGCCCGCCGAGCAGGGAGGCGACCGCGAAGACGCCGAGGGCGACGAGGAACACCTGGCGCCGGCCCAGCAGGTCGGCGGCGCGACCGCCGAGCAGCAGCAGGCCGCCGTACCCGAGGATGTAGCCGCTGACGATCCATTGCAGGGTCGAGGTCGACAGACCGAGGTCGGCGCCGATGGACGGCAGTGCGACGCCCACCATCGACACATCGAGCGCGTCCAGGAACATCGCGGCGCAGAGCACCAGCAGCGTGCCCCACAGTCGGGGAGTCCAACGTCCCTCGGACGTTGGGGTGTTGAGCGGAGAGGTCATGCCGGAGACACTACATGCGCATGCATTGAATGCAAGAGCATTTAATTACGGTGCAATAATTTCCCCTCTCTGCTACCGTGCGCCCATGGCGGCGAAGAAGGCCGAGCAGACGCTCGTGGACCAGTGGCGGGACATCCTGGCGCTGCATGCGCGCACCCAGTGCGAACTGGACCGTGCGCTCCACCGGCACGGCCTGTGCGCCAGCGACTTCGAGGTGCTCGATGTCCTCGCCGACGTGCGGCGCGCCACAGGGGGCGACTGCTCCTACCGCGTCCAGGAGATCTCCGAGCGGGTCCATCTGAGCCAGAGCGCGCTGTCGCGACTGATCGCCCGGCTGGAGAAGGACGGACTGGTCGAGCGCGGCATGTGCTCGGAGGACCGGCGAGGCGTCCGGGTGGTGCTCACGCCGAAGGGGCGCACGCTGCACGGAGAGGTGCTCCCGGTGCAGCGTGCGGTGCTGACGAAGATGCTGGACTCGGACTGATCGGGCCGCCGGGCCTCAGATCCCGGACGTCGTGCGCCACAGCTCGGCGAGCGAGCCGTCACCGCTCACGCCAGGGAACGGCACGCGATTCCACAGCGACAGGTACAACTGCGCTGCGGGGCCGGTGATTTCACACTCCGCGTCCCCCTCCGCGGTCCGCTCGGCCGCGGGCGGCTCCTGGGACAGCCGTACGGTCCACACGGCACCCTCGGCGTCCGTCGCCCGCACCCGCAGCACCCGGGGCCGCTCGCTGCGCACCCTGCTCCTGGTGCGGGCGTGGAATCCGCTCAGCAGCTCGTCGATGCCGTCGGCGGCGAACTCCGGCGCGATGCCGCTCGGCGTGCCGCCCCGCGCGGACTCCGCGTCGAAGCGGTGCACCGCGGTCTCGTGCGCCTGCCGGCGCGCCCAGAACGCGAGCGGCGAGGGCGCCGGCATGAACTGCCAGCACCGCGTGTCCGGATCGGCGGAGGCAAGGGTGTCCACCAGGCGACGGTGCCCCTCACGGAACCACGCCAGGAGCTCGGCACCGTCGAGGTCCGGCCCGCCTCGGAAGGGGCGAGGGGAGGGGTCCGCCTCGGCGACGAGCGCCCCCGCCCAGCGGTGCACCGCCCCTGTGTGCCGCACCAGATCCCGCACCTGCCACTCCGGGCAGGTCGGCACCTTGGCGCCGGTACCGGCCTGCTCGGCGGCTGAGGCGAGCAACTGGCCCTCCTGGTCGAGGATGCGGACGAACTCGGCAGTTTCCATGAGGGTGAGTGTGCCGCATGAAGCGCGGTCGAAGGGGCGCCCGGCGGAGCATGCGAGAGGGCCGGGCAAGCCGGTTGATTCGCAGGGGAGTTGAGGCGAGGAACCGGTCGGCGGTCCCGGGCCTCAGTCATGACGTCGTGTGAGGAACCCGATGACGGCTGCCGTCGCGGCGAGGGCGGCCACGCTGGTGAGGGCGATGGGGAGGGAGAACCAGTCCGCCATGAAGCCGATGGCGGGCGGGCCCAGAAGCATGCCGCCGTAGCCGAGCGTGGAAGCGGTGGCGACGCCGCTGGGGCCGGCGAGTGTTCCAGCGCGTTCGATGGCGACGGGGAAGAGGTTGGCGAGGCCGAGTCCCGCGATGCCGAAACCGAGGAGCGCCGCCCACAGTGCGGGGGCGAGCGCGCCGAGCAGCATGCCGGCCGCCGCGGTGGATCCGCCGACGATCACGGTGCGGGTGCGGCCGAGGCGCTCCAGCAGCGTCGTGCCGGTGAGCCGGCCGACGGTCATGGTGAGGGCGAAGCAGGAGAAGCCGACGGCGGCGACACCGGGAGAGGTGTGGAGGTCCTCCCGGAGATGCAGCGCGCTCCATTCGGCCATGGCTCCCTCGCCGTACGCCGTGCAGAGGGCGATCAGCCCGAAGACGACCACCAGCCCGCGGGTCCGCCGGTCCGGCCGGCGCGGGACGGTGCCCGCTCGCGGTTCCGTCCGCTCGGGCGGTACGGGCGGTTCGATCCGCAGCAGCGCGCGTCCGGCCACGGCCGTCACGAGCAGACCGATGACGGTGAGGCCGAGCAGATGACGGGTGGGGGAGAGGTGCGCGGCGACCACCCCGCCGAGGCCGGCGCCGACCATGCCGCCGAGGCTGAAGGCCGCGTGGAAGCTGGGCATGATGGGGCGCTTCAGAGTGGTGACCAGGTCGACGGCGGCGCTGTTGAAGGCGACGTTGATCCCGCCGTACGCACTGCCGAAGATCAGCAGCACGGCGCCGAGGGTCAGTGGGGAGTGGGTGAGCGGGGGCAGGGCCACGCTGAGGGAGAGGAGTACGGCGCATGCGACGGTGACCTGGTGGTTGCCGTAGCGGCGGCACAGGCGGCCGGTGAGCGTCATCGTGATGACGGCTCCGGCGGAG
This sequence comes from Streptomyces sp. NPDC087859, assembly GCF_044742595.1. Lineage (NCBI taxonomy): Bacteria > Bacillati > Actinomycetota > Actinomycetes > Kitasatosporales > Streptomycetaceae > Streptomyces > Streptomyces sp. NPDC087859. The sequence goes on along the minus strand of NZ_JBIUUU010000008.1, from coordinate 478,747 downwards.
ACGCCGAGGAGCGCCAGGCCGAGGGTACTGGCGGTGGCGTGGGTCTGCTCCTTGATGGCGGGGATGCGGACGACCCAGCCCGCGAAGATGAAGCCGTCGAGGGCGAAGAAGGCGGTCAGGACGATGCGGAGGCGGCTGAGGGCGTTCCCCTTGGCACCCGGCACGTCGTTGTGCGTTCGGGTTTTGTTTATTAGCGGCACAAAGTCAGGCTAGGTGGGGTGACGTGCCGGGGCAAGGGCATGGGGTCCGGCTTCGGTTTCCGGTGTGCGGCTGTGTCGGATCGTTGCCATGGTGGTGCCATGTGCTGGAGTGCGACGGCCGATGTCGTTGCCGGTGCCGGGATCGCCTGTGTCGGTGCGGCCTGTGTGGCGCGGGTGCGCAGCGTGGGTGATCTCCCGATGGCGGCGGTGCCGTTGCTGCTCGGTGCGCATCAGCTGGTCGAGGCCCGCGTCTGGCAGGTCGAGGGCGGGACCGGGCCGGCCACGGTCGTATGGGCCGTGATCGCCCTTCCCCTCCTGGCGGCGTGGGTGCCGCTGGCCGTGCTGTGCGCGGCACCGCGGCAGGCGTGGGGACGGCTGGCGGTTCCCGTGGTGTGCGGTGTCGTGACCGCGGTCGTGATGGCGTACGCCATCGCCACCCGGCCGGTGCGCGCGGAGATCCGCGGTCATACCGTCGGCTACGTCGTCGGCCTGCCCCACACCGAAGTGCTCATCGCGGGATATCTGCTCGCCACGGTCGGCGCCCTGCTGCTCTCCGGCGACCGTTGGCTGTTCGGCTTCGGAGTCCTGGCGGCGGTGGGTGCGCTGGTGTGCTGGGCGATGTGGCGGCTGGAGTTCGGCTCGACCTGGTGTGCGTTCGCGGCGGTGTGCTCGTTGGTGGTCTTCGGGTGGGTGCGTGGGCGGTCGGCGTATTCCCCCTGAGCGTGGTGGTGTTGCTCCTGGGATCGGTGATCCTGCCAGCGGGAGAGGGCTGGTCGGTCCTGGCGGCCGTGGCGCAGGGTGGGTTCATGAACACCGGTGAGCCGTCACAGCTCCGCAGCCGTGTGACACCACTGCGCTGCCTCAAGGGAGACATGTACATACCGACCAGGACGGGCCGGCGGCCCGCCGCCCTCGCCAGAGCCGCTTCGGCTTCGGCCGCCAGAGCGGATACGCGTGCGGTCGCGGGACGCGGTTCGGTGACGAGGCCGACCGCCTCGCCCACCCAGAACGGTGACGGGGAAGCGGCGCCGCGTTCCACATCGGCGTCGTAGGCCCCCGGCGGGGGGGAAGCCGCCGGATCCGCGGCGAGCTCGGCCTCGCGGCCCCGCCATCGGTCGAGGGAGGTGAGTCCGAGCGGGCGAGCCGTGTATTCCGAGGGCCTGATCGACCGCGCGCAGCTCGGCAGCCCAGGTCCGTAACCCGACGCCCCACGGTTCCCCGACGCCCGTCAGTACCGGCAGCTACCGGGCCCGCGGATCCGGATGCCCATGGGAGCACGGGCGATGCGATGCCGCAGGCCGGGCAATTCCGTGAAGGCCGTCGGACAGCGTCACGCGCGGCATCGCCTCATCCGCGCGCCGCCTCCCTAGGAGGCGAGCTCCTTCGTGATGCGGTCGAGCATGAACGCCGAGGACTCGTGGGCGCGTTCCTCCCAGGCGAAGACGCAGGCGGTCGCGACGCCGTCGAAGTCCAGGTCGCGCAGGGTGCCGAAGAAGGCGCCCCAGTCGACCTCGCCCTGACCGATGTCGAGGTGCTGGTGGATACGGGCGGTGGTGCCGGGCGGGTTGAGGATGTAGCGAAGTCCGCTGGAACCCTTGTGGTTGAAGGAGTCGGCGATGTGCACGTGCCGGAGCTTGTCGCCGGCGTAGCGCAGCATCGCCGCGATGTCGGCGGTCGGATCGGCCCCTGACAGATGGAAGGAGTGCGGCGCGCAGTACAGGTAGTTCACCCAGGGCTTGTTGAGGGCGCGGACCAGGTCGACCGCGGGGGTGTTCTCCTCGCAGAAGTCGTCCGGGTGGGCCTCCAGGTTCAGAGCGATGCCTTCCCGCTCGAACACCGGCAGCAGCTCCTCCATCGAGCGCCAGAACGCCGCCTCGCTCTCCGCGGCGCGCTCGGGGCGGCCGTTGAACTCCGAGTTCATCAGGGGGCATTCGAGATCGGCGGTGATCTCGATCATCCGCTTCCAGTAGCGGACGGCCGCCTGACGCTCGCTCTCGTCCGGTGACGACCACGTGTAGAGCGGCAGGACCGAGGACAGCTGAACGCCGTGCGTGCGCAGGGAGTTCCTGAGCCCGGCGATCCGCGAGTCGTCGGCCCGCGGGTGCAGGAAGAACGGCATGAAGTCGTCACGGGGCGACAACTCGATGTAGTCGTAGCCGAGTTCGGCGACCGTGCGCACCATGTCGTCGATCGGCAGGGCGCGGAACATGTACGGGTCGAGGGCGATCTTCACGCGGCACCTCCGTAGAAGGCGGGACGGGGCTTGAGGTCGGTGGCGACGACACGGCCCGACTCCAGGGCCTCGACGGTCGCGCTGGTGATGACGGTGGCCGCGTAGCCGTCCCATGCCGAGGGGCCGGTGGGCTCCAGGCCGGCGGCGATGCCCGCGATCCACTCGCGGAACTCGGTGTCGAAGGCGTCCGCGAACCGGCCCACCCAGTCCATGGGCACCTCCGTGCTGTGCAGGCCCGCACTGCGCAGACCGACCGCCGCCGGGTCGGGCAGCCGGACCAGCCCCTCCTCGCCCACGGTCTCGCACTGGATGTCGTATCCGTACCGGCAGTTGACGAAGACCTCCAGATCGATGCGTACGCCCTTGGCGGTCTCGAAGAGCATGATCTGCGGGTCCTTGAGATGCGCGAACCGCTTGCTCGTGGCGCGCGGTGTGATCACCTGGGTCGAGACGATCTCGTCTTCGAGCAGCCAGCGCAGCACGTCCACCTCGTGCACCGCCGTGTCCAGGGCGGCCATCGAGGAGGTGTACGCCTCCGGCACGGTCGGATTGCGGTGGGCGCAGTGCACGATCAGCGGCTCACCGATGCGGCCCGAGTCGATGACCTGCTTCATCTGCCGGTAGCCGACGTCGTAGCGGCGCATGAAGCCGACCTGGACCAGTCGGCGGCCGTGGGCCTGTTCCGCCTCGATGATCCGCAGACAGTCCTCGGCGCTGGTCGCGAGGGGCTTCTCGCAGAACACCGGCTTGCCCGCGGCTATCGCGGTGAGCACGTGCTCGGCGTGGGTGGGCCCCCACGAGGTCACGAGGACGGCGTCCACCTCCGCGGAAGCGATCAGGGCCGCGCCGTCGGGCAGCACCTGGGCGCCGACCGGTGCCGCCGCCTCCGCGGCGCGGGCGGCGTCGATGTCGGTCACCGCGGTGACGCGGGCGCCCGTGACGGTCTCGGTGAGACGCCGGATGTGCTCCTTGCCGATCCATCCGGCGCCGACGACACCTACACGTACAGTCATGATCGTTTCCTCACTGGTCCTGAACTAGGAGAAGCGCGCCCGGAGTTCGGCTTCGAGGGTTTCGAGGGTGCGTCCCTTGGTCTCGGGGACGCAGAGCTTCACGAAGGCGAGCGAGAAGACGCCCGCCACGACGAAGAGGCGCGAGCATGCCGTCCCAGGCCTCGGGGCGGTGCAGCGCACCGAACGTGGTGCCGCCGGAGACCTTGAGTCCGCGGACGTCCAGCTCCTCCTTGAGCCGCTGCGGATCGGTGGGGAGGTAGCCGTACGGACCGAGCTCGAGCCACTCGTACCCGGCCTCGGCCAGTTCGTCGAGGAAGCGGGTGTACGACACCTGGTGCTCGTCCTCGGGGAACCAGACGCCCCAGGAGTCGGGGGGCGGAGCCCAGGCAGAGGCTGCCCGCGACGGTGCGGAGCGGGGACGGCGCCGTTGCCATGGTCTGTCCTTCGGGGGAGAGGTCAGCTGGAGGTGGGGAAGCCGAAGCCGGCGGTGCGCTGGAGTCTTCGAAGGCTTCGCGGCTGGATCTCCCCTCCTGTCGCGCTCTACTAGCGCGCTCTAGTGCGAGTACGATGACCCCTGTCCAAATGTCATGTCAATAGCTTGTTGCCGGGAGAATTCCCGGGAGCCCACTAGGGTGGGCGCCGTCGGAGGGTGGGTTCACAGGTGGATGCGTCGGGCAGGCAGCGGCCCACGATGGCGGACGTCGCCGCGAAGGCGGGCGTCTCCCGGGCACTGGTCTCGATCGTGTTCCGCAACCAGCCGGGGGCGAGCGAGGAAACCCGGCAGCGGGTGCTGCGGGTGGCCGACGAGATCGGCTACCGGCCGGACAGCGCGGCCCGGTTGCTGGCCCGGGGGCACAGTCGCACCATCGGCGTGATGTTCACCGCGCGCCAGACCTTCCAGACGGATCTCATCGAGGGGATCTACCCGGAGGCGGAACGGCTCGGCTACGACGTGCTGCTCTCCGCCACCGCCCTGGGCCGCAGCGAGGAGAAGGCCGTCGAGGCGCTGCTCGGCCACCGCTGCGAGGCGCTGATCCTGCTGGGCCCCGATGCCGAGCCCGCCTATCTCGACGAGCTCGGACAGCGTGTGGCCACCGTCTCGGTGAGCCGCAGGGTGCCGCGGGCCCGTGTGGACTTCGTGCACAGCGCGGAGGGCAAGGGCGTACGGCAGGCCATGGATCACCTGGTGGAGCAGGGCCACCGGCGGATCGTGCACATCGACGGCGGCCGTGGTCCCGGGTCGGCCGACCGGCGCCGTTCCTATCGGGCGGCGATGCGCCGGCACGGGCTGGAGGCGGAGGCGCGGGTCGTCCCGGGTGAGCACACCGAGCAGTCCGGCATCGAGGCAGGAAGGCTGCTGGTGGCGGAGCGCGACCGGGGTCTGCTCCTGCCGACGGCGGTCCTCGCGGGCAACGACCGGTGTGCCATGGGCCTGTTGATGGCGCTGACGCGGGCCGGCGTGGAGGTTCCGCGCGACATGTCCGTCGTCGGCTACGACGACAGCCACCTCTCCCATCTCATGCCGATCGGGCTGACGACCGTACGCCAGGACGCCGTGCTGATGGCGGAGTACGCGGTGCGGTTCGCCGTGGAGCGTCTGGAGAGCCCGGAGCTGGAGCCGCGCGAGGCGGTGCTGGATCCCAAGCTGGTGATCAGGGGGACCAGCGGGCCCGCCCCGCGGGAGTAGGGCGGGCGGACCGGCCTCGCTCAGCCCTGCGGCGCGGTGATGTTGACCATCCACGGGATGCCGAAGCGGTCCGTGCACATGCCGAACACATCGCCCCACATCTGCTTGTCGAGCGGCACGGCCACCGAGCCGCCGGCCGAGAGCTTCTCCCAGTAGCCGCGCAGCTCCGCGTCGTCGTCGCCGCTGAGGCTCACCGAGAAGTTGCTGCCGGGGCTGTGTTCCATGCCGGGCGGGGAGTCGGCGCCCATGAGGGTGAAACCGCTCGGGGTCTCCAGCATGCCGTGCATGATCTTGTCGGCCTCGGGGGAGTCCGGCTGGCCGAAAGCGCCGTAGGTGTTGAGCGCGAGCGTGCCGCCGAAGACCTCCTTGTAGAACTCCAGCGCCTGTCGGGCGTCTCCGTCGAAGCTGATGTACGGATTGAGTCGCGAGCCCATGAAACCCTCCCGGAACGGGGTGAAGAGTCAGTAGTCCGGAGGCTAGCCCGGGGCACTGACAACGGCATTCCGGGCAGGCGGGCCGGGGGCCCCTGCGCTGCGCCCTCGCTCCCTGACTGTCCCGGGCGCGTCCGAAGTGCGACGCTGGGACGAGAGACATGCGCCGAGGGGACTCGGAGGGCACGATGGGACGAGATGTGCCGGCCCAGGTGTTCACGCGGGAGGACCGCCGTCGGTACCGGGACAAGATGCACACCTGCCTCGATGTGCTGGCGCAGATGCTGCGCGAGTCGGGGTTCGAGAGTGAGCGTCCGCAGGTCGGGCTGGAGATCGAGCTCAACCTGGTGGACGACGACGGGCTGCCGGCGATGCGGAACACCGAGGTGCTCCAGGCCATCGCCGATCCGGCCTGGTCGAGCGAGCTGGGGCGCTTCAACCTGGAGATCAACATCCCGCCGCGTGAGCTGACGGCCGGCGGCCCCGGCGCCTGGGAGCAGGCGATCCGCGACGCGCTCAACCACGCCGAGGAACGTGCCTCGGCGGTGGGCGCGCATCTGATCATGATCGGCATCCTGCCCACTCTGGGCGAGGCGGACGTCGGCGAGCACGCCCTGTCCGGTGATCCGCGCTACCGGCTGCTCAACGAGCAGATCTTCGCGGCACGGGGTGAGGACCTGCGGATCAAGGTGGACGGCGTGGAACGCCTGGCGATGTACGCCGACGCCATCACGCCCGAGGCCGCCTGCACCAGCACCCAGTTCCATCTCCAGGTCGCGCCGAAGGAGTTCGCGGACTACTGGAACGCGGCCCAGGCCGTCGCGGGCGTACAGATCGCCCTGGCGGCGAACTCGCCCTACCTCTTCGGCCGGGAGCTGTGGCGCGAGACCCGTATCCCGCTGTTCGAGCAGGCCACCGACACCCGCCCGCAGGAGATCAAGGCGCAGGGCGTGCGGCCGCGGGTGTGGTTCGGCGAGCGCTGGATCACCAGCGTCTTCGACCTCTTCGAGGAGAACGTGCGCTACTTCCCGGCCCTCCTGCCGGTGTGCGACGAGGAGGACCCGCAGGCGGTGCTGAACGGCGACGGTGTGCCGGAGCTGGGGGAACTGACGCTGCACAACGGCACGATCTACCGCTGGAACCGTCCCATCTATGCCGTCACCGACAGCGGACCGCATCTGCGCATCGAGAACCGGGTCCTGCCCGCCGGACCCACCGTGGCCGACATCATCGCCAACGGGGCCTTCTACTACGGTCTGACCCGTGCGCTGGTCGACGAGGACCGGCCGGTGTGGACGCGGATGTCCTTCTCGGTCGCCGAGGAGAACCTCCACGCGGGGGCCCGCGACGGCATCGACGCCCGTCTGTACTGGCCCGGCGTGGGCGAAGTCCCGGTCACGGAACTGGTGTTGCGACGGCTGCTGCCCCTGGCCCACCGGGGCCTGGAGCTGGCCGGCATGGACGCGGAGTGGCGCGAGCCGCTGCTGGGCATCGTCGAGCAGCGCTGCGTCAGCGCCCGCAACGGCGCCCTGTGGCAGGTGGAGACGGTCCACCGGATGGAGAAGGAAGGCATCCACGACCGCCAGGAGGCGCTGCGGCGGATGACCTCGTCCTACATGGACTACATGCATCTCAACGCGGCGGCGCACACCTGGCCCGTGGACTGAGAGCGGTCAGCCCCTCCATTCCCCGGCAGGTGTCAGTGGGACGGGGGCGGGCGGCCGCGTCGACGTCGTCAGCTCGATGCGCCGGCCCTCGGCCGACGAGCGGAGCAGTGCGGTCATCGTCTCCAGTACGTGCAGGGCGAGTTCACCGCCGGCGCGGGGCGCCCGGTGTTCGTCGGCGGCGACGAAGTCCAGCAGGCCGATGCCCCGCGAGCCGTCGACGTAGCCCGCCGCGGGTGGGAGTGTGCGCCACTGGGTGCCGCCGAGTTCGAAGAGGCGTACCTCGCCGTCGAAGTGGTTCGGGTCCGGCACCGCGAGGGTCCCGGTTTCGCCGTGGACCTCGATCGGTGCGGCGGTCGTGGTCACGCCGTCGAAGCTCGTCGTGATCGTGGTCAGCGTTCCGTCGGTGTGTTCGAGCACTCCGGAGACATGGCTGTCGACCTCGACCGGTATCCGCTCGCCCGCGCGGGGACCGGAGGCGATGACGCGCTCGGTGCGCAGCCGGCTGGACGCCCCGGTCACGGCCCGCACCGGGCCCAGGAGATGGACCAGGGAGGCGAGATAGTACGGGCCCATGTCCAGGAGGGGGCCGCCTCCGGTGGTGTAGTAGAAGTCCGGGTGGGGATGCCAGCGTTCGTGCCCCGGGGTGATCATCACGGCCGAGGCGAACAGCGGGCGTCCGATGCTCCCCGCCGCGACGGCCGCCCGGGCCGTCTGGATTCCGGTGCCCAGGACGGTGTCGGGTGCGCATCCCACCCCCACGCCCGCCTTCGCGGCCGCCTCCAACACGGCGTGGGCGTCCGCGAGTTCGGCGGTCAGCGGCTTCTCGCCGTACACGTGCTTGCCGTTCGCGATCGCGCCGAGGGCGATCTCGGCGTGGGCCGCGGGGACGGTGAGGTTCAGGACCGTGTCCACGTCCGGGCTGCTCAGCAACTCCTGGACGGTCAGCGCCCGGACGCCGGGGAACTCGGCGGCGACCGCGGCCGAGCGGGCGGCGTCCAGGTCGGCGACCGCGGTGACGCGGACGCCGGGAAGGCCGATCAGCGTGTCCAGGTAGGCGCGGGAGATGACGCCGAGACCTACGACGCCGATGCGGTGCGCGTCGCCCACAGCATGCCCCTTTCGATGACGGTACGGACGTTGGGGTTCTCCAGCACGTCGAGGCTGTGCCCCGGCGTCGTCACGACGATCCGCCCGGCGCCCCACTGTCGGGTCCAGACCGCCGGCGCGGTGACCGGACGGTGCCAGGGCTGCCAGGGCCGGGCCGGGTGGGTGGTGGTGGCCAGTACGTCGATCAGGTCGTCGTGGAGCACCCAGTACTGCTCGGTGTTCAGCTCGAAGTCCTCGATGCCCGCGGTGACGGGGTGCTCGCGGCCGAGTTCGGTGAGGGTGACGGTGTGCGGCAGGAAGTTGTCCGACTCGTCACCCCGACGCTCGCACGGCTCCTTGCCGGGATGGGTCGCGAACTGGCCGCCCACCAGGTGGAGATAGTCGGAGGAGGCGCGGAAGGAGTCGGCGATGCCGCCGTGCCAGCCGGTGAAGCCGGTGCCGGCCACGACCGCCGCGCTCAGCCCCGCGAGTTGCTCGGCGGTGATCTCCGACATCGTGACGCACTGCACGACGAGGTCGGTCTCGGCCAACTCGGCGGTGTCGGCGTAGACGTCGGTCGACTCCTCGACTCGAACGGCGTATCCGTGACTACGCAGGAAGGGCACGAACAGCTCCGTGGCCTCGACCGGCCGGTGCCCCTCCCATCCGCCTCGGACCACCAGGGCCTTCTTCTGTGTCATCTCGATCCTTTGCCCGGCCGGTGAACAGCGCCTTCACTATGCGCCCATCGCCCGCTCCTACGAAAGAGTTGCCGAGTTTCGCGAAACTTTCGGCTGATGGGCGCCGGGAAAGGTACTGGTCTGTACCAAACTCTTGACATGTCCATACCTCACTTCTTAAATCACGCAGTGAACTAAGTCGCCGCCCCCCACCAGAAGCGGATGAAGACATGCTTCGACGACTCCCCGGACCATCCGTCGCCCTCGCGGCCGCGGCCGTCATCGCCTCGATGCTCACCGTCCTGCAGCCCACCGAGGCGGCCGCCGCCCCGCCGACCGGCTGGACCACGGTGGTGAACGGCGGCAGCGGCAAGTGCCTGGACGCCCGGTCGGCCGCGACCGTGAACGGCACCGCCGTGCAGCAGTACGCCTGCAACAACACCACCGCCCAGCAGTGGAGTTTCACACCGACCAGCGACGGCTACGTACGGATCAACAACCGCAACGACGCCGCGCAGGTCGTGGACGTCAGCGAGGTGTCCACGGCCGACAACGCGGCCGTGCACCTGTGGACGTACGGCGGCGGCAGCAACCAGCAGTGGCAGGCCGTCGACGAGGGCGGCGGCGCGTACCACTTCGTCAACCGCAACAGCGGCAAGTGCCTCGACGTCCCCTCCGCCTCGACGGCCGACAGCGTCCAACTGGTGCAGTACACCTGCAACGGCACGGCCGCCCAGCGCTTCCAGGTCGCCCCCGTGAGCACCGCGCCCGGGGACGTCGACCTCGGTCCCAACGTCGTCGTCTTCGACCCGTCGATGCCGTCGGCCACCATCCAGAGCCGGCTGAACCAGATCTTCCAGCAGCAGGAGACGAACCAGTTCGGCTCCCAGCGCTACGCGGTCATGTTCAAGCCCGGCACCTACAGCAACGACGTCAACGTCGGCTTCTACACCCAGGTCCTGGGCCTCGGCCAGTCTCCCGACTCGGTCACGATCAACGGCGCCGTACATGTGGAGGCCGACTGGTTCCCGCCGCAGAACGCCACCCAGAACTTCTGGCGCGGCGCCGAGAACCTCTCGGTCAACCCCACCGGCGGTACCGACCGCTGGGCGGTCTCGCAGGCCTCCGGCTACCGGCGCATGCATGTCCGCGGCAACCTGGAGCTGAGCGACGGCGGTTGGTCCAGCGGTGGGTTCATGGCCGACAGCAAGATCGACGGGCAGGTCCGCTCCGGCACCCAGCAGCAGTGGCTGACCCGCAACTCCCAGCTCGGCAGCTGGACCGGCGCCAACTGGAACATGGTCTTCGTCGGCAGCCAGGGCGTCCCCGGCAACAGCTTCCCCAACCCGCCCTACACCACGGTGAACCAGACCCCCACGGTCAGGGAGAAGCCCTTCCTGTACGTCGACGCGGCGGGCGCCTACAAGGTGTTCGTTCCGTCCGTACGCACCAACTCCTCGGCCACCACCTGGGCGAACGGCAACGCCGCGGGCACCTCGCTCGGCATCGACCAGTTCCACGTCGTGAAGCCGGGAGCGACCGCCGCACAGATCAACGCCGCGCTGGCCGAGGGCAAGAACCTCCTGGTCACCCCCGGCGTCTACCACCTGAACCAGACCCTGCGGGTGACCCGCCCCGACACCGTCGTCCTCGGGCTCGGCCTCGCCACCTTCATCCCCGACAACGGCATCACGGCCATGACGGTCGCCGACGTCGACGGAGTGAAGCTCGCGGGCGTCCTCTTCGACGCCGGCACCACCAACTCGCAGACCCTCGTGGAAGTCGGCCCGTCCGGCGCCGCCACCGACCACTCGGCGAACCCCACATCACTGCACGACGTGTACTTCCGCGTCGGCGGCGCGGCCGTGGGCAAGGCGACCACCAGCCTCGTCGTCAACAGCGACGACGTCATCGGCGACCACATGTGGATCTGGCGCGGCGACCACGGCAGCGGCATCGGCTGGAACACCAACACGGCGGACACCGGGCTGGTCGTCAACGGCGACGACGTGACGATGTACGGCCTGTTCGTCGAGCACTACCAGAAGCACCAGACCATCTGGAACGGCAACGGCGGCCGCACGTACTTCTACCAGAACGAGATGCCCTACGACCCGCCCAACCAGGCGGCCTGGATGAACGGCTCCACCCAGGGCTACGCCGCCTACAAGGTCGCGAACTCGGTCACCAGCCACCAGGCCTACGGACTCGGCAGCTACTGCTACTTCAACGTCAACCCGAGCGTCACCGCGGAGCACGCCTTCGAGGTCCCCGCCAACCCGGGCGTCCGCTTCCAGAACATGGTGACCGTCTCACTCGGCGGCACCGGCACCATCCGGCACGTCATCAACGACCGGGGAGGCCCCTCCAACTCCTCGACCAACGTGGCGAACCTGGTGAGCCACCCGTGAGGGGAACGCCGGTTCCGGGCCGTTCGTTCGCCATGCGAGATGCCTGCGTCCCGAGCTCGTAGCGCCCTCCTCATCGGTACCGTCATCGCCTGCTCCTCGGCTGCTCCGGCGGCGGGGGAGCGGGCGGTGAGCCCACGACGGACCGGGGAGCGGCACCACCTGCGACCAGCCCGGCACCGTCCACACCGACCTCGGCACCTGCGACCCCTCCGACGCGCCGACCCGCATCGCTCACCATCGCGGCGATCGGAGTCGAGAACCTGCGGGTCATCCCGTACGAGGGCACGACGGACGACCGGCCGGGCACGAGGATCCAGAACCGCGGCCTCGCCGCCAGCCCCTACGGCGAACGAGGCGGCGTCGGCCCCGGCGAGATCGGCAACTACCTCGTCACGGCCCACCGCCTGTCCAACGGCGGCCCCCTGCGCCGGCTCCCCGACCTCGACGAAGGCGACTCGGTCCTGGTGAGCTCGGGCGGAACGGTCTACACGTACGAGATCACCGACACCAGGACCACCTCCTTCCGCTCCGCGCGCTCGCTCGCCGAACAGCGGGCGGCGGTCCCGGGGTTCCCCGGCAGACGCCCCGCCCAAGCCATGATCACGATCTCGACCTGTCTGACCCTCGAGGACCACGCGGCCGGCAACTACTGGCGTGACGACCACGGAAACCCCGAACACCGCGTCGACAAGATCGGCGTACTGTCGGCCGCGCCTCAGCCCCGATAGCCGCGCAGTTTCCGGTACAGGGTCGCCCGGCCGATCCCCAGGGCCGCCGCGGTCCGGGCCTTGTTGCCACCGTTGAGGCGGAGGGCCTCCAGGATGGCGGCGCGCTCGGCACGTTCCATCGGCGTGAGGGGACGGGGCGCGGGTCCTTCGCGTACGGGGTCGGGGAGTTCGGTACGCCGGACCGGTCCCGTCGAGCGGCGGCCCTCGGTCAAGGCCCGTACCAGGTGGGCGAGTTCGGTGATGTTCCCGGGCCACGGGTGCCGTTCCAGTGCGCGCAGGGCGTCCAGGGTCCAGGTGAGCGGGGGTTGTCCGGGTGTCGGCCCGGGGGCGAGGGACGTGAGCAACTCCCGGATGTCGTCGGCACGTTCACGCAGTGCGGGGAGGGTGACCGAGCGGGCCGCCAGGGTGTCCAGCAGCCGTTGGAGACAGGGGCCCGGTGCCGCTCCCGGGGTGTAGGTCACCAGCAGGGGTACGCCCGGATGCGTGTCGAGGAGTGAGTTGAGGGTCGCCGTGTCGGGCGGGGCGAGACGCTCCACGTGACGGATGAGGAGCGGACGGCCCTTCACCAGCCCTTCCAGCTCGGCGCCGAGTTCGCCCTCGGCCGCATCCACCGTCACCGGGTCGGTGACCAGCTCCCTGGCCAGCGAGGTCTTCCCGGTACCGCGCTCGCCGGTGATCAGCAGCGGCTCGGGTGACGCGGCCAACTCCACCGCACGGCCGACGGCATGCCGCCAGGGCAGCGAACCTCCGGCCAGCCCGACGGTGGTCCGGGACGTCGCCGACATGATCGTGTGCCCGATCGGCTCCAGCACGGCGACCGCTCCGACGACCGAGCCCCGGTGCGGGACGAGGGTGACGGTGGCGGCGTGTCCCGGACCGTCGGACAGACGTGTACGTGTCTCTGTCCCCTCCCGTACCAGTGCGACCACCCTGCCCTCCAGCGCGTCCAGTTCCTCCGGCGTCAGCAGCTGTCCCGCCGCCTCGCTGACGAACCGGTTGCGGCCGTCGAGGGCGACCACCGCACGCCCCTGCTGTCCGGCCCGCAGATACGCGTCCAGCAGCACCCGCTCCGCCGCCCGGGACCGCGACAGGAGTTCCGCCTCCACGGCGATCACCGCGGCCTCGGCGACCGGCGCACCCGGATGCGGACCGCACTCGGCGCACAGCCCGCAGGACACGGTCACCGTGCCCAGCAGCCGACCGGTCTCCGGCTCCCGCACCGGCACACTGACCCCGGAGACGTCCTGCCACAGGTCGAGGAAGTGCTCGGGCCCGTGCACCTCGGCCCGGCGGCGGGTGTGCAGGGCGAGGGCCGCGCTGTTGTGGCCGACCGCCTGCTCGGAGAGGTCGTGGTGGGGGTGGTCCGGGGTGAGTCCGGCGGCCCAGAGGACCCGCAGCCGGTCATCGGTGAGGACGAGCGTGCTCTGCCCGCTGTCGAGCGTGGGGGCGATGCGCTCCAGCACGGGCCGGGCAGCCGTCAGCAAAGGCGACTCGGTCGGTGAAACGGTGGGGGCCGATTCCCGTATGTCGTGTCGGACGCCGAAGAACCGGGCACGCTTCCACGCGGCGAGCACCTCCTCCGGTACCCCGTCCGGCAGCTGGTGCCCGCGCAGGAACAGCTCGCGGGCCCTGCGCAGCGAGGCGAGGGCGGGGCGGGCGGTGGGGCGCTCTGCGGTGGTCACGGCACGGCTCACCCTACCGGGAACGGTTGAACGGGCAACAATATCGGCCCTCCCCGGCACTCTGTCTCGAATTGAGACACCCGCGCTCCCGCACCCCCGTACATGATCTTGAACAGTCGGTGCCTGTTCTCATTCCCTGGAGCGTCCCCCGTGCAGACCGTCGAGCCCGATGTCGTGACCGACGTACTCATCGTCGGCAGTGGTCCCGCGGGCGGCGCCGCCGCGCTCGCCCTGAGCACCTACGGCGTGCCCAACATCGTCGTCACGCGTTACGCGAGCCTCGCCGACACGCCCAGGGCGCACATCACCAACCAGCGCACCATGGAGGTGCTGCGCGACCTCGGCGTCGAGGACGAGGTCGTGGCGAAGGCCACCCCGCAGCATCTGATGGGCAACACGACCTTCTGCACCAGCCTCGCCGGCGAGGAGCTCGGCCGGGTCCGCTCCTGGGGCAACGACCCGCTCGTCCAGGCGGCGCACGAGCTCGCCAGCCCCACCCGTATGTGCGACATGCCCCAGCACCTCATGGAGCCGGTACTCATCGACGCGGCGGTCTCACGCGGGACCAACCTCCGCTTCAGCACCGTCTACAAGTCCTTCGTCCAGGACGCCTTCGGCGTCACGGTCACCGTCGAGGACCGGCTGCGCGGCGACGAGTACACCATCCGCGCCAAGTACCTGATCGGCGCCGACGGCGGCCGCTCGCAGGTCGCCGAGGACGCCGGGCTGCCGATGGGCGGCCAGATGGGCGTGGCCGGCAGCATCAACATCGTCTTCGACGCCGACCTGTCGAAGTACACCGCCCACCGCCCCTCCACGCTCTACTGGGTGCTCGCTCCGGGTGCCACCGTGGGCGGCATCGGCGCGGGGCTCGTGCGCTGTGTGCGGCCCTGGAACGAGTGGCTGATCGTGTGGGGCTACGACGTGAACGCCGGCGCCCCCGACCTGACCACCGAGTACGCCGAGTCCGTCGTGCGCAAGCTGGTCGGCGACGACGACATCCCGGTGACCGTCAAGTCCTCCTCCGCCTGGACCGTCAACGAGATGTACGCGGAGACCTACTCCAACGGCCGGGTCTTCTGCGCCGGTGACGCCACACACCGCCATCCGCCGTCCAACGGCCTGGGCTCCAACACCTCCGTCCAGGACTCCTACAACCTGGCCTGGAAGCTCAAGCTCGTCCTCGACGGCACCGCCTCCCCGAAGCTGCTCGACACCTACACCGCCGAACGCGCCCCGATCGGCCGGCAGATCGTCACCCGCGCCAACAAGTCCATCGGCGAGACCGCACCCGTCTTCGAGGCGCTCGACGGACTCTCCCCACAGACCCCCGAGCAGCTGTGGGCCAACATCGCCGCCCGCAAGGAGGACACCGAGGCCGCCGAGAAGCAGCGGGCGCGGCTGCGGGAGGCGATCGCCTTCAAGACGTACGAGTTCAACGCGCACGGCGTCGACCTCAACCAGCGCTACACCTCCACCGCGATCGTCCCCGACGGCACCGACGACCCCGGCTTCGACCGCGACCCCGAACTGCACCACCAGCCCACCTCCCGCCCCGGCGCCAAGCTCCCGCACGCCTGGATCACCTCCGGCACCCGCACCCTCTCCACCCTCGACACCGTCGGACAGGGCCGGTTCACCCTGCTCACCGGCATCGGCGGCGCCGACTGGGTACGGGCGGCCGGGGCCCAGGACCTGGACATCGCCACCGTCGTCATCGGGCCCGGCCAGGAGTACGAGGACCCGTACGGCGACTGGGCGCGGCTGAGCGAGGTCGCCGACGCGGGAGCACTCCTCGTACGGCCGGACGGATACGTCGCCTTCCGGCACGCCACGGCGGCTGCTTCCGCCGCGGACGCCGAGCGCGTACTCACCGACGCCGTGCGGCGCGTCCTCGGGCACGTCTGATGGGAGCCGAACTCACCGACGCCGTGGTCGACAGCTTCGACGGCACCCCGGATCCCCGGCTGCGCGCACTGCTCGCCGCCCTCACCCGCCATCTGCACGCCTTCGTCCGGGAGACGGAACCGACCATGGCGGAATGGGAGCGGGCCGTCGACTTCCTGACGGCGACCGGGCAGACCTGCACGGACACCCGCCAGGAGTTCATCCTGCTGTCGGACGTGCTCGGCGTCTCGATGCTGGTGGAGACGGTCAACAGCGACGAGGGCGGTACCGAGAGCACGGTCCTGGGGCCCTTCCACATGACCGAGTCGCCGGTCCGTGCCCTCGGCGCGGACATCGACCTGGTCGGCGGCGGCGAGCCGTGCGTGGTCAGCGGGCGGGTGCTGTCGGCGGACGGCACCCCGCTGCCGGGTGCGCTCCTCGACGTCTGGCAGGCCGACGGCAACGGCTTCTACGACGTCCAGCAGCCCGAGGTCCAGCCCGCCGGCAACGGACGCGGGCTGTTCACGGCCGACGACGAAGGGCGCTTCTGGTTCCGCACCTGTGTGCCGAGCCCATACCCGATCCCCACCGACGGTCCCGTCGGACAGCTGCTGCGGGCCACGGGCCGGCACCCCTACCGTCCGGCCCACATCCACTTCATCGCCACGGCCGACGGGCACGAGCCGGTCACCACGCACATCTTCGTGGCGGGCAGCGACTACCTCGACTCGGACGCGGTGTTCGCGGTCAAGCGGAGCCTCGTCCAGGACTTCACTCCCACCGACGACCCTTCCCTGGCAAGGGAGTTCGCCGTCCCGAACCCGTTCCGGCACGCCTGCTTCGACCTCGTGCTCAAGTCGGTGGACTCGTGAAGGAGTTCGCGTACGAGGCCCAGCCGATGCGGGTCGTCCTGAGGCCCGGCGCCTCTGTGACAGCGGTCCCCGAAGAGGTCGAACAGCTCGGCCTGCGACGGGTGTTGGTGGTCAGCGGACCGAGAGGCGCGGAGCCGGCCGGGGCCGTCGCGGACGCGCTCGGCGATGCCTGCGCGGGGCTGCACGCCGAGGCGCGGATGCATGTGCCCGTCGAGATCGCCGACCGGGCGGTGGAGGTGGCGCGGGCCGCCGGAGCCGACGGCTGCGTGGCCGTGGGTGGCGGTTCCGCGATCGGGCTGGGCAAGGCGATCGCGCTCCGCACCCGACTGCCGCTGATCGCCGTGCCCTCCACGTACTCCGGCTCCGAGATGACCCCCGTCTGGGGCCTGACCGAGCACGGGGCCAAGCGCACCGGCCGCGACCCCTCGGTCCTGCCCCGCAGTGTCGTCTACGACCCCGAACTCACCCTGTCCCTCCCGCTGAGCCTCTCCGTGACCAGCGGCGTCAACGCCCTCGCGCACGCGGCCGAGGCCCTGTACGCGCCGGACGCCTCGCCGCCGGTGTCACTGATGGCGGAGGAGGGCGTACGGGTCATGGCTGGTGCCCTGCCCGCGCTGGCGGCCGCTCCCCGGGACCTGGACGCCCGCGGCCGGGCCCTGTACGGAGCCTGGCTCTGCGGTGCCGCGCTCGGCGCGACCACCATGGGACTGCACCACAAGCTCTGCCATGTCCTCGGCGGCACCTTCGGCCTGCCGCACGCCGAGACCCACACCGTGGTCCTGCCCTACGCCCTCGCGTACAACGCGCCCGCCGCACCCGAGGCCATGGCCGCGCTCGGAAGGGCCCTGGACACGGCCGACGTGCCGGGTGCGGTGCGGGACCTCGCCGGCGGGACCGGCGTACCTCGCTCGCTGGCGGCACTCGGGCTGGCCGAGGCCGATGTGGCGGTGGCGGCACGCATGGCGGCCGAGCAGGCGTACCCCAACCCTCGCAAGGTCACCGCGGAGGGCGTGCTGGCCGTGCTGGAAGCGGCGTACGCCGGCGGCCGGCCGCGCACGGATTTCTGAACGACCAGAACGGAAAGGTGAACCCCATGCCCCTCGGACTGCTCCGGCGGCGACTGAAGAATGCCACCGGAAGTGCCGCGGGCCTCGCACTGCCGGTCCCGGCCGGCGCGGGCGTCGTCTGCCGCGAGGTCCTCGACCCGGTGAACCAGCCGCTCGGCGGCGCCGATGTCACGGTGACCGAACTCCGCAGCCACCAGGTCGCGGCACGCGGCACCACGGATCCGTACGGACTGTTCCTGGCCGCGCTGCCACCGGGCGGCTACAGCCTGATGATCGCGGCCGAGGGACTGGAACCGCACCGCGAGAGCATCGACGTCGTCGCCGACGCGGGCCTGTCGTCCCAGCGCGTCTGGCTCCAGCCCGCCCGGCAGGCCGAACTCCCGGTCCCCGGCACCTGGCTCTTCGACCCGCCGCACACCGCGATCCGGTTCATCGCCAAGCACGTCGGTATGGCCCATGTGCACGGCCGGTTCGAACGGTTCGAGGGCGGTATCCAGGTCACTCAGGACATCGGTGACTCCCGCGTCCATGTGCGCATCGACGCCTCCAGCATCACCACCGGCAACAACACCCGGGACGCGCACCTGCGCTCCGCCGACTTCCTCGACGTCGAGCACTTCCCGTACATCGACTTCAGGAGCACCCGCTTCGCCTACCGGGGCGGCAGCAGGTGGTCGCTGCTGGGCACGCTGACCATGCACGGCGTGAGCCGGTCGGTGTCGCTGGACACGAACTACCTCGGCATGGTCAACGGCGGTTACGGCGAAGAGCTGCGGTGCGCCGCCCTCGCCAAGGCCGAACTGCACCGGGAGGACTACACGCTCAACTGGCGTTCCATGCTGGCCCGTGGGATCGCCGTGGTCGGGCCGACCGTACAACTGGAGCTGGACGTCCAGGCGATGTTCCGCACACACGACACACCTACGCCGCCCGAGTAGATCACTCAGTGGAGTCACATGGCACACCCTGCACATGAATTTCTTCACAGGGTCGAGAGTAAGAGGATGTCCAAAACTGGAGTGTTGGGCGTAGGGTCCGATCATGGACGGCCCCAACAACCGCAATTCCTCCCCCCGCCTCGCTGATCTGGCGCAACTCGTCCGTCTGCCCGCAGCGTTGAGCGTGCCCGGTGATGTCCTGGCCGGGGCCGCCGCGGGCGCCGGGACACCGCCGCCCCGCATCCTCGGCACGATGGCCTCGTCCATCGCCCTCTACTGGGCCGGGATGGCGCTCAACGACTACGCGGACGCGACCGTCGACGCGGTGGAGCGGCCCCAACGCCCCGTACCCTCCGGACGCGTCGAGCGCCGCACCGCGCTCGCCACCGCCTGCGGACTCACCGCCGCCGGACTCGGCCTCGCCGCTCTGACCGGCGGGCGGCAGGCGCTCGGTGTGGCGCTGCCGCTGACCGGACTGGTCTGGGCGTACGACCTCGGCCTCAAGTCCACCCCGGCCGGCCCCGCCGCCATGGCGGGCGCGCGGACACTGAACGTCCTGTCCGGAGCGCAGCCGGGACACCGGGTGGCCGCACTCCCGGCCGCCCTGCTCGTCGGCGCGCACACCTACACCGTCACGGCGCTGAGTCGTCACGAGGTGTCCGGCGCCCCGCGCGAGGTGCCGGCCGCCACGCTGGCCGGCAGCGCCGCAACCGCCGTGGCCGCCGCGGCACTTCCCGGCATACGAAAGCGCGGGGGGACCGCGCGGACCGGCGCGGCCGTGGGAGCGCTCGCCTACCTCGCCTCGTACGGCACCGCCCAGGTCCGCGCGGCACGCGAACCGTCCGCGACGAACGTGCGGAACGCCGTGGGCACCGGGATCATGTCGCTGATGCCCCTCCAGGCAGCCCTCACCGCGGGCGGCGGGAGGGCCGGGCTCGCCGGAGTGCTGGCAGCGGCGCATCCGCTGGCGCGCAGGCTCGCGCGGAAGGTGTCGCCGACGTGACCCCGATATCCGGGCCTTCGAACCGGCTCCGGTACGGGTTCGGCACCAACGGCTTCGCCTGCCACCGCCTCGACGACGTCCTGACCGTCCTCGCCGACCTGGGCTACGACTCCGTCGGCCTCACCCTGGACCACGGCCACCTCGACCCGTACGCCTCCGACCTGCCCCGCCAGGTCGACCGCCTGGCGCGGCGGCTGGATCGGCTCGGTCTCGCCGTCATGGTGGAGACCGGAGCGCCGTACCTCCTGGATCCGTGGCACAAGCACCACCCCACCCTGATGTCCGATTCCGATGCCGGGCGGCGCGTCGACCTGCTGGCGCGCGCGGTGCGCATCGCGGCCGGTCTCGGTGCCTCGGCCGTCCATCTGTGCAGTGGCCCGGCGCCGCGGGGCATGCCCGAGGACGAGGCCTGGAAGCGGCTGACCGCGGGCTGCGAAGAGGTCCTGGAGATCGCCGGCGAGCACGGTGTGGCCCTGGGCTTCGAGCCCGAGCCGTACATGTTCGTCGACACCGTGCAGCGCGTCCTGGACCTGCGGCGGCTGCTCGGCGATCCCGACCTGTTCGGCATCACCCTGGACATCGGGCACGCCCACTGCGTGGAGGAGCTTCCGCTGCTCGACCGCGTCGCGGCGGCGGCACCGCACCTGGTGAACGTGCAGATCGAGGACATGCGGCGCGGGGTCCACGAGCACCTCGAACTCGGCGCGGGCGAGATCGACTTCCCGCCCGTCCTGGCCGCGCTGAAGGCCTCCGGCTATCGCGGGCCGGTCTCGGTGGAGATCCAGGGCGCATCCCTGGACGCACCCGACGTCGCCCGCCGCTCCCTGGAGTTCCTGAGGGCCGCCGAGCCGTTCTGAGGCCGCGCCCCGCCTTCGACATCAGCACATCCGAACAGGAGAACTGTGCCGTGGACCCGCACACATCCGCTGCCCTCGACCGACACCTCACCCCCGACGCACGGCTCTGGCTGACGGAAGCCGTCGCCCGCGTCGGACAGGACCCCACCGCCGTACGCACCCTCTTCCCGGCCGTAGGCCGACGCTGCGGGCGCGGCCCCCTCGTCCCCGGCTGGACGGTGGCCGACGCCGCCCGCGCCCGACTGCTCACGGCCCTGCCACTGCGCGGAGCCGAGCTCGCCGACGAGGTCACCGCCCTCCACCGGTACGGGGACGCCGCCGAACAGCGGGCGGTACTGCGTTCGCTGGCCCTGCTGGAGAAGAAGGATCCCTCCTTCGCCGGCCTGGGCCTGCCGCTCGTCCACACGGCCCTGCGCGGCAACGACACCGGCCTGATCGAGGCGGCCCTCGGCCCGTACGCCGCACGCCACCTGGACTACGACGGCTACCGGCACGCCGTGCTCAAGTGCGTCTTCTGCGAGATCCCCCTCGACCGGATCGCCGGCCTGGACGAGCGCGCGGACCGCGAACTCGCCCGCATGCTCGCCGACTTCGCCCATGAGCGGGTCGCCGCCGGCCGGACGGTCCCCGCGGACGTCTGGCCGATCCTGCGCGCCCACCCCGGCACGCTGGAGGCCTCCGGGCTGCCCGCCGAGGCCGACTCACCCGTACCCGCCCGCCGAACCGCCGCCGAACGGGCCCTCGCCGCCTTCACCGGAGCCGCATGATGCGCATCTTCGACCCCCACATCCACATGACCTCACGCACCACCGACGACTACGAGGCCATGTACGCCGCCGGCGTCCGCGCGGTCGTCGAACCCTCCTTCTGGCTCGGCCAGCCGCGCACCTCGGTGGAGAGCTTCACCGACTACTTCGACGCACTGCTCGGCTGGGAGCCCTACCGCGCCGCGCAGTTCGGCATCCAGCACTACTGCACCATCGCCCTCAACCCCAAGGAGGCCAACGACCCGCGCTGCACCGGGGTGCTGGACATCCTGCCGCGCTATCTGGCCAAGGACCGCGTGGTGGCCGTCGGTGAGATCGGCTACGACTCCATGACGCCCGAGGAGGACGAGGCCCTTGCCCGTCAGCTTCAACTCGCCGTCGAGCACGAGCTGCCCGTCCTCGTCCACACCCCGCACCGCGACAAGGCCGTCGGCACCCGCCGCACCCTCGACGTCGTGCGGGAGTCCGGCATCCCGCCCGAGCACGTCCTCGTCGACCACCTCAACGAACTCACCGTGGGCATGGTCGCCGACAGCGGCTGCTGGATGGGCTTCTCCATCTACCCGGACACCAAGCTGACCGAGGACCGCATGGTGCGCATCCTCCAGGAGCACGGCACCGGGCGGATGCTCGTCAACTCGGCCGCCGACTGGGGGCGCAGCGACCCCCTCAAGACCCGCAGGACCGCCGACGCGATGCTCGCCGCCGGCTTCGACGACGACACCGTCGACCAGGTCCTGTGGCGCAACCCCGTGGCCTTCTACGGGCAGAGCGGTCGACTCGACCTCGAGGACGTCAAGGCCGACGACACGGCCCTCTTCGAGGGCAACTCGATCAAACGCGGCGGAGAGTGACCCCGCCGTGCGCTTCGGACACCCCGACGGCACCACCGTCCACCTCGCCTACTGCAGCAACGTCCACCAGGCCGAGGATCTCGACGGAGTGGTGGACCAACTCGCCGCGTACGCCGAGCCCGTACGGGAGACCCTCGGCGCCGACCTGCTCGGCATCGGCCTGTGGCTGGCCCGCGACGTGGTCACCGAACTGTCCGCCGCCCCCGACGCCGTACGCCGCCTGCGCGCCGAACTGACCGCGCGCGGCCTGGAGACGGTCACCCTCAACGCCTTCCCCTACGGCGGATTCCACCGCGAGGTCGTGAAGAAGGACGTCTACCTGCCGGACTGGGCCGACCCCGCCCGGCTGCGGTACACGGTCGACTGCGCCCGGGTCCTGGCGGGACTGCTGCCCGACGACGCCCGGCGCGGCAGCGTCTCGACTCTTCCGCTGGCCTGGCGTACACCATGGCCGGCCGAGGCACGGGACGCCGCACGGCAGGCCCTCGACCAACTCGCCGGGCACCTCGCCGGGTTGGCGCGGGAGACCGGCCGTACGATCAGGGTCGGGTTCGAGCCCGAGCCCGGATGCCTGGTGGAGAACACCGTCCAGGCAGCCCGGGAACTCGGGGGAGTGGACCCCGAGTGGCTGGGGATCTGCCTGGACACCTGCCATCTCGCCGTCCAGTTCGAGGAACCGGCCGCCGCACTGCGCCGGCTCGCCGACGCCGGGCTCCCGGTCGTCAAGGTGCAGGCGTCCAGCGCGCTCCAGGCAGACGACCCCGCCGACCCCGAGGCTCGGCGCGCCCTCGCCCGGTTCGCGGAACCCCGGTTCCTGCACCAGACGCGCACCGCCCCGAACGGCACCGTCACCGGCGTGGACGACCTGCCCGAGGCACTGGCCGGCGGCCTGGACCCCGGCTCGCCCTGGCGGGTGCACTTCCACGCGCCCCTGCACGCCTCGCCCGAGCCGCCCCTCACCACGACGGCGGACGAACTGACCGCGGCCCTGGGCGTGTTGCTCGGTGGACCGCAAGCCGTGAGCGACCACATCGAGGTCGAGACCTACACCTGGTCGGTCCTTCCCGAACACCTGCGGCCCCGCGACCGTGAGGGCCTGGTCGCGGGTCTGGCCGCCGAACTCACCTGGGCGCGCAACCGGTTCGAGGAACTCGGCCTCAAGCCCCTCTCAGGAATGGAGCCCGTCTCATGACCCGACTGGTCGTCCTCGACATCGTCGGCCTCACCCCCCGCATGCTCCGCCATATGCCCGCCGTCTCGGCCGTCGCCGACCAGGGCTTCCAAGCCCGGCTCAACACCGTGCTGCCCGCCGTGACCTGCTCCGTGCAGTCCACCCTCCTCACCGGCGCACCGCCCTCCGAGCACGGAATCGTCGGCAACGGCTGGTACTTCCGGGACCTCGGCGAGGTCCTGCTGTGGCGCCAGCACAACGCCCTCGTCGGCGGGGAGAAGATCTGGGACACCGCCCGCAAGGCCGAGCCCGGCTACAAGGTCGCCAACGTGTGCTGGTGGTACGCCATGGGCGCCGATGTCGACCTCACCGTCACCCCCCGCCCGATCTACTACTCCGACGGCCGCAAGGAACCCGACTGCTACACCTGGCCGCCCGCCCTGCACGACGAACTCACCGACAGGCTCGGCGATTTCCCCCTGTTCACCTACTGGGGACCCAACGCCGGCCTGCCCTCCAGCCAGTGGATCCTCGCCGCCGCCCGCCAGATCTTCGACGAGCACCGCCCCGACCTGGCCCTGGTCTACGTCCCGCACCTCGACTACGAGCCCCAGCGCTCCGGCCCCGGCTCCCCGCAGACCGCCCGTGAGGCCCGCCGCCTCGACGACGCCCTGCGGCCCCTGCTGGAACACTTCCGGCGCGAGAACGCGACCGTCGTCATCCTGAGCGAGTACGGCATCGCGCCCGCCTCCCGCCCCGTCGACATCAACCGCGCCCTGCGCCGGGCCGGACTGCTCGACGTATACACGCAGGACGGCATGGAGTACCTCGACCCCTGGACGTCCCGCGCCTTCGCCGTCGCCGACCACCAGATCGCCCACGTCTATGTCCGCGACCCCGCCGACACGGCGGCGGTGGCGAAGATCGTCGCCGAACTCCCCGGAGTCGACCAGGTGTTGGACGCCGAGGGCAAGGCGGCCCACGGCCTCGACCACGAACGCTCGGGAGAGCTGGTCGCCGTGGCGGAGTCCGACGCCTGGTTCACGTACTACTACTGGCTGGACGACGACCGCGCCCCGGACTTCGCCCGCCAGGTGGAGATCCACCGCAAGCCCGGCTACGACCCCGCCGAGCTTCTCTACGATCCCGCGGTCCCCGCCGTGAAGGCCCGCGCCATCGGCCAGGTCGCCCGCAAGAAGGCCGGGCTGCGCTACCGCATCCAGACCGTCCCGCTGGACCCCTCCGGCGTGCGCGGCAGCCACGGCCGTCTGCCGCAGGACCCGCAGGACAGTCCCGTACTGCTGTGCTCGCGGCCCGACCCCGCACGCGACGAGATCGACGCGACCGACGTCAAGGACCTCCTCCTGACCCTGGCCGGCATCACCGTCGACTGAACCACTGGCCCGGGGACGCCGGCGAGGGCACCGGCCGCCTGGTGCGGCCGGTGCCCTCCAGTGGGCAGTGGGGTGGGTCGTCGCCCCTACTTCGGGTCGCGGTCGAAGAGCGACTTGGACCAGAAGTAGCCGAGCGCCGTGAGGCCCAGGCACCAGGCGACGGCCAGCCAGCCGTTGTGGCCGATCTCGGTGCCGAGGAGCAGTCCGCGCAGGGTCTCGATGGCCGGGGTGAAGGGCTGGTACTCGGCGATGGGCCGGAACCAGCCCGGCATCGCGTCCACCGGGACGAAGGTGCTGGAGATCAGCGGCAGGAAGATCAGCGGCATCGCGTTGTTGCTCGCCGCCTCGGGGTTCGGGCTGGACAGGCCCATGCCGACCGCGATCCAGGTGAGCGCCAGGGCGAAGAGCGCGATCAGCCCGAGCGCGGCGATCCATTCCAGGACGGTGGCGTCGACGGAGCGGAAGCCGATGGCCACCCCGACGACCCCGACGAGGACCCCGCTGGCGACGCACTGCAGCACGCTGCCGATGACGTGCCCGATCAGTACCGACCCGCGGTGGATCGCCATGGTGCGGAAGCGGGCGATGATGCCCTCGTTCATGTCCATGGAGACGGACACCGCGGTGCCGATCGTGGTGGAGCCGATGGTCATCAGCAGAATGCCGGGCACGAGATACGCGATGTACTCGGAGCGGTCCGCCCCGCCGCCCCCGATGCCGGCGCTCATCGCGTCGCCGAAGATGTAGACGAAGAGCAGCAGGAGCATGACCGGGGTGAGCAGCAGGTTCAGGGTGAGCGACGGGTAGCGGCGGGCGTGCAGGAGGTTGCGGCGCAGCATCGTGGACGAGTCGCGGACGGCGAGGGACAGGGTGCTCATCGGACGGACTCCTTGGGCTTGTCGGTGTCGCCGGTGAGGGCGAAGAACACGTCGTCGAGGTCGGGGGTGTGGACCGTCAGTTCGTCGGCCTCGATGCCGGCCGCGTCCAACCAGTCGAGGAGGGAGCGCAGTTCGCGCTGGCTGCCGTCGCTGGGGATCTGGAGGGCCAGTGCCTCGTCGTCCCGGGTGACCTCACGCAGAGCGTCGGCGGCGTTCCGGTAGGCGTCCGGGTCGGTGAAGCGGAGCCGGATGTGGCCGCCGGGGATGAGCCGCTTGAGCTCCTCGGCGCTTCCCTCGGCGACGATCTTCCCGTCGTTCAGCACCGCGATGCGGTCGGCGAGTTGGTCGGCCTCCTCCAGGTACTGCGTGGTGAGGAAGACGGTGACGCCGTCCGTGACCAGCTCGCGGATGATCTGCCACATGTTGTGGCGGGAGCGGGGGTCGAGGCCGGTGGTGGGTTCGTCGAGGAAGATGATCCGCGGGCTGCCGACGAGGGTCATGGCGATGTCGAGGCGGCGCTTCATGCCGCCGGAGTAGGTGGAGGCGGGCTTCTTCGCGGCCTCCACCAGGTCGAAGCGTTCCAGGAGTTCGGCACTGACCCGCCGCCCCTCGCTCTTGGACAGGTGGTGCAGGTCCGCCATCAGGAGCATGTTCTCCTCGCCGGTGATCAGCCCGTCGACGGCGGAGAACTGCCCGGTGACCCCGATCGCGGCCCGTACCGCCTGCGGTGCGGCAGCCAGGTCGTGACCGGCGACCTGGGCCCGACCGCCGTCGGCGGTGATGAGCGTGGACAGGATCTTCACGGCGGTGGTCTTGCCGGCGCCGTTCGGCCCGAGCAGCGCGAACACCGAACCGGCCGGGATGTGCAGATCGATGCCGTCCAGGACGACCTTGTCGCCGTAGGACTTGCGCAGATCGATGGTGGAGACGGCGGCCGGCGTCGTGTGACCGCCACCCTGCCTGGGCGTGGGCATGACAGAAGAAGGCATGAGGCCCTCCGATCGAAGGCTGAAGTGAGAAGGAGGCGAGGGGGACTGGTGGAGCGGGTGGGGCAGGTGGCGTCAGACCTTGGCGCGGAGGATGTCGATGTTGCCCCAGTGGGCCCGTGCGCGGACCTTGACGGTGTCCTCGGTCTGCTCCGGGGCGTCGGAGGCGGCGAGCGCGTTGCGTACCTGGCCGCGGTTGGACCTGACGTCGAGCCAGGCGGCGGTGCCCTGCCGGATCCCGATCTCGATGGCGCCGTTGGAGGTCTCCAACTGGACCTCGCCCCGGGCGACTTCGGCGACACGAAGGTGGCCGTTGGTCGTGGTGCAGGTGACCGACGACTCGGCGCGCGCGATGTCGATGCCGCCGTTGGCGCCGTTCACCCGCAGATCGCCGGCCACAGCCCCGACGGTCGTGGTGCCGTGTGTGTTCTTCAGGACGGCGGGTCCGTCGACGACGCCGACACGCAGGTTGCCGGAGCTGGTGGTCAACTCCGCCTCGCCTTCGACCCGGTCGACGGTGATCGAGCCGTGCGACACGTTCAGCTGGAGCGGCCCCGTGGTGTCGAGGCGGACGTCACCGGTGGAAGTCTTCACCCGGACCTCCCCGAGCCGGCCCTCGCCGAGCACCTGGATCCAGGAGCCGGTCACCTCGACGCTCGAGTCCGCGGGCAGGTCGACCGTCACGTCGACGGCGCCGCTGGGTCCGACGATGCGGCGCTCCTTCGTCCTGACGGTGAGGACGCCGCTCGTGTAGGCGACCTCGGTCTGTTCGGCGGCCCGTACGTCCTTGTCCTTCTTCGGGTCGCGGGGCCGCACCTCCACGACGGTGTCGGTGCGGTCGCCCGCGGTGAGCTGGAGGGAACCGGCCCCCACGTGCGCGGTGACCGAGATCGGTTCGGAAGTGTCGAAAGAAGGCATGACTGTCCCGTCCTCTTGGCTCTTCAAGGTGTCCCCGCTGGTGGGACGTGATGTGGGTGCGGTGTCGATTTCCTGGGGGCCGGGCGCGGGTGCGGTCAGCGCACCCAGCCCGTGAAGCTCTGTCCGAGGGTCTGGGTCTTCTCCGTCGTACGTGGCCGGGAGCCGCCGTCGACGGCGGCCGACACGGCGCGCACCAGCCACGCGTTGACCGACAGGCCCTCACGGCTCGCGGCCTCCTCGGCGCGCGTCTTGAGGTGGGCCGGCAGCCGCAGATTGATCCGGGCGGTACCGCCCTCGTCGCCGTCGGCCGGGGCCCTGAGCGGTTCGGTGGGCGCGGCCGGCTCCGCGGGGGTGCCGCCGTAGGTGGGCGGCGGTGTCACCACGAAGTCGGGGTCGAGCCCGCGCAGTCGTACGTCGACCGAGCCGGGGGCGAGATCGCGGGTGATCTCGTCCATCGCGGCGGAGAGCACGTTGAGCATGGTCAGCCGAGTCGCCGACTCCAGGGGAGCGGTGAGCCGCTCCGCCAGCTCGCGTGCTTCGTCGCCACCGGCTTCGGCGGCCACCGCGAGTTCGCGGCGGAGGCTGTCGACATACGGGGTGAGGTCCATGACGCCATCATGGCACCACGATGGCGCCATATGCAAGCCATGAGGTGGCGCCAGTGGTGTCAGCTCTTGGTTCAAGTGTCCTGACCTGCGGAAATGTAATGATGTCTAGCTGGCTCGCGGTGGTGCCACGCGTGCTCGGGTGCCGTTGTGGGCACGGGATGGTGCCACGTGGTGCCATGCGGTGCCACGTCACGCATCACCGGAGGAAGAGCAGAAGCAGGACGCCCGCGACCGCCGTCGTCACCAGCCCGCCCCCGGTGATGGCCCAGCCCGCTCCGAACGCGGCCCCCGCCACACCGTGCGCCAGGTCGCCCAACCGGGGCCCGCCCGCGGCCACCACCGTGTCGATCCCCTGGAGCCGACCCCGCATCCCGTCCGGCACGGCCGACTGCAGAACGGTCCGGCGGAAGACGCCCAGCACGAGAAGCGCGGCGCCCGCCAGGGCCAGCCACCCGGCCGCCGCGACCAGTGAGCCGGTCACTCCGAACCCCGCGACGGCCAGACCCCAGACGCCCACCGAGACCGCGACCGCGACGCCGTGCCGGCCCACACGGGTGAACGCCCCGGAGAAGAGGCCGGCCAGCACCCCGCCGGCCGAGAGAGCGGCGTACAGGACGCCGACGTCCGACGGCCGGAAGGTCTCCTGGGCCAGTTGCGGGAAGAGAGCCGTGGGCAACCCCAGGAACAGTGCGGCGAAGTCGGCGAGATACACCAGCAGCAGTACCTGACGCCGCGCCACGAACCGAAAGCCGTCGGCGATCTCCCGGACACCGGGCCGCTTCCTCCCGGCGCAGCCGAGGGGCGGGAGTGGTGGCAGCCGCCACACCGCCCACACCGTCGCGCAGACGGTGACGGCATCCGCCAGATACAGCGTCCGCGCACCCACCACCGGCAGCAGCGCACCGGCCAGCAACGGACCCGCGATCCCGGCGGACAGGACGACCGTCGACTGGAGGGCGTTGGCGGCGGTCAGCGACTCGGGCGGCACCAGACGGGGAACGACCGCCCGCCCCACGGCGGCATTCGCGCCGAACAGGGCCTGCTGCACGCCCACCAGCACCAGCAGCACACCGGCCGACCGCAGGTCCGCGCGTGCCTGGGCCCACAACAGCAGCGAGGTCACACCGATCCCGGCCGTCGTCACCAGCAGCACCCGCCGCCGGTCCCGCACATCTGCCAGCGCGCCTCCCCACAGCGCGGCCGCGGCCATCGGAGCGAAGCCCACCAGCCCGGCCAGTCCTACGTAGGCGGACGACCCGGTGAAGTCGTAGAGCTGCAACGGCACCACGACCGCGGTGAGTTGAGCGCCCAGGCCGGTCACGAGGCCGGCCGCCCACAGTCGTCTGAAGGCGCCCCCGCGCAACGGCCGTACATCCACCAGCACCCGCGCCTCCTCGCCCGCCCGGTCCGTGCACCGATGCTGCGGGCTCCCCTTGGGGCAAGGTCAACAAGCGCTTCACACGCTTGTCATGTGCGAGCAGGAATGCCCGTCCCGCGCCCGCCGGTTGCCCGGGATATGACCATCGGCGTAGCACTCCCTCTCCAGAACCGGATCGATCCCACGGTGCAACTCGCCCGGGAGGCACATGAGTTCGGGCTACGTTCTGCGTGGTTCGGGCAGACCTTCGGGTACGACTCGCCCTCGCTCGCCGCGATCGTCGGCCGTGAGGTGCCCGGTCTGCAGGTCGGGACCGCCGCGATCCCCGTCTTCGGCCGCCACCCGCTCCTCGTCTCGAGCCAGGCCCAGACGGCCCAGGCCGCCACCGGAGGCCGGTACCACCTCGGGCTCGCCCTCGGCACCAAGCACCTGACCGAGACCGGCTTCGGCATCCCGTACGAGCGCCCGATCGCCCGGCTCCGCGAGTTCCTGACCGCCCTGCGCCTGCTGACGGAGACCGGCGGCGCCGACTTCCACGGTGAACTGCTCACGGCCTCCCCGCCGTTGCCCGCGTCGGTGCCCGGCGGCGCCGAGCCTCCGGTGCCGATCCTCGTAGCCGCCATGGCCCCGCAGGCCCTGCGCGTCTCGGGCGAACTCGCCGACGGCATCCTCCCGTTGCTGGCCGGACCGCGCGCCCTCGACGAGCACATCGTCCCGGCCGTCACCGCGGCGGCCGAGGCGGCGGGGCGACCGGCGCCCAGGATCGTGGCCTTCGTGCCCGGCGTGGTCACCGCCGACGCCGAGGCGGTCCGGGAGGCGGCGACCGAGTCGCTCGGCTTCTACGAGCGGTTCCCCTCCTACCAGCGGGTCATCGGCCTCTCCGGTGCCACCCGCGCCGCCGACCTGGCCGTCATCGGCGACGAGGAGACCGTCGCCGCCGAGGTGCGCCGCTACCGGGAGGCCGGGGCGACGGAGGTGGTGTTCACCGCGACGGACCTCGGGGGCGAGGAGGACCGGCGCCGCACCTGGAAGCTGCTGGGGGACCTGGCGGTCACGCCTTGACCCAGGACAGGCCGTCCGGTGTGACGGCGAGGCCTTCGGGGCCGGCCGGGCCGGGGTCGTCGAGCGGACCGCCGTAAAGGGCCTGCTCCTGAAGGTCGTTGCCGGTGCGGAAGGTCTCGCCGACGACCGGGGCGGACAGCAGCGGGTTGATACGGCCGTCCGAGGTCGCCAACTGGCCTATTGCGCTGTCGAGTTGGGCCGCCGAGGTGTGCCAGTCCGCACGGACCACCGCGGTGTCGCCGGACACCAGTCCGCCCGCCAGCTCGGCGAACGCGGCTGCTTCGCCGAGCTCCACCTCGGTGATCTTCTTCGCCGACCAGAAGTACGAGTTCTCGTTGCGCTCCATGTCGTAGAAGGAGATCAGGAAGTCGTAGAACACGCGGTACTCGCGG
Source organism: Streptomyces sp. NPDC087859 (assembly GCF_044742595.1). Classification (NCBI taxonomy): domain Bacteria; kingdom Bacillati; phylum Actinomycetota; class Actinomycetes; order Kitasatosporales; family Streptomycetaceae; genus Streptomyces; species Streptomyces sp. NPDC087859. The sequence goes on along the minus strand of NZ_JBIUUU010000008.1, from coordinate 447,897 downwards.
CGGTAGCGGGCCTCGAACTCGGCGAAGCCCCGTTCCTCGGGCACGCTGCCGTCGAGCGCGGAGTTCACCGAACGGGCGGCGAGCAGGGCGCCGTAGGTGGCCAGATGGACGCCGGAGGACAGCACCGGGTCCACGAAGCACGCGGCGTCGCCGACCAGCGCCATGCCCGGAGTCCAGAAGGACTTCTTCCAGTACGACCAGTCCCTGCGCACCCGCACCTGGTCGTACGGCGGCTCGGTCGCCTCCGGTACGCCCGCCACCAGACGGCTCACCTCGGGGCAGGCCGCGATCATGTCCCGCCACGCGGCTCGCGCGTCGCGCTGGACGGCCGGCGTGTGCTCGGGGGAGATCACCGCGCCGACGCTCGTCAGGTCGTCGCGCAGCGGGATGTACCAGAGCCAGCCCGCGTCGAACGCGGCGCAGAAGATGTTGCCGCTGTTCGGCTCGGGCAGCCGGGCCCCGCCCGCGAAGTAGCCGAACACGGCGAGATTGCGGAAGAAGTCGGAGTACACGCGCCCACCGCCGACCCCGCCGTGGATCCGGCTGGTGTTCCCGGACGCGTCGATGACGTACGGGGCGTGTGCCGTACGGGAGTTGCCGTCGGTGTCGGTGTACTCGACACCCCGCACCCGCTCGTCGTCGGCGACCACGCGACGCACCGGGCTGCCCTCGCGGACCTCGACGCCTGCCCGCCGGGCACCGCGCAGCAGGATCTCGTCGAACCGTGAACGCTCCACCTGGAAGGCCGTCGCGGTGGGCTCGGGCACGCGCGGCGTCATGGCGAAGGAGAACTGCCACGGCTCGGGGTCACGGCCCCAGCGCAGCGTGCCGCCACGCTTGAGGGTGAAGCCGGCCTGCTGCACCTCGTCGGCGACACCGAGGATGCGGCACAGGCCGTGGACCGTGGCGGGCAGCAGCGACTCGCCGATCTGGTAGCGCGGGAAGGTCTCCCGCTCCAGCAGCAGGACCCGGTGTCCGCGCCTGGCCACGACGGTCGCGGCGGTCGATCCCGCGGGCCCGCCGCCGACGACGATCAGGTCGTACTCCTGGCTCATACGCCAACTCCTGTTTCCCCGGTGCGGTGTCGGTGGATCATGCCGGCAGCCAGGCGCGCATCGCGGCGGCCGTGGTGTCGGCCTCGTGGTGGACGAGGGTGTAGTGGTCGCCGGGGACGTCCGCGGTGTCGTGCGGCAGGGGCCAGCGCGGCAGCCACTCCCCATCGGGGTCGATGCGGCGCATCTGCGCGGTCGGCCGGCCCCGCACCAGGAGAGTCGGGACCGGTGACGGTTCTGGGTCCCAGTTCTCCAGCACGCGCGCGTAGCCCCCGCCGGCGATCAGCAACGAGTCCTCGAACTCGGCGACGACGTCGTCCGGCAGCTCCGCGCCGGCGGTCATCAGCGCCAGCGCCCGTTCGTCGTCCCTGCGCAGCACGCCCGCGTGGGCGTCGAGCAGGATCAGCCCGGCCGGCGGCCGCCCCGACCGTGCGAGCTCGCGCGCCACGGCGTGCGCGATCGCGCCCCCGGCGCAGTAGCCCACGAGGACGACCGGCCCCTCGGACGACAGAGCGCCCACCGCGTCGACGTGTGTCCGTACGACGGCGGCCGCACTGTCCGGCACGGCCTTGCGGGCGCCGAGACCGGGGTGCTCCAGCAGGAACAGGTCGCGCTCGCCGTCGAACTGCTTGGCCAGCCCGGCGGGGACGCGATGGTACGGCGTGAGGTAGTCCGGGATGTACGCCAGCGTGGTGCCCGCGCCTCGCGCCAGCCGGACCGGGTCGACCGCGTACCGGCCGCGCTCGGCGGCGGTGAAGGACGGGAGGGCGTGGGAGGCCAGGTAGCGCAGCCCCATCGCCTCCAGCGGACCGCGCTCGCGCAGGACCTGGTGGTACAGGGGGCCGAAGGGGTAGGAGGACGGCCCGTCCCCGCGGTTGCCGTCTTCGGCACCGCTCCCGGTGTCGGCCCCGGCGTCCGGAAGGGCTTCGCGCAGGGCGTCGTGGATGTGCGCGGCCAGCGAGTGCGGCGTCGGATGGTCGAACACGACCGTGGACGCCAGCCGCACGCGCGTGAACGCGCTGAGCCGGTTGCGGAACTGCACCGCCATCAGCGAGTCGAAGCCGAGCTCCCCGAAGGCGCGATCGGTGGGGAGCGCGGCCGGGTCCTCGAAGCCCAGCAGCAGGGCGAGTTCGGCGCGGATCAGCTCGACCAGCACATCCTCCCGCTCGTGCGCCGGAACGGAGGCGAGCCGCTCCCGCCAGGCACCGGGTGCCTGCGGAGCGGCGATCGGGGCGGCGGCCGGACGCTTCGGCACCAGGTCCGTGAGGACCGGCGGGGTGGCCGGACCGCCGAGCGCCCTCAGGTTCAGCGGGATCGGCACCAGCACCGGCTCAGGGGTCCGCAGCGCCCGGTCGAGCAGATCGATGCCCTCTTCCTCGTCGACCGACAGGACACCGCCGTCGCCGAGTCGGCGCGCCGGGACCTGGGCCGCCATGCCGTCGTCCTCGGCCGTGATCCAGGGGCCCCAGGCCAGGGCCTGCCCGGGCAGACCCTGTGCGACGCGATGGCGGGCGAGCGCGTCGAGAAAGCCGTTGGCGGCCGCGTAGTTGGCCTGTCCGGGGCGGCCCAGCACGCCGGCGGCCGAGGAGTAGAGCACGAACGCGGACAACCCGAGGTCCTTGGTGGCCTCGTGCAGCTGCCAGGCGCCGAACGCCTTCGGCGCGAGCACGGTCGCCAACCGCTGCGGGGTCAGTCCGTCCACGACGCCGTCGTCCACGACCCCGGCGAGATGGAACACCGCCGTCAGTGTCGGCCGGCAGGACGCGACCAGGGCGTCCACGGCGGCGCGGTCGCTGACCTCGCAGGCCGTCGTGCGCACGGTCGCGCCGAGTTCGGCGGCCCACGCGGGCGTACGACCGCTGCGGTTCACCAACAGCAGGTGGCGCACCCCGTGTTCGGCCACCAGATACCGGGCGAGGCTCGCGCCGAGCGCACCGGTGCCGCCGGTGATCAGTACCGTCCCCTCGGGATCGAGGGCGGGTGCCGCCGCCTGGGGCCGTACCGGGGTCAGCCGGGGTGCCAGAACGGTGCCGTCCTCCAGGGCGACCTGGGGTTCGCCGGTGCGCAGTGCCGCGGCGAGGTCCGCCGGGGACGCGGGGCCGCCGCGGCGGTCGACCAGCACGATCCGGCCGGGGTGCTCGGACTGGGCGCTGCGGACGAGTCCGGCGACCGCGGCCTCCGCCGGGTCGGGATCGTCGCCGGTGGCGTTGTGGGTGAGCACCAGGAGCCGCCCCGGCCGCGTGTCGGCGATCCAGTCCCGCACGCCCGCGAGCGCGGCGGTGAGCAGCGTCAGCGCACGGTCGGGCAGGGCGGTCGCCGCGTCCGGCCCCGTCAGGTCGAGCAGTTCGTGCCGCGTGTCGCCGTCGCCGCCCGCCGGGACGGGCCGCCAGGCCGGGCGGTACACCTCGGCCTCGACAGCGGGGCGCTGGGTGGGCAGGACCCGCGTGATCAGGGACTCGACCGTGGCGATCGGCTGTCCGGCGTGGTCGGTGAGGGCGACCCGGACCTCGTCCGGGCCGAGCCGCTCCAGCTCCGCCCGGGCGGAGGTGGCGCCGGTGGCGTGCACCGTCAGTCCGGCGCAGGTGAGCGGGACCCGCGTCTCGCCCGGGTCTTCGGCCAGCAGGGCGGCGTGCAGCGCCGCGTCGAGGAGCGCGGGATGCAGGGTGTACGAGCCGGCGGTCGCCGCTTCCCGGGGCGGCAGGGCCAGTTCGGCGAACAGGGACGTCCCCCGGCGCCACAGCGCCGTCACCGCGCGGAAGGCCGGACCGTAGTGGTGGCCGTGCGCGGCGAGCCCGTCGTAGTCGACCGGCAGCCGCTCGGCACCGGCGGGCGGCCATGTCGCGCGCGCAACGACGGGCGCCGCGGCGGCCGGAGCGATGGTCGCGGTGGCGTGCCGCGTCCACGCGTCCCCCGCCCGGGCCCAGACCGTGACCGGCCGGTTCCCCGCCTCGTCCGGACCGTCGGTGACGACCTGAAGGCGCACCGGCTCCGATTCCGGCAGGACCAGCGGTTCCCGGAAGGCCAGTTCGGTCAGCCGGACCGGACCCGACGTCCCGGCCGCGTGGCAGACCAGCTCGGCGAACGCCGTCGCGGGTACCAGGACCCGGCCGCCGATCGCATGGTCGGCGAGCCAGGACTGACGTACGACGGACAGCACCCCGGTGTGCCGCACGCCCGGCCCGTCGGCGTCCGGCTGCGGCTCGCCCAGCAGCGGATGCCCGGCCGGGGCGGCGTGCCGTACCGCGTCCAGCCAGTAGCGCTGCCGCTGGAACGGATAGGTGGGCAGCGGGCGGCGACGGGCACCGCTGTCCGCGAACACCGACCGCCAGTCGACCGGGACGCCCTGCACATGGAGCGCGGCCAGCCCCGCGAGTGCGCCCCGGGCGTCGGCGCACGGAGTGAACACCGCGCCCGCGTCGGGGGCGACACAGTCCTCGGCCGCCACACTGAGCGCGGCGGCCGGACCGGCCTCGACGAACGCCGTCACGCCCGCCTCCGCCAGCCAGTTCACCGCGTCCGCGAACCGGACGGTCTCGCGCACCTGCCGTACCCAGTAGTCGGCGCCGGCCAGCGCCTCGGGCTCGGGACGGCCGGTCACCGTGGACACCACCGGTACCGACGGCCGGTGGTAGGTCACCGTCTCGGCGACCGCCCGGAACTCGGCCAGCATCGGGTCGAGCAGCGGCGAGTGGAAGGCATGGCTCACCCGCAGCCGGGTGCTCCGGCCGCCGAGCGAGTCGGCCAGCGCGGTCACCGCGTCCTCGTCACCGGACACCACGACGGACGCCGGCCCGTTGACCGCGGCGATCGCGACGCGACCGCGCGCCTCACCGAGCCGGCGTGCCACCTCGGTCTCCGGTGCCCGCACCGCGATCATCGCGCCACCGGCGGGCAGCGCGGCCATCAGCCGCCCGCGTGCGGCGACCAGCCGGACCGCGTCGCCGAGCGAGAACACTCCGGCGAGGTACGCGGCCGTCAGCTCGCCGACCGAGTGGCCGACCAGGTAGTCCGGCCGTACGCCCCAGTCGGCGAGCAAGGTGTGCACCGCGACCTCGAAGGCGAACAGCGCGGGTTGCGCGTAGTCCGTGCGGTCCAGCAGGTCGCCGTCGGGATCGTCGATCACTTCCCGCAACGGCCGGTCCAGCAACGGCCCGAACCACGCGCACACCTCGGAGAGCGCCGCGTCGAACACCGGGAAGGCCGCCGCGAGTTCACGGCCCATCCCGGCTCGCTGCATGCCTTGACCGGCGCAGAGCAGCGCCAGCCCGGGCGTCCCGCGCACGGAGTTCCTGAGCAGCGTCGGACCGTCCTCGCCGGCCGCCAACCGGCGCAGACCGGCGAGCAGTTCGGAGGCGTCGGAGCCCAGTACGGCCGCGCGATGAGGCAGGGGAGCCCTGGTGGTCGCCAGTGAGTACGCGATGTCCAGCGCGGCTTCGCCGGTCGCGTCCGACGCGGTGTCCGCGTCCGCCGCCAGTGTCGCCGCGAGCTTTTCGGCGTGGGCCCGGAGACCGGCCGCGTCGCCGCCGCTCACCAGCCAGGAGGCCACCGGCAGCCGACGCGTGGCCCCGGCCGTGCCGTCCGCCTCCGACGGCTGCTCGATGATCACATGCGCGTTGGTGCCCCCGATCCCGAACGAGGAGACCGCCGCCCGGCGCGGCCGGTCGCGCGGCGGCCACGGCCGCGCCCGGTCGAGCAGCCGTACCGCTCCCGCGGACCAGTCCACGTGCGGTGACGGCCGCTCCGCGTACAGCGAGCGGGGCAGTTCGCCGTGGTGCATCGCCTCGATCATCTTGATCACGCCGGCCACCCCGGCCGCGGCCTGCGAGTGCCCGAGGTTCGACTTGACCGAGCCCAGCCACACCGGATCGGCCCGGTCACGGTCCTGCCCGTAGGTGGCGAGCACGGCACCCGCCTCGATCGGGTCGCCGAGCGCGGTGCCCGTGCCGTGTCCCTCGACCACATCCACGTCGGCCGGTCCGAGGCCCGCGTCGGCCAGCGTCAGCCGGATCAGCTCGCGCTGCGCCTCGCCGTTGGGGGCCGTCAGCCCGTTGGACGCGCCGTCGGAGTTCACCGCGGACCCGCGCAGCACGGCCAGCACCGGATGGCCGTTGCACCGGGCGTCCGACAGCTTCTCCAGCAGCACCAGGCCCACGCCCTCGGCCCACGCGGTGCCTTCCGCGTCCGCCGCGAACGAACGGCACCGGCCGTCCGCCGACAGCCCGCGCTGCCGGCTGAACGCGATGAACGGCTGCGGGCTCGACAGCACGGTGACCCCACCGGCCAGCGCGAGCGTGCACTCACCCGCCCGCAGCGCCCGCGCCGCCAGGTCCATCGCGACCAGCGACGACGAACAGGCCGTGTCGACGGTCATCGTCGGGCCGCGCAGGCCCAGGACGTACGAGATCCGGCCCGAGGCCACACTGCCCGACGACCCGATGCCGATGTGCGACTCCAGCTCGTGCGGCGACAGGCCGGTGCCGTAACCGGCGTGCATCAGACCGACGTACACCCCGGTACGGGAGCCGCGCAGCGACGGCGCGGGGATGCCGGCGCGTTCCAGCGTCTCCCAGGCCACCTCCAGGAGCAGCCGGTGCTGGGGGTCGGTGGCCAGTGCCTCGCGCGGGGAGATACCGAAGAACAGCGGGTCGAAGTCGGCCACCCCGTCCAGGAAGCCGCCGCGCCGGGTGTAGGTCGTGCCGAGCCGGTCGGGGTCGGGATGGACGAGGGTGTCGATGTCCCAGCCGCGGTCGGTGGGGAAGTCGCCGGTGGCGTCCACGCCCTCGGAGACCAGCCGCCACAGGTCCTCGGGGGAGCTCACGCCGCCGGGGTATCGGCAGCCGACGGCCACGATCGCCACCGGTTCGGCGTCCGGGCCGCGGCGCGCTGCGGTCGTCGCGGCAGCGGGTGAGGACGCGGGAGCGAGGGGGTCACCGCTCATCCGGCTGTCCAGGTAGGCGGCGACCGCGGCCGGGTTGGGATGGTCCCAGACCAGCGTCGCCGGCAGCCGCAGTCCGGTGCGCAGACTGAGCCGGTGCCACAAGGTCATGGCGTCCAGCGAGGTCAGGCCGAGATCGGCGAACGCGGTGCCGGGATCGGCCGCCGTGCCCCGGATCGCCTCGGCCTGAGCGCACACCAACTCCGTGAGCGCGGTGCGTCGTTCGCCGGCCGTGAGACCGGCCAGCCGGGCCAGTTCCGGTGCCGGCGGACGTTCGGCGAGCGTCTCGCGCAGCACCGCCCGCCGGGGCTTGCCCGCCGCCGTGCGCGGGACGGCCGGCGTGAACAGGACCTCCTCGGGCACCTTGTGCGCCGACAGCACCTCGGCGCAGCCCCGCAGCAGACCGGCCGGGTCGAGCGACTGCTCCGCCGGCACCACGAACGCCACCGGGACCTCGCCGAGCAGCGGATGCTCCCGTGCCACCACGGCCGCGTCGCGCACCCCGGGCAGCGAGCGCAGCACCCGCTCGACCTCGGCGGGGTCGACGTTCTCGCCGCCGCGCACGATCCGGTCGCCCAGCCGGCCGGTGACGGTCAGAACGCCGTCCGCTCCGAGCCGGCCCAGGTCACCCGTGCGGTACCAGCCGTCGCGTACGGCATCGGCGGTCGCCTCGGGCCGGTTGTGGTAGCCGAGCATGACGCCGGGGCCACGTACCCAGATCTCACCTTCGCCGCCGTCCGAGTCCTCCCCGCCGTCCGAGTCTTCGGCGCCGTCCGCGTCCAGCCCGCTGTCGGGGTCGACCAGGCGGACCTCCATGCCGGGCACCGGAGTCCCGCTGCCGCCCCGTGCCCGCGGCCCGCTCACCGCCTCCATCGCGATCTTGCCGCAGGTCTCGGTGGAGCCGTAGCCGTCCAGGAGCGGTGCGCCGAGTCGCCGCTCGGCCTCCTCCCGCAGATCCGCGTCGCTCGGTGCGCCCGCGGTGACGCACAGCCGCAGCGAGGGCACCGCGCCCAGGCCGCTGTCGAGCAGCTGCCGGAAGGTGAGCGGCACGCCGCCCAGCACGGTCGGCGCGAACTCGCCGATCAGCCGGACCAGCCGGGCCGGGTCCGGCGTCGAGGTGATCCGCGCGCTCGCCCCGGCCACGGTCGTGCCCAGCACACAGAGGGAGTGGGCGTAGGTGTGGGCCAGTGGCAGCGGCCAGAGCACGCGGTCCGTGTCCGTGAGCCCCAGCCGTGGCAGATAGCAGGCGAACGAGGACCAGAGCGCGGACCGTTGGCTGGACACGGCCGCCGTCGGCGTCCCGGAGGTGCCGGAGGTGTAGAGCAGCCAGGCCGGTTCGTCCAGCCCGAGATCGTCACGGGGACCGGCCGAGCCCCCGGCCTCCAGGCTGCCCCCGACCCCTCCGAGACCGCCCTCGACTCCGAGGCTGCCCCCTGCTCCGGGACCACGCCTTGCCGTGAAAGCACCCCCAGCCGTGAAGCCGTCCCCGGCCAAGTGCGCGCCCTCGGCGATGAGTTCGTCGATGTGCGCGGCGTCGTCCGGCACCTCGCCCTCGCCGGTCACCACCAGACGCACCGACCGCCCGGCGACCATTCCGGCGATGCGCGGCAGACGCCGCTGATCGGTGACGACCACGGCCGGATCACAGTCGGCCAGCAGGTACGCGAGTTCGGCATGGGTGGCGCGCGGAGGAAGCGGCACACCGACCGCCGCGGCACGGACAGTGGCCAGCAGCCCCTCGACCAGCTCCACACTGTTGTCCAGGCAGAACGCCACCCGGGTACCGCGCTCCACCCCGAGTCCGGCCGCCAACCGGGCGGTCCGACGGTCCAGTTCGGCCCAGCTGACACCGCGCCGGTCGTCGGCGAACGCGAGCTTCTCGCCGTACCGCACGGCGTTCTCCGCGAGCAGCTCCGCCACCGGCCGAACCACGACCGCTTCCGCCAAACCCATCGGGCCTCCTGTCAGGGGGAATCCGCACCGCGGCGGATCTTGAAGCAGCGTACGTCGGTGCACCACAACCATGGCCGAAACCCGGCCAGTTGAGCGGGAGAGAGCAGTCGGAAGCAGACCGTCCGTTGGTATGGACCTGTTCCTGATCGGCCGCTAGGCTCTGCCACGCCACACCCCTGAGAGCGCTCTCAGAGATCCACTGCTCCTGCGGTTCCACCCCACTCCACTGGAACGACGAAGGGCAACCCCCATGAGACGCACCAGATTCACCCGTGCCGCGCTGGCCGTGCTGCTCACGCTCGGTGCGGGTCTCGCCGCGGGCACCACCCCCGCCTCGGCCGGTGATTCCGCTGCCAAGGCGCCCGCCTCGGCCGGTCTCCTCACCGCCATGCAGCGCGACCTGAACCTCTCGAAGGCCGAGGCCGAGGAGAGGCTCGCGGCCGAGCGGCGGGCCACGGCCCTGGAGCCCAAGGTCCGTCGGGCCGCCGGGACTTCCTTCGGCGGCACCTGGTTCGACGCCACCGCCGGCCGGCTGACCGTCGGCCTCACTCCGGACGCGACGCCGGCGACCCTTCGCGACGTACGGGCCACGGGCGCCGCCGTCCGCACCGTCACGCACAGCGCGCGCGAACTGGCCGCCACCCAGGCGCGACTCGACAAGCTGTCCGCGCCCGCGGGAGTGAGCAGCTGGCACGTGGACCCCGAGGTGAGCACGGTCGTCGTGAACGTCGTCGCGAGCGAGCGAGCCGACAACGATGTCCGGCGGTTCACGGACCGGGCCCACCGTGCGGGCCCCGTCACCGTCCGGCACGTCTCCGCCGCACCGCGGACCCTTGCCGCCGGAACCGTCGGCGGCGACCCCTACTACACCGGCAACGTCCGCTGCTCCATAGGGTTCTCGGTGCACGGCGGGTTCATCACCGCCGGGCACTGCGGGCAGCCGTCCGCCGCCGTCTACGGCTGGGACCGCAGCTATATCGGCAACTTCCAGGGCTCGTCCTTCCCGGAGAACGACTACGCCTGGGTCAACGTGGGCAGCGGCTGGTGGACGGTACCGGTCGTGCTCGGCTGGGGCACCGTCTCCGACCAGCTCGTGCGCGGCTCGAACGTGGCACCGGTCGGCTCCTCGGTCTGCCGCTCGGGTTCGACCACCCATTGGCACTGCGGCACGGTCCTCGCGATGAACGAGACCGTCAACTACAGCCAGGGCGCCGTGCGTCAGATGACCAAGACCAGCGTCTGCGCCGAACCCGGTGACTCCGGCGGCTCGTTCATCAGCGGCGACCAGGCGCAGGGTGTCACCTCCGGCGGCTGGGGCAACTGCGGCAGCGGGGGCGAGACCTGGTTCCAGCCCGTCAACGAGATCCTCAACCGGTACGGCCTGACCCTGCACACCGCCTGACCCGTGGGGCCCGGCCCGCCCGGCCGGGCCCTCACGCGTCCTCACGTCCGGGGCGTCGTCACCGCGGTTTCGCCCCACGGGCGAGTGGCTTCAGCTCCGTGGGGGTGCGGTGCTCTGTCTGAGCACCAGTCGGGTCGGGACCAGGTCGGTGCCGGGCCGGGAGCCGTCCCGGGTGCGGATCTGCTGGAGCGCCTTCTGCACACAGCGGTGCCCCACCTCGGCGAAGTCCTGGTGGACGGTGGTCAGGGGCGGCACGAAGAACGCGGCCTCGGGGATGTCGTCGAAGCCGACCACACTGATGTCGTCGGGGACGGCGCGGCCACGCTCGTGGAAGGCGCGCAACAGCCCCAGCGCCATCTGGTCGTTGGCCGCGAACACGGCCGTGCAGTCGGCCTGTTCGGCGAGCGCGAGGCCGGCCGTGTACCCCGACTCGGCCGACCAGTCGCCGTGCAGCGGCGGTGGTACCGGACGTCCGGCCTCCGCCAGGACCTCGCGCCACGCCTGGGACCGGCGCTGACCCGAGAAGGAGGTCTGCGGACCGGTGACATGCCATACGGTGCGATGGCCCAGGTCGAGCAGATGCTCCACTGCCTGGCGCGCGCCGTCCGCCTGGTCGGTGTCGACCACGGTGTAGCGGTCGCCGGCGTCGGAGTCCACGACCACGGCGTGCACGCCGGGCGGGAGTTGGACCGTTCCGGCGTCGAGGAGACGGATCTCCATGATGACGATGACGGCGTCGACGGCCAGCTCGCCCATGCGTGTGAAGGCGCCCAGCACATTGTCCTGCGTCGGGACGTCGATGGGGATCAGGGTGATCGCGTAGCCCTCGGCCGCCGCGTGGGTGGCGATCGCCTCCACGGTACGGCTGCTGCCGGTGGAGGAGAGGCTGAAGAGGATCACGCCGATGGTGTTGAACTGGCCGTAACGCAGGGCGCGGGCCGCGCTGTTGGGCCGGTAGCCCAGCTCCCGCATCGCCGCGAGCACCTGCTCCCGCGTCGAGTCGATCACCCCTGGCTGGCCGTTCGCGACCCGCGAGACCGTCTGGGACGAGACGCCCGCGAGCCGGGCGACGTCCGCCATGGACACCCGCTGTTTACGGCGTCCGCCCGGCACGTCGGAGCCACCCCGTTCCACCACTGATGCCTCCTTCGATCGGATGTGAGCGCGGTTGCGCGGCGCATCGGATGTTACGTGTGGGAAACCTTGACGGCTGCTGGGGCGGATGTCACGATTCCGGCGCCGTCATGTTTACGTAAACATGCTGTCGTTCCGGAAGGGCACGTCGATGCGCAAGACCCCTGTCAGCAATCGCCTCACCCCTCGACTGCGCGCCACCTTCGCCGCGGTCGCGGTCGCCGCAGTGACCGGCGCCACCCTGGCGGGCAGCCCGGCCTCCGCCGCGCCGAGCACCGACACCACCCAGTTCAAGGGTGTCAACTGGGCCGACCCCCGCGACAACTTCGCCGACGACCTGCTCCAGCTGTCCGGTCTGTCGACCTCGGACAGCTACCGGGAGACGTACACCAAGTCGAGCCGGATCATCGCGGCGTTCCGCGCGAACCTCGGCGCCAACACCGTCCGGCTGCCGATCAACCCGTACACCGTCAACGGCTCGTACTGGAAGTCGTACCGTGGTGTCATCGACGCGGCGACCGCGCAGGGCTTCAAGGTCATCGTGTCCTACTGGGAGGGCACGGGGGAGCGCAAGGACGGCTACATCGACGACACCGCCACCTACTGGCCCATGTGGGACACCGTGGTGAAGGCGTACAAGAACAACTCGAAGGTCTACTTCGAGCCGATGAACGAGCCCCACGGCTACACCGACACCGAGTGGGCCGACATAGCGGCGAAGTGGCTCCGGACCTACTCGAAGGTGCCGCGCAACCGGGTGTTCGTCAGCGGCGCCGGCTACAACGACCACGTCACCTCGGTCTGCGCCGACCCGCGCCTCAAGGGCACCTACCTGTCGCTGCACCACTACGGCTTCTGGAAGTCGTACGCCACCTACGACGAGTGGGTCGCCGACCTCAAGGTGCGCATCGGTGACTGCGCGAACCGGACCGTCGCGGACGAGTTCGGTGCCCCGATGACGACCGGCCTGAACTACAACGTGCCGACCCCGGACGACAACTACGTCAACTTCATCCAGGCCGTCACCGACACCTTCCGTGAGCTGAAGATGGGCTCCGTGTACTGGCCGGGGCTGCGGACCGACGACACGTACTCGATCCAGAAGCTGACCGGCGACCCGGCGAAGCCCTGGCTGGCCACCACCAACCAGTCCGGCGCGGACCGCCTCGCCTGGGCGTGGGGCCGGGGCAAGCCCGTCCAGGGCTGATCCTCTGCGACCGGTTCGGCCGCGGTGCGCGCTCGCGCCGCGGCCGACGGTTGTCCGGTACCCCTAGGCGGCGCGGGACCGGTGGCGGCGGACCGCGTCGCGGTTGGCGCAGCGTGGGGAGCAGTAGCGCTGTCTGCCCGTGCGTGAGGTGTCGGCGAAGGCCGTGGTGCACTCCGTCACGGCGCACCGCCTGAGACGGTGCACGCCGCGTCCCGTCAGGTGGAGTGCGGTGCCCACGGCGATCAGGGAGAACAGCACGCCGCTGAGGGGCTGTCCCTCGTCGCGGTAGTGCAGATGCCAGCCGGTGCCCACGTGGTCGCTCATCCGCGGGTAGGCGGCGGCCGCGGCCAGCATCCGGTTGACCAGCTCGGCGCGCTCGTGCTCGTCCGTGGTGTCGACGACCTTCTCCCAGGTGTCCAGCACGACCGCTGTGCGCTCCAGATCCTCCGGCGTGGCCGGACCCTCCACCACCAGACCGGCGGCACGGCAGCGGTCGGCGAGCTCCCCGGCGCTCGCCGGGCGGCGGTTGGCCAGGTCGGCCGCCAGATTCACGGCATCCTCGCCGTAAGGGTTGAGGTGCATAAGGTCATTACATCAGGGTCATGGTCATGGAACAACGCACCGGACCCCGATCCGACGTACGCCAGGCCGTGGAGTACGACCTCGTCGAACTCGTCCGCCTGCGGACGCTGCTGTTCGAGCACCTCGGAGGCGACTTCTTCGACCCCGCGGCCGCGGACGACGGCTGGCTGGACGCCCTGGCCGTGGTGCTCAAGGAGCAGCTGACCGCGGACGGCGTACGCATCCTCGTCGTGGACGGCACCGACGGAGGCCTCGCCGCCTGCGGGATCGGCACCATCGAGCAACGGCTGCCGGGGCCGCATCTGCACAACGGCCGGATCGGGCAGGTCATCGGAGTGATCACCGACCCCGCGCACCGGCGGCGCGGGCACAGCCGCGCGATCATGCGAGGCCTGCTCGACTGGTTCCGGGACCGCGAGGTCGCACGCGTGGACCTGTACGCCTCCGCGGAGGGCGCACCGCTCTACCGCGAGCTCGGCTTCACCCCGCACCCCGACCCCGCCCTGTACCGGCGCCCGTGAGGCGCCGTTCCCTGGCCGGTCACCCGGCCGTTCGCAGATACGCGCCGAGGCGGGCGATCGCCGAGGGATTGCGGGGGCTCTCGACCAGGTCGACGTAGTCGAGTGTGAAGATCCGCCGGTGCTTGACGGCGGAGACGTTGCGCAGGGGGGCGTAGGAGAGCAGGAACTTCCTCTTCTGCTCCGCGCTGACGTCCCCGTAGTCGCAGATCACGATGGTGTCGGGGTTCCGCTCCACCACGCTCTCCCAGCCGACCGTGGTCCAGGAGTCCCGCACGTCGTGCATGACGTTGACGCCGCCGGCCTCGCTGATGATCTGGTCGGGGGCGGCGTAACGGCCGGAAGTGAAGGGCTGGTCCTGGCCGCTGTCGTAGAGGAACACCGTCGGCTTCTTCGCCGGCGCCTGGGCATGGACGTCGGCGATCTCCTTCTTGAACCCGGAGATCAGCGTGGCCGCGCGCTTCTCCACGCCGAACAGTTTCCCGAGGTTGGTGAGGTCGGTGTAGAGGGCCTCCAACGGCGGCATGATGCCGCGCGAGGTCTTCGTCCGGTCGTTGCGGCAGGACTCGGTGAGGATGTACGAGGGGATGCCGAGCTTCTTCAGTGCGTCGGGGGTGAAGCCGGCGTCCTCGCGGAAGCCGTAGTTCCAGCCCGCGAAGACCATGTCGCCGCGGGCGTCGAGGACGTTCTCCTTGGTCAGCTGGTCCTTGGAGAGCCACGGGACCTTGTCGTAGCCGTCCTTCCAGGGGACGCCGCTGAGGTCGCCCTTGTCGTCGGGCATGGCGAACCCGGCCATCCGGTCCTCCAGGCCGAGCGCGAACATCAGCTCGGTGATCCCGACGTCGTTGGTGACGACACGCTCGGGGACCTTGTCGAACGTCACCTTCTTGCCGCAGTTGGTGAGGGTGACCGACGAGGACCTGGCGTCCTTCGGCGTCGTCTCGACCGACGCGCCGCATCCGGTGGCGGTCGCGGCGAGACACAGGGCGGCGGCGAGCAGTTTGCGCATGGGGGTCCTCACGGTGTGTGCGGGAGCAGGTCGAACAGGAGCTGGACGGCACCGGTCTCCGGATGCCGCACGGGATGCGCGCGCACCCCGAACACCTCGGCGAGCAGGTCCGGTTGAAGCACGTCGTGCGGTGATCCGGACGCGACGACACGGCCGTCCGCGATCACGTACAGGACATCGCAGTGCGCGGCGGCCAGGTTGAGGTCGTGCAGGGCGGCGAGCACGGTCACGCCGCTGGCGCGCACCAGGGACAGCACGTCCAACTGGTGGGCGATGTCAAGGTGGTTGGTGGGTTCGTCCAGGACGAGCACCCGGGGGCGCTGGGCGAGGGCGCGGGCGATCAGGACGCGTTGCTTCTCACCGCCGGACAGGGCGAGGAACCCCCGCTCGGCGAGGTGCTCCACACCGGTCCGCCCCATGGCCTCGGCGCAGATCTCCGCGTCGGCGGCGGCCGTACGGTCCCGGTGCGGCAGCCGCCCCATGGCGACCACCTCGGCGACCGTGAAGTCGAACTCCGCCGACGACTCCTGCGGCAGCGCCGCCAGCACCCGGGCGGTGTCCCGGGCCGGCATCGCGTGCACGTCCTGCCCGTCGAGCCGGACCACGCCCCCGGAGGGCCGCAGCGCCCGGTACACACAGCGCAGCAGCGTCGACTTGCCGCTGCCGTTGGGGCCGACGAGTCCGACGAACGCCCCGCTGTCCACGGCCAGTCGGAGGTCGTCGACGATTCGCGCCCCGGCGATCTCGACCGTGACGTCCTCGATGTCGAGCCTCATCGTCAGCGGCCTCCGAACGCGTAGCCGCCGCGCCGCATCAGCAGCAGGAAGGCGGGCACGCCCACCACGGCGGTGATCACTCCGACGGGCAGCTCCGCGGGCGCCAGCAGCAGCCGGGACAGTACATCCGCCCACACCAGCAGGACGGCCCCGGCGAGCGGCGCGACGGCCAGCACCCGCCGGTGGTCCGCGCCGACCAGCATCCGTACGACGTGCGGCACCATCAGCCCGACGAATCCGATGGCCCCGCTCACCGCGACCACGGTCCCGGTCACCGCGGCGGTCACGAGGAACAACTCCCGTCGCAGCGACGCCGGCCGGACACCCAGCGCGGACGAGGTCTCGTCGCCCATCGCCAGCGCGTTGAGCGACTCGGCCCGCCACCGCAGCCACGCCCACCCGGCCGCCACGGTCACGGCGACGAGCGGCACCTGCGCCCAGGTCGCCCCGCCCAGACTGCCGAGGAGCCACATCAGCGCCGACCGGGCCGCCTCACCGCGCGCCGCGCCGAACACCATCACCGTGGTGACCGCCTCGAATCCGTACGCCAGCGCCGTACCGGTGAGAACCAGCCGCAGCGGGGTCAGCCCGTGCGGAGACCGGGCCGCGGCGTACACCAGCACCATCGCCGCGAGCGCCGAGGCGAACGCCGCCCCCGACAGGGCCCAGATCCCGAGCCCGGCGAACGCGCCGAGCAGGATGACCGCGTTGGCGCCCACCGCGGCTCCGGAGGAGATGCCGAGCACGAAGGGGTCGGCGAGCGCGTTGCGGACCATCGCCTGCACGGCCACCCCGACGGCCGCGAGCCCCGCCCCGACGACGGCACCGAGCACGACCCGCGGCAGTCGGATCTCCCAGACGATGGTGTACGCGGCGACGTCGTCGGCGTGCACGGTCCCGCCGGTCAGCCCGGCCCACAGGAACCGGAAGACCTCCGCCCAGCCGATCCCGGCGGCCCCCAGCCCCACACCGCCGACCAGGGACACCAGAAGGAGCAGCGCCGCCCCTGTCACCAGCGGAGGCAGGGGTATGCGGCTCGGTGCGGTACTTCGGCGCACGATCGGGGCGGTCCTTCGGGTGGGGCCGCCTGATGAACGTCAAGGAGCCGGCCCGTACGACCCCGAGGTCGCGCGGTCCCCTCTCGCAGTCCTCGGCGAGCAGTCAACGGGTCGCGCCACCCACGGGCGATCGGGCTCACGCGACACACGGTCGCGCACACCGTTGCGGGTCAGCGCCGGACTCTCACCGGACTTCCCCCGCGGGAGGCTCGGGGAGCGTAACAAACCGGGGTGCCGACCGGCCGTGGGGGTAGGCGCAGTTGTGCCCTGTCCGGTGTCGGGCGGTCTGCGCTGTCATGGGAGGGGCGGGGAGGTGAACACCCATGCGCATCGGGGGCCGGTACCGGCTGGGGGAGCGGGTCGGGCAGGGTGGCATGGGGCGGGTGTGGCGGGCACGGGACGAGATGCTCGAACGGCCGGTCGCGGTCAAGGAGTTGTGGCTCGACGGCCCGGACGCGGGCGAGGATCCGGGCACCCGTCGGGAGCGGGCGTTGCGGGAGACCAGGGCGAGTGCGCGCGTCGACCACCCGGGCGTGGTCCGCGTCTACGACGTGGCCGAGGAGGACGACCGGCTGTGGATCGTCAAGGAGTTCGTCGAGGCGCCCTCGCTGGAGCGGTCGGTCGCCGAACGCGGCCCACTGGGCGTCCGGGAGACGGCACGGATCGGTCTCGCGCTCGCCGAGGCGCTGCGCCGGGTGCATGCCGCCGGGGTGCTGCACCGTGACGTCAAACCGGGCAACGTGCTGCTCGGCCCCGGCCGTCGGGTCGTCCTCACCGACTTCGGCATCGCCGCCCTCCAGGACGCCCAGGGCCTGACGAGGGGCGGCATGGTGATCGGCTCGCCGGAGCACCTCTCGCCGGAGCGGGCCACCGGCCGTGACCCGGGGCCCGCCTCCGACTGGTGGTCGCTCGGTGCCACTCTCCGCACGGCCCTGACCGGCCACTCGCCGTTCGCCCGGCCCTCGATGCCGGCGACGCTCCTCGCGGTGGTGTACGAGGAGCCCGAACTTCCCGGGGCCGACTGTCCGTTGACGCCTCTGCTGCGCGGGCTGCTTGCCAAGGACCCGGCCCTGCGGCCCGGCGCGGACGAGAGCGTGGCGTTCCTGACCGCGGTGGCCGCACGGCCCGAACCTGCGTGTGAGCAGCCGAGCGACCCGCGCTCCCGGCTGCTCACGGCCCTCGTGCTGATCGCCGCGGCCGCCGTCGCCGTGGTGATGGTCATGACCGCGATCCCGTCAGGGGGCGAGACCCGGCTGCCGGAGGTCACCCCGCCCCCCACGGTCGCGGGCACCTCACGGCCGCCGTCCTCGCCGGCCACCACCCCGGCGCCGCGCTGAGCTCATGCGCGCAGGACGACACGCTCCCGGTTCCGTTCGCCGCGGAAGGCCCACTTCAGGTCCGGCTCCATGACGAACCGGAACACCCTGCGCACGGGCGGGGTGCACAGCACGGTCACGATCGCGGCCGCGACGACGGTGACGACGATCTCGCCGAGCGGCTCGTACACCCAGGCGGGGTCGTACCAGCCCCAGGGCTTGGAGCCCTGGGCGACGAAGCCGTGCAGCAGATAGCCGTAGAGCGTGCCCGCGCCCAGCGCCGTGAACCACATCCGCCGTCCGGGCACCCAGGACAGGAAACAGGCCACCAGCAGCGTCGAGCAGGCGAAGACGACCAGGGTCATCAACGGGCCGTACCAGGCGGGCGCACCGAGTTCCTGGGCGCTGTCGCGGTGGTAGAACCAGGCGCCGCTCATCCGCGGCACCGCCCAGTACGCCGCCGCGAGCGCGACGGCGAACACCGGCACCGCCGCCATCCGCACCTTCCAGCGCCGGATCAGCCGGAAGTGGTCCGGCTTCATACACAGGCCGAGCACGAAGTACGGCAGGAACTGCAGGGTGCGTTGGAGGTCGAAGTCCTCGCCGATGGACGGTGCCGTGGTCGCCAGCATGGCGACGGCGAGGGCGAGCGGCAGCGGCCACCGTACGGAGCGCCACACCGGGGTGGTCAGCCGCCAGATGAACAGGGCGGCCAGGAACCACGTCAGATACAGCGGCTCCTGGAGGCTGACCGGGCGGTCCGGGACCCCGTCGGTCCACCGGGTGTAGAAGGTGTACGCCGTCTCGAAGACGACGTAAGGGACGGCGACCCCGGTCACCAGCCGCCTAAGCCGCTGCGGGCTCGCGTCGAAACTCCGGGAGAAGTAGCCGGCGATCATGATGAACGCGGGCATGTGGAAGGCGTAGACGAGCATGTAGAGCGCGGAGACGGCCCTGCTGCCGTCGCGCAGCGGCTCCCAGGCGTGTCCCGTCGCCACCAGCACGATCGCCAGGTACTTGGCGTTGTCGAAGAACGCGTCCCGCTGCTTCACCGGCTCCGTCCGCGGCGCCGTGTCCTGCCGGGGTGTCCTGGGCGGAACGTCCGTGGGCGCGCTCACCACACCGCCCCCTGCGCACCGCGCAGGAAGTCGGCCGATACGTGTCTGACGGAAGTGACTGCTGGGATGAGTACCTGGGACATCCCACGCGCCTGACCAGTTCTCGGCGCGGCAAACCTCTCAGGCCGCCGGACGCACCAGCCCGGACTCGTAGGCGAAGGTCACCGCCTGGACGCGGGCACGTCCGCCGATCTTGGCGAGGATGTGGCTGACATGCGATTTGACGGTGGTCGGCGCGATGGACAGCCGCGCGGCGATCTCGGCGTTCGACCAGCCGGAGGCGACGGCGGTCAGGACGTCGCGCTCCCGCTGGGTGAAGGTGTCGAGCCCCACGCCCGCCGCGGTGGGGCCGAGGGGCTGCAACTGGCGGACCGTGTCGATGAGAGCGCGGGTCAGATGGGGGGTGATGACCGAGTCCCCGGTGGCCACGACGCGGATGGCCGCGATCAGCTCGTCCGGGGTGGCGTCCTGGGGGAGGAAGCCGCCGGCTCCGGCGCGCAGGGCGGCGTAGGCGTGGCCCTCGTCGCTGGTGGGGGTGAGGACCAGGACGCGCGCCGGGCCGGCGGGCTGGGCCGACACGGCGAGGGCCGGGGGCCGGGTGATCCGGCGGATGACCTCGGTGCCTTCCGTCTCGTGGATACGGCCGTCCAGCAGGACGACGTCCGGGCGGAGCACGGCGGCCAGCCGGACCGCCTCGGTTCCGCTGCGGGCTTCACCGGCGACGGTCAGATCGGGCACGGCGGCCAGCAGGATGCGCAGGCCGTGGCGTTGGAGGGACTGATCGCTGGCGATGAGTACGGAGGTCATGCCGGCTCCTTCTAAACGAAACCGTTTCGTTCACCTGGACCTCAGAATACCCCTCCATCATCGAAACGGAGCCGTTTCTTTTGTGGTCTCGATCACCTCCTCCGCTCAGAGGAACGGCGTGCCCGGGTCCAGCCCGGCCAGGACCCGGCCGTACAGCTCCAGGTTGGTCGCCGGATTGACGAACGCATGCAGATTCAGCGCCTGCACATCCCGTACGGCCCGCTGGATCGGCACCTCCCGATGCAGGGAGGAGGCCCCGGAGGCGGAGGCGACGAGATCCACGGCCTCCTTGGCCAGCCGCGCCGCATAGCCCGTCTGCGCACGGATCCTCGCCCGCTCCTCGGTCGTGAACGGCTCACCGGCCTCGATCCGGGCTACGAGGTCACTCGTCAGCAGCTCGGCGCAGGAGACCTTCATCGCGGCCTCGGCCGACTGGAGATGGGTGACGGCGGCTTCGTGCTGCCGCTGATGGAAGGTGTACGTGATGCCCCGCCGATGGATGCGCTCGGTGAACTCCGCCAGGGCGCCCCGGGCCACACCGAGCGCGTGGGAGGCGGTCCAGACGCAGAACATCAGCAGCACGGGCATCCGGTAGAAGGGGTCGTCGGCGTTGGCCTTCGAGGGGAACTCGCCCGCCAGTAGCGGCCCGACGGGCAGGACCCGGTGCGCGGGCACGACGACGTCGCGTGCGACGACACTGTTGCTGCCGCTCCCGGCCAGCCCCGAGACGTACCAGTCGTCGAGAACCTCCAGCTCCGCCATGGGCACGGCGGTCCACAGCACCTCGGGCGGCCCCTCATCGGACTCGACCCGCGCCGTCAGCAGATGCCAGTCGGCGTCCTGGCAGCCGGTGGCGAAGCCCGAGGTGCCGTTGACGACATAGCCCTCGTCCGTCGCGACCGCCGTGGCGTCCGGGACCAGAGTCCCGCCGACCCGCACGTCGGGGCTCGCGAAGATCTCGTCCTGCGCCTCGTCGGGAAAGAGCGCGGCGATGAAGGCGCAGCCGGCCTGGATCAGCGCCGTGAACCCGGCCGAACCGCACGCGGCGGCGACCTCCGCCAGCGCGTCCACCTGGGTACGCGGCCGCGACTGATAACCGCCGTACCGCCGGGGCACGTTCATCCGGTACACCCCGGCGTCCGTCAACGCGGCGAGGACCTCGGTCGTCACCCTCCGCTGCTCCTCGGCGCGCAGCGCGTGCTCGCCGATCAATGGCCGGAGCGCGTGGAGACGCGCCACGAGGTCCGTGTCGGAACGGGGTGCTGGCATGGCGACCTCCGGGGCCTCGCGGGAACCCACACGGTTACCCGGATTGTCTCCATCGTCAATGACCGCACCAGTAAAGGGAGTTGAGGGGCTTATTCCGTCAGTGGGTAGTGGCAGGCGGTGAGCCGGCCCGAGGGCGCCGCCGTGAGCCGGGGGCGTTCCTCGGCGCAGCGCTCGCGGGCGTACGGGCAGCGGGTGCGGAACGCGCAGCCCGTCGGCCTGGCCACCGGGTCGGGCACCTCGCCGGTGAGGACGATGCGCTCCCGGACCGGCGTGCCGGTGCCGTCGTCGATGTCGGGCACCGCCGACAACAGCGCCTGTGTGTAGGGGTGGGCGGGGGACTCGTACAGCTCCTCCGTCCCGGCCAGTTCGACGATCTCGCCCAGATACATGACGGCGATCCGGTCCGACACATGGCGGACCACACCGAGGTCGTGCGCGATGAAGACGTAGGTGAGCGCGAACTCCTCCTGGAGATCGGCCAACAGGTTCAGCACCTGCGCCTGGATCGACACGTCCAGCGCGGACACCGGCTCGTCGGCGACGATCAGCTTCGGGTCCGTGGCCAACGCGCGGGCGATGCCGATGCGTTGCCGCTGACCGCCGGAGAACTCGTGCGGATACCGGTCCAGATGGGCCCCTGCCAGCCCTACGACGTCGAAGAGCTCGGCGACCCGGCGGCGGACCGCGGACACGTCGCCGTAGCGGTGCACGAGCAGTGGCTCGGCCACGATGTCCCCGGCGCGGCGGCGGGGGTTGAGCGAGGCCTGCGGGTCCTGGAAGACCAGCTGCATGCCCGGGCGCACGGGGCGCAGCCGGCGAGCGGACAGACCGGAGATGTCCTGGCCGTCGAACTCGACCTGTCCGCCGGTGAGTTCGGTGAGCCGGACCAGGCAGCGGCCCAGGGTGGACTTGCCGCACCCCGACTCGCCGACCACGCCGAGGGTTTCCCCGGTGCGCACCTCGAGGGACACGCCGTCGACGGCACGCAGCACCTTGCGGCCCAGGGGGTAGTGCTTGGAGACGTCCTTGGCGCGCAACAGGACGTCACCCGTCCTCGCGATGTCCTGTGCGGTCACGATGCCGCCTCCGTGTCGATGCCGGTTCTTGTCGTCAGGCGCAGTGAATCCCGGTCGTCCGGCGGCAGCCAGCACGCGTCGCGATGAGTGTCGCCGGCCAGCGCGGGCCGCTCCTCGCACCGCTCGTGCCGCAACCGGCAGCGCGGCGCGAAGGCGCACCCCTCCGGGACGGCACCGGGCGACACCGGTATGCCCGCGATGGTGGGAAGCCGCCGCAGCCGGGGCCCGCCGACGCGGGGCACCGAGTCGAGCAGCCCCCAGGTGTAGGGGTGCCGGGGACCGTGGAAGACCGCCCGGCGCGGACCCTCCTCCGCGGCCCGGCCGCCGTACATGACCAGGACCCGGTCGGCGATCCGGGAGACCACACCCATGTCGTGCGTGATGAGGACCATTGCCGAGCCGCGGGTGTTCAACTCGCGCATCAGGTCCAGGATCTGAGCCTGGACGGTGACGTCCAGGGCCGTGGTCGGCTCATCGGCGATCAGCAGCGCGGGACCGCACGAGAGGGCCATCGCGATGACCGCACGCTGGCGCATACCGCCGGAGAACTCGTGCGGATAGGCGTGCACCCGCGAGGCGGCGTCGGGGATGCCGACGTCGGAGAGCAGCTGGACGGCGCGGGCCCGTGCCTCCTTGCGGGACACCCGCTCGTGCGCCCGGATCTGTTCGGCGATCTGCCAGCCCACGGTGTAGACGGGTGTCAACGCGGTCATGGGGTCCTGGAAGACCATCGCGATCTCCCGGCCGCGCACCGCGCGCATCTCCTTGTCGGGCAGGGTGAGCAAGTCGCGCCCACGGAAGCGGACTTCGCCGGTCACCGTCACATTCGGGTTGGTGAGCAGCCGCAGTACGGCGAGCATGGACACGCTCTTGCCGGAACCCGACTCGCCCACCACGCCCAGGACTTCGCCGGGGTCGACCGAGAAGGAGAGCCCGTCGACGGCCGTGACGGGTCCGGAGCGGGTGCGGAAGGAGACCCGTAGATCCCTTACGTCCAGCAGAGGTTCAGGCATGGCGGGCCCTCGGGTCGAGTCGTGCGTACAGGATGTCCACCAGGGCGTTGGCGAGGACCACGAAGAACGCCGCGTACAGGACGGTGCCCATGATCACGGGCAGGTCCAGGTTCTGCAGGGCGTCGAAGGTGAGCTTGCCGATGCCGGGCAGGCCGAAGACCACCTCGGTCAGCAGGGCGGCGCCGCCCACGAGGGCGCCGAAGTCCAGGCCGAACAGCGACACGATCGGGATGAGCGAGCAGCGCAGGGCGTGGCGGACCAGGATCCGGCGCTCGGACAGCCCCTTGGCGCGGGCCGTGCGGACGTAGTCCTCGCTCAGGGCGCTGACGACCTCGCCGCGCAGGAGCCGGGCGTAGATCCCGGCGTACAGCAGGGCCAGGGTCAGCCAGGGGAAGAGCAGATGCAGGGCCCACTGGCCGGGATCGTGGCCGAGACCGACGTATCCGGGCGGTGGCACCCAGGAGAACACCGAGTCGTGCAGCTGCTTCTGGGTGATGAGGTTGACGACCTCGCCGAGCCAGTAGGCCGGGAGCGAGACGCCGACGACCCCGACCAGCATGATCAGGGGGTCGGCGGCCTTGCCGCGCAAGGTCGCCGCGGCCGTGCCCATGAGGATGCCGGCCGTCATCCAGATCAGCGCGGCGCCCACCACCAGCGACAGGGTCACCGGGGTCGCCTGCACGATCTGCGGGATGACCCGGGAGCCGCGGTTGACGAAGGACTCCAGGTCCCGGTCGATCAGCAGGTGGCGCATCATCAGCAGATAGCGGATCGGCAGCGGCCGGTCGAGGCCGAAGGAGTGGCGGACCTGGGCGAGGGTGGCCGGGTCGGCGTTGCGGCCCGCGATACGGGCGGCCGGGTCGACTCCCGGGGTGGCGAAGAAGATCAGGAACACCAGCACACTGATCGCGAACATCACCAGCAGGGCCGAGGTGAAGCGCTTGAGGGCGAACTGCAGCATGGAGGTCACACCCCTCCGCGCAGCCGGGCACCCGGGTCGAGGGCGTCGCGCACCCCGTCGCCCAGGACGTTGAGGGCAGCCGTGGTGAGGGCGATGAGCAGGCCCGGGGCGATGGTGACGGTCGGCCGGGTGTAGAGGAGGCCGAGTCCGTCCTGGATGATCGTGCCCCAGCTGGCGTCGGGCGGCTGCACCCCGACGGACAGGAAGGACAGGGCCGACTCGGTGAGCATGGCCAGCGCGGCCATCAGCGGGACGAAGACGATGGCGGTGGGTACGACGTTCGGCAGCACCTCGCGGCGCAGGATGCGCAGGGTGGGGGCGCCGGAGCCGACGGCCGCGTGGATGAACTCCTTGTTGCGCAGCACCAGCACCTG
This sequence comes from Streptomyces sp. NPDC087859, assembly GCF_044742595.1. Taxonomy (NCBI): domain Bacteria; kingdom Bacillati; phylum Actinomycetota; class Actinomycetes; order Kitasatosporales; family Streptomycetaceae; genus Streptomyces; species Streptomyces sp. NPDC087859. Next base: position 423,337 of record NZ_JBIUUU010000008.1, on the reverse strand, counting down.
GCCGCGCATGGGGCGGGCGACGTAGGGCACATAGATCGCCGAGATGATCGTCACAGGCAGCCAGAGGCTTCCCGCTTCGACCGTGATCGGGCCCAGTTTCAGTCCGTCGGTCAGCAGGACCACCGACAGGCAGATGGCCAGCAGATATACCGGGAACGCCCAGATCACGTCCAGGATCCGGGAGATGACCGAGTCCACGACACCGCCCGCGTACCCGGCGACGACTCCGACGGCCGTCCCCAGCACGCAGGTGAGCAGAGCCGCGGTGACGCCGATGAACAGGCTGGTCCGGCCGCCGTAGAGCAGCCGGGCCATGACGTCGCGGCCCTGGTTGTCGGCGCCGAGGAAGTAGTGGGCGGGGTCCCAGGTCGGGCCGATCGGGGTGACGCCGAGGCCGAGACCGGTGCTGCTCGGGGTGAGCACCGGCACGGTCCTGCCGTCGACGACCGTGGTGCCGGAGACATGGGACTGGAAGGGGTCGGTGTGGGCGATGTGGTCCGCGTAGAGCGGGGCGCACAGGCTCGCCAGCACCACGAACAGCAGGACCGCGGCGGCGGCCAGCGCCGGCCTGTTGCGCAGCAGGTCGCCGGCGGCTGTCCGCCAGGGACCCGGCGAGCGCCGGGTCCCGAGCGACGGGGGCGGGATCACTTGACCCACAGCTGCCCCACCAGCATGTAGAACTGCTTGCTGAACTGGTAGTTGCCGACCCGCGTCGACGTGAAGTCGACGATCTTCGGGTTGATCAGCGGCACCACCGGGGACTCGGCCATGATCGCCTGGTCGATCGCGCCCCACTGCTTGTTCGCGCCCTGCGGATCGGTCTGGGCCGTCTTCAGCGCCGTCTGCATCCTGGCGTCGACGCCCTTGTCGCAGAAACCGGAGATGTTGATGCTGGAGTCGCTGCCCGGGTGGTAACTGGCGCAGGACAGCAGCACGTTCAGGAAGTCCGAGGCCGCCGGATAGTCCTGGTACCAGGACGTCAGAGCCAACTGCACCTTGTTCTTGGTGTTCTGGATGTAGGTGAACTGGATGTTCGCCGACAGCGGTTTGAGCGTCGCCTTGTACCCGAGCTGGGTGAGCAGACTCTGGAGATACTGCCCGATCGATTTGTTGACGTCGTCGTCCTGGACGACGATGCCGACCTCCTGACCGGCCGTACCGGACTTCTTCACCAGTTCCTTGGCCTTGGCCAGGTCCGCGGCCTTCCAGGTGGTGCCGCCGCCCTTGGTGTAGTCGCAGGAGTCGACGTGTCCGGGGAAGCCCGGTGGCAGGATCGTGCACGCGGGAGAGGCGAGGTTGGTGCCGCCGTACAGCCGCACCACGGCCGCCCGGTCCACCGCGTAGTTGATCGCCTGACGGGCCAACTTGTTGTCGAACGGTGCCATGTTGACGTTGAGCGTCGCGTACCAGAACGCGGTCAGCGGGTTCACATGGGCCTGGGAGGCGTACTTGGTGCCGATCTCGTTGAGCCGGTCGGCGGGCGGTGGGTCGTACATCCAGTCCGCCTGGCCGTTCTGGACGGCGGTGACCTCGGACTCCACGGTCTGACCGAAGGCGTAGTCGATGACGTCCGGGTAGCCCTGTGGCTCGGCCTCCCGCGACCACTCCTTGAAGTGCGGGTTGCGCACCAGCTTCAGCGCCCGGTTCGGGTCGTACGAGGCGGCCATGTAGGGACCGGTCGTCGGCAGCGGCTTGGTGCCGGAGTCCTTGGTGGGCGAGTCCTTCGGTACGACGACGGCGTGTGGGACGGCCAGTTTGTACGGGAACTCGGTGTCCGCCGCGGTGAGGTTGATGGTGACCGTGTTGGTCTTCGCGTCCCCGACGACGCCCTTGTCCAGCGTGCAGGAGGCGGGCTTCTTCAGACAGGCGTCGGCTCCGACGATGCCGTTGTAGAAGGTGCCGGCGGTGGGGCTGGAGACCTTGAAGATGCGCTGGAAGGAGGCCACCACGTCGTCCGTGGTCACCGCCTTGCCGGTGGAGAAGGAGATGCCCTTGCGGAGGGTGAAGGTGTAGGTCTTGCCACCGTTGGTCACCTTCGGCAGCGACGTGGCCAGGTCGGGGACGACAGTGAAGGACTGCTGCCCGCCGACCTTCTTGAACGCGAGCAGCCCGTCGTACATGGATTGGTACAACTGCCAGTACTGGAGCGTGTAGTTGACCTGCGGGTCGAAGGTGCCCGCGGCCGCGTGGGCGACGAGCTTCAGGGTGCCGCCCTGGTGCTGAGGCTGGAAGGCGGTGGTGCCGGAGCCGGAGGAGGAGGCGCTCGGGTCCGAGGAGGAGCCCGAGTCGGAGGAGGAACAGGCGGCGGCGGTGAGGGCGAGCGCGACGGCGGCGGCGGTCAGCGCACCTCGTCTGGCGCGACGGGTCAGGGGCACGGACATGGCGGACAACTCCCGGGATCAGTCGGTGGAGTCGAGGAACTCGCCGACGACCCGGAGGTAGAGCTCCTCCTCCTCGACGTGCGGCATATGGCTGGAGTGCTCGAACAGGTGCCAGCGCACGTCGGGAATGTGGTCGGCGAAGGGCTTGACGGTCTCCGGGGTCGCCTCGTCGTACCGTCCGGACACCAGCAGGGTCGGTGCCTCGATCAGCGGGAGCCGGTCGATGACGGACCAGTCCTTGAGGGTTCCGACGACATGGAACTCGTTCGGCCCGTTCATCGTGTGGTAGACGGTCGGGTCGGCGGCGATGTTGTCCCACGTGGCCTGTACTTCGGGCGGGTTGGGAGACAGTCGGCACACATGACGGTCGTTGAAGACCTGCTCGGCCGCCCGGTAGTCGGGGTGGTCCGTGGTCCCGGCGGCCTCGTGGGCGAGCAGGGTCTGCTGGACCTCGGCCGGAAGCCCGGCGCGCAGTTCGGCGGCTCCCTGGAGCCACAGCTCCATGGACGCGGGGGAGTTGGCGATCACCAGGCCGCGCAGCCCCGGCGGCCGCCGTACGGCGTGTTCGGCGGCGAGCATGCCGCCCCACGACTGACCGAGGACGTGGTAGCCGTCGGCGATGCCCAACTCCTGGAGGAGATGGTCGAGTTCGTCGAGGAAGAGCTGGACGGTCCAGAAGTCGGCGCCCTTGTCGGGCAGGTGGGTGGAGCGTCCGGTGCCGAGTTGGTCGTAGTGCACCACGGGGCGGCCCTGCTGGGCGATGTTCGCGATGCTGAGCGTGTAGTCGTGACCGGCGCCGGGTCCGCCGTGCAGGACCACCAGGGGTGTCCTGCCCGGTTCGCCCGTGATCCGGTACCAGGTGGACCCGCCGTTGAAGTCGACGGTGCCGGTGTGGTTCGGTTCGGGGATCGCCACGATGAGGCCTCCCAGGCCGGCCGGAAAGCATCGGCCGGTGTCTGAAAATCGTTGGGTGTGACGGGGATGGATGAGATAGTGGAGGCGTAAAAGGTCAGCGCACAAGACCTTTTAGTGGCGCCTGGGGAAGACGTAACGACGCATTCACGTGGACCGCGCGCGTTAACAGAAGCGGCGATCCGGAGGAGGACAACTGACATCCGCACCTGAGCCGGGGGACGAGTTCTCCCGGGTGCTCGACCGGGTCCTGCTCGGCGGCAACGCGTCGTCGGCCCTGCGCCCGGTGCGCGTGACCTCGGCGGTCGACGAGGTCTCCGACCGGCTGCTCACCGCGATCGCCGTCGGCGACTTCCTGCCGGGCGAACGGCTGCCCGCCGAGCGCGAACTCACCACACTGCTGCACGTCAGCCGGCCCACCGTGCGCGAGGCCGTCGCCCGCCTCCAGGCCCTCGGCGTCATCGAGATCCGCCGGGGCCGCAACGGGGGAGCCTTCGTCCGCGACAGCTGGAGCGAGTCCTCCGGCGCCGCGGTCCGCCGCACGCTGCTGCCCCGCTGGGAGGAGTTCGAGCAACTCTTCGACCTGCGCGGGCTGGTGGAGGGGATGGTGGCCGCGACGGCAGCGCGGCGCCGACGGCCGGAAGACCTGGAGCCGATGCGGGAGGCGCTGGCCGCGCACCTGGCGGCCGACACCCCCCGCGAGGAACAGGCCGCCGACAGCGCGTTCCATCAGGCCGTCTGCGCGGCCACCCGCAATCCGCAGATCGCCCTGCTCAGCCGTGACCTGCTCACCCGGATCAGCCTCGGCTTCCCGATCGAACCCTGGGGCAGGGGCGAGCGCTCCCACCACCACCGGGCCGGCCAGGGGCACACGGCCCTGTACGAGGCCATCGCGGCGGGGGAGCCCGAGCGGGCGGCGGAGACCGCCCGCGAGCACTTCATGATCAGCGCCGAGATGATTCGAGACGTGCTGGCGCGGGTGCGGGCCGGGGAGTCGCCCTGAGCCTGCGGCCCCGTCGGGTGAGGCCCCAGGGCTTGAGGATCGAGATCACCGTCATGAAGACGTAGGCGGACAGGGACACGATCGGCCCGAACAGCACGTCGCCGGCGTCGGGCAGCGGTCCGCCCGCGGCGACGGCCGCGACCGCGGAGTTCACCCCGGGGCGCAGCGCGAAGACCGTCGCGGTGGTCGTGGCGAGGGTCAGCCAGAACTTCGTCCAGACCCAGCGATGCCGCGCCAGACCCCACTGGGTGCCCAGCGAGAGCAGCAGGCCGCTGAGGAGCGTGAGGAACGCCAGCGGGAGCAGCAGCCAGTCCGCGAACAGCTTCATGGTCCGGACGGAGGCTTCGACGGTCACCGCCGACCCGGTGGTGGCCGCGGTGATCCCCAGCGCCAGCAGCCCGAGCGTGAGCCCGAGCCAGCCGGCGGAGGCGGTGACATGGACGACGAGGGAGGCCCGGCGGGCGGGACGTATCAGTTTCACCCGGGCCACGGTGCCGGGCCGGGGCTCCCGAGGCGTCTGACGGCGGGAGTAACCGCGCGTACTTGCCTCGGAGTACGGTGCTCAGCCCTTCGGCAGAAACGCGCTCAGGGCGCTGATGAGCGCGTCGAGGGGCGGCTGCTCGGCGGAGCGGTCCGTACGGACGGTGCGGCCCTCGAAGCGGACCTCGTACTGGAACATGTCCGCGGCACTCATGTTCATCGTGAAGTCCGATACGTCGTCCAGCGCCGGATCGCCGAGGAGCAGGCGCAGCTCCCTGAACTCGGCGGCGGTCGTCCGTCGCACCACCGAGCCCTCGCGGTCGTCCCTGGCGTGCACCGTGCCGTCGCCCCGCAGGACCACCGACCGGCCGACCCCGGCGAAGCCGCCGCTGATGTTCATGGACACCAGTGTCTGCCCCGGACTCCTGACGGGCACCGGTGTCGGCGACAGGCTCGCGCTCGCGCCCGGACCGGCAGTCGGACTCGCACTCGGGGACGCGGAGGCCGGCTCGGGTGACGAGGCGGGCGTGGACGGGGCACTCACCTCGGTCTCCGTCGCCTCGGCCGCCGTACTCCCGCTGCCCTCGAAAGCGCAGCCCGCCAGCGCCGGCACGCAGACCACCACCACAGCCGCCGAAACCCTGCCGAACACGGTGCCCCCACCTGTCGATCACCACAGCTGCAGAGTCCCTATCACGGAATCCCGCACTCCGACCCGGAAGCGGCCCCCACGCGACGGCGAGCGGCGTACCGTCGTAAGAGTGGACGTCACCGCGGACCGTCTCGTGTCCCGGGCCGCGCACGCCCTGAGCCGGGCGGCGGACGGGCTGATCCGTGATGTCGAGGAGTGTCTGCGCGACGAGGTCCCCGAGCTGTGGGACGACCCCGACGTCATGGCCTCGGCGAACATCGCCCACCATGTCGTCGCCGTACTGGACGGCCTGGAGCACGCCGTCGAGCCGAGCGGCATCGAACCGCCGGCCGCGGAGATCGAACGGGCCCGCCGGTTCGCCCGGCACGGCATCCCCGTCAGCACGCTGCTGCGGGCCTTCCGCCTCGGCCAGGGCGTCGTCCTGGACCGGCTGCTCCAGGAGCTGCCGCGGCTCACCGACGACGCCGAACTGCTCAGCGCCGCGACCCGCGAGCTGCTGGCGACCGGGACCGGCTATGTGGACCGCACGTCCGAGTACGGCGTCCTGGCCTACCAGGAGGAGCGGGAACACCGGCTGCGGGCACGCCTCTCCCTGGTCAACGAGGCGGGCCTGCGCATCGGGACCACGCTGGACATCACCCGCACCACCCAGGAACTGGCCGACCTCGCCGTCGAGCACTTCGCCGACCGCGTGACCGTGGACCTGCTCGACTCCGTCCTGCACGGACACGACGTCCCGACGACGGGCCCGCCCGTCCTGCGCCGGATCGCCCAGCGACCGCACGCGCGGGAACCGCGGCTCCACACCTGCCCGGACGGATCGCCACCGGCCCGGGCCCTGGCCACCGGAGAGCCCTACCGGGACCGTTCGACCCTGGTCGTGCCGCTGCGCGCCCGCGGCACGACCCTCGGCGTCGCCCAGTTCGTCCGTCACCGCATCGCCGACCCCTACGACGACGAGGACCTGCTGCTCGCCCAGGAGATCGCCGCGCGGGCCGCGGTCGCCGTCGACAACGCCCGCCGCTACACCCACGCCCGCGCCACCGCCCTCACCCTCCAGCACAGCCTGCTCCAGCAGCACATGCCGCAGCAGTCCGCCGTAGAGGTCGCCTGCCGCTATCTGCCCGCCGGCGACCGGCTCGGCGTGGGCGGCGACTGGTACGACGTCATCCCGCTCTCCGGCGCCCGGGTCGCCCTGGTGGTGGGCGACGTCGTCGGCCACGGCATCCACGCCGCCGCCACCATGGGCCGGCTGCGCACCGCCGTACGCACCCTCGCCGACTTCGACCTGCCACCCGACGAACTCCTCACCCACCTCGACGACATCGTCCTGCGCCTGTCCGCCGAGGCTGCCGGAGACCCGGACGGCGAGCTCGCCGGCGACATCGGCGCGACCTGCCTCTACGCCGTCTACGACCCCGTCTCCCGCCGCTGCACCCTGGCCCGCGCGGGTCATGTGCTGCCGGTCCTGGTGACCCGCGACGGCACCGTCGACCTCCTCGACCTGCCGCCGGGCCCGCCGCTGGGTCTGGGCGGCCTGCCCTTCGAGGCGGCGGAGGTCGACCTGGCCGAGGGCAGCCTCCTCGCCCTCTACACCGATGGACTGATCGAGGCCCGCGACCACGACGTCGAGACGGGCCTCGCCCTGCTGCGCGGCGCCCTCGCCGAGGCCGGCCCGTCCCTGGAGGCCGCCTGCGACTCCGTCCTGGAGGCCCTGCTGCCGACCCGCCCGGACGACGACGTCGCCCTTCTCCTCGCCCGCACCCACGCCCTGGGCGTCCGTCAGGTCGCCACCTGGGATCTGGAGGCCGACCCCGCCGCCGTCGGCCGGGCCCGGGCCGCCGTCGCCCGGCAACTGAGGATCTGGGGGCTGGAGGAGCTCGACTTCAGCACCGAACTGGTCGTCAGTGAACTGGTCACCAACGCCATCCGCCACGGCCGGCCCCCTATCCAGCTGCGCCTCATCCACGACCGGGGCCTGCTGTGCGAGGTCTCCGACGCCGGCGGCACCACCCCGCACCTGCGCCGGGCCCGCACCTTCGACGAGGGCGGCCGCGGACTGTTCCTGGTCGCCCAGCTCGCCGAGCACTGGGGCACCCGCCACGCCTCCCATGGCAAGACGGTCTGGGCCGAGCTCAACGAGTCCGACGAGGCGCTCCAGACGTTGTTGAAGGTCACCGTGCCAGAGTGAACGCCCGCCCGCCCCGCGGCCGTGATCAGTCGAGGGCCCGCACCTTGAGCACCTGATCGTCGACGTACAGAACCTCCAACTGGCGGTCCGCGCCAGGGACGCTGAGCGCGAGCCGATGCCCCTCCGCGTCCGCCGTCGCCCAGCGGCCGGTGCGCCGTCCGGGTGCGTCGGCGCGGCCGAGGGGGTGGTCGGTGAAGGTGCCGTCCGCGGCGAACTCCAGCCCCCGGCGGCCGCGTGCGGGCGGCAGCGGATAGCCCGCGGGGCGGTACACCGAGACGCCGGGGGAGTCCTCCTCGTACGCGTGCACCCATGTTCCGATCAGTTCCGGCGGCGGACCGCTCATGGCCGGGCACCTCCTGATCTGTGGCAGGTTGAACCGATACGGAAGCGAACGCCGTACTTACGGCGGAATTTGCGATTCTGCTTACCGTGTCCGTTCCGTCGCCCTACGGTAAACCTCAACGGGCCCGCTCCACCCTCCCCTCCGCGCCGATGCGGTGCGGCCATCTCCAGGCGGTGCGACGTGCCCGAGAACGAGACCGACGAGACCACCCCCACCCCCGCACACCGTGTCTGCGGCACGATGCCGGTGCACCGGCGGCTGCTGACCGAGGACCCCTCGTACGCCGTGGCGCGGGACGAGGTGGAGAACCGGGCCTTCGCCTTCGAGCAGGGTCTGGAGACGCCGGCCCGCGTCGGTGTGACGGTGATCCCCGTCGTGGTGCACGTCGTCCACCGCACCTCCGAGCAGGACATCGGCGACGACCAGATCGCCAGCCAGATCGACGTCCTGAACCAGGACTACCGGATGCTCAACCCGGACGTGTCGAAGGTGCCCGCGGTCTGGCAGCCCCTCGCCGCCGACTGCCGTATCGAGTTCCGGCTCGCCTCCCAGGACCCCGAGGGCCTGCCCACCAACGGCATCACCCGCACCCGGATCGGGACGGACACCTTCGGGATGGACGACGCGATCAAGTTCACGGCGAGCGGCGGACGGGACGCCTGGCCCGCCGACCGGTACCTCAACTTCTGGGTGGCCCCGCGCCTCGAGGACCCCACCGTCGGCGAGATTCTCGGCTACGCCCAGTTCCCGGGCGGCCCGGCCGCCACCGACGGCGTCGTCATCGCCCACCCCTTCGTCGGTACGACCGGTACGGCGAGGGCCCCGTTCGACCTCGGTCGCACGGCGACCCACGAGGTGGGCCACTGGCTCAACCTGTTCCACATCTGGGGCGACGACGGACAGGGCTGCAGCGGCAGCGACTTCGTCGCGGACACCCCCAACGCGGGCGGCCCCAACTTCGGCACACCCACGTTCCCCCATGTGACGTGCAACAACGCGCCCGACGGGGACATGTTCGTGAACTACATGGACTACACCGACGACGCCGGGATGTTCATGTTCACGCAGGGGCAGGTGGCCCGTATGGACGCCACTCTGGAGGGCCCGCGCTCGTCGTTCCTCAAGCTCTAGCCGTCAGTTCCGGGCGGCTCTCAGCAGGTGATCGCGGACCAGGGCCACGTGAGGATTGCCCGAGGCGCCCGGGCGCTGCACGAGGAAGCCGGTGTTGATGGGCGGGTCGTCCGGATCGTGGAGCAGGACGAGCGCGCCCGAGGCCAGTTCGGCCGCGCACAGATAGCGGGGGAGCACCGAGAACCCCGCCCCGCCCATGACCGCCGCCTTCACCGCGTTGAGGTCGGGCATCGTGACCGCGGGGTCACGCGCCAGGCGCTTGCCGAAGACATGCCGCCAGTAGCGGCGCACGATGGGGAGGTCCTCGGCGTACGCGACCAGGGGGACGCCGTGCAGCGCGGCCGCCCCTTCCGCCGCGATCCTGGCCGGAGAGCCGATCCGCTCCGCTCGCTCGGGGGCGGCTACCAGCACGAACTCCTCGTCGTTGAGGGCCACCGAGGTCAGCGTGCGCCCGCGCGGCCGGAAGGTGGCGATCACCAGGTCGTGGCGGCCCGCGCGCAGATCGTCCAGGAGCGGCTCGGTCAGACCCGGGGTCACGCGCAGCCGTACGCCCGACTCCACCAGCGGCGCGATGCCGGGCAGGACGGAGACGGTGAGGAACTCGGCCGGGCCGGCGAGGTGCACGGGCTCGGCCGGGGCGTCGTCCGCTCCCGTGGCCGTGGCGAGCGAGTCCAGGGGCTCGGTGATCCGGGCGGCGAGCTCGTCCGCGTAAGGCCTGGGCGCGACACCGCGGGCCATCCGCTCGAACAGCTCGCGGCCCAGTTGCCGCTCCAGGGCGCGGATCTGGGTGGTGACCGTGGGCTGGGACAGTCCGAGGAGCCGGGCGGCGGCGGTGAAGGAGCCGGTGCGGTACACGGTCAGGAACGTGCGGAGCAGATTCAGGTCCAGCGGTGCCGCGATCGAGTGGTGATTGGATTCCCTATCTCTCACATACGTGAGCCTATTGGATTCTTATGGGTGGATCGACTTACCGTCGGAGCATGGCAAAGATCCTCTTCGTAATCACCGGCGCCGACCACTGGACGCTGGCCGACGGCACGCAGCACCCCACCGGCTTCTGGGGCGAGGAGGCCGTGGCCCCCTACGAGGCCTTCAAGGCCGCCGGTCACGAGATCACCGTGGCCACCCCCGGCGGCGTCGTCCCCACCGTCGACAAGGGCAGCCTGGCCGCCGAGGTCAACGGCGGCCAGGAGAACGCCGACCGGATCGCGGGCGTCATCGCCGCGGCGACCGAGCTCCAGAACCCGATCCGCCTCGAGGACGTGCACCTGGACGACTACGCCGCCGTGTTCTACCCCGGCGGCCACGGCCCCATGGAGGACCTCGCGGTCAATACCGACTCCGGTGAACTGCTCACCAGCGCCCTGGAGTCCGGCAAGCCCCTCGGCGTCGTCTGCCACGCCCCGGCCGCGCTGCTCGCCGCGGTCAAGCCCGACGGAGGCAACTCCTTCGCCGGGTACCGGATCGCCGCCTTCACCAACGCCGAGGAGACCCAGGCCGGCTTCGCCGACAAGGCCAAGTGGCTCCTCCAGGACCGGCTGACCGAGGCCGGCGTCCAGGTCCAGGTGGGCGAGCCGTGGGTGCCGAACGTCGTGGTCGACCGCAACCTGGTCACCGGCCAGAACCCGGCGTCCTCGGCCCCGCTGGCCGTGGAGCTCCTGAAGAAGCTGGGCTGACTTCACCGGGGTGGGGGGGGCCCCCCCGGGGGGGGGGCCCCCCCCCCCCCCGGGGGGGGGGGGGCCCCCCCCCCCCCCCCCGGCCCCCCCCCCCCCCCCCCCCCCCCCGCGCCCGGGGGGGGGGTGTCGCCCTTTTCGTGGGGGGGGTGGGGGGGGGGGGGCCCCCCCCCCGGGGGGGGCCCCCCCACCCCGCTCACTCGGCTGCTGTGAACGACCGCAGCCGCAGCGAGTTCCCCACCACGAACACCGACGAGAACGCCATCGCCGCTCCGGCCAGCATCGGGTTCAGCAGGCCCGCCGCGGCCAGCGGCAGCGCTGCCACGTTGTAGGCGAACGCCCAGAACAGGTTGGACCGGATCGTGCCGAGGGTCCGGCGGGCGAGCCGGATCGCGTCCGCCGCCGCGCGCAGGTCGCCGCGGACCAGGGTCAGGTCACCGGCCTCGATCGCCGCGTCCGTGCCCGTGCCCATGGCCAGCCCCAGGTCCGCCTGGGCGAGCGCGGCCGCGTCGTTGACGCCGTCACCGACCATCGCGACCGAACGGCCCTCGCCCTGAAGCCGCTTGACGACATCGACCTTGTCCTGCGGCAGTACCTCGGCGATCACGTCCTGCGGTGCGATACCGACCTCGCGGGCGACGGCCCGCGCCACCGCCTCGTTGTCACCGGTCAGCAGGATCGGGGTCAGACCGAGCGCCCGCAGCCGCGTGATCGCCTCCGCGCTGGTCTCCTTCACCGCGTCGGCCACCTCGAGGACCGCCCGCGCCTCGCCGTCCCAGGCGACCGCGACGACCGTACGACCGGACGCCTCGGCCTCCGCCTTCAACCGGGCCAGCTCCACGGGCAGTTCCATCGCCCTCCCCCACTCTCGGCTGCGCTCGAGCGGGGGGACCCCCATGCCCAACAGCCGTTCCCGGCCGACGAGTACCGCGTGGCCCTCGACGATGCCCTGCACCCCGAGCCCCGGCACGTTCGCGAAGTCCTCGGGTGTGGGCAGCGCACCCAGCTTCTCCAGCGCCCCGTCGGCCACCGCCCGGGCGATCGGATGCTCCGAGGCGTGCTCCAACGCGCCCGCCAGCCGCAGCACGTCGGCCTCCCCCGTACCGTCCGCGGTGTGCACGGCCAGCAGCGTCATCCGGCCCGTGGTGACCGTGCCCGTCTTGTCGAGGACGACGGTGTCGACCTTGCGCGTGGACTCCAGGACCTCCGGACCCTTGATGAGAATCCCGAGCTGCGCGCCGCGCCCCGTACCCACCAGCAGCGCGGTCGGCGTCGCCAGCCCCAGGGCGCACGGGCACGCGATGATCAGCACGGCGACCGCGGCGGTGAACGCGGCTGTCAGACCGGCCCCGTTGCCGAGCCAGAAGCCGAGGGTGCCCAGCGCGAGGGCGATCACGACGGGCACGAACACGGCGGAGATCCGGTCCGCCAGCCGCTGGGCCGCGGCCTTCCCGTTCTGCGCGTCCTCCACCAGCTTCGCCATCCGCGCCAGCTGCGTGTCCGCGCCGACCCGGGTCGCCGCGACGACAAGCCGTCCGCCGACGTTGACCGTGGCCCCGGCGACCGCGTCACCCTGGGCGACCTCCACCGGCACGGACTCGCCGGTCAGCATCGACGCGTCCACCGCCGACGAGCCCTCGATGACGGTCCCGTCGGTCGCGATCTTCTCGCCCGGGCGGACGACGAAGTGGGTGGCGACCTTCAACTCGCTCACCGCAACAGTGTGTTCACTGCCGTCGGCCCGTAGCACGGTGACGTCCTTCGCGCCCAGCTCCAGCAGTGCCCGCAGCGCCGCGCCCGCCTTCCGCTTGGACCGCGCCTCGAAGTACCGCCCGGCCAGGATGAAGGCGGTGACCCCCGCGGCGGCCTCCAGGTAGATGTTCCCGGCACCGTCACCGCGAGCGATCGTCAGCTCGAAGGGGTGCGTCATGCCCGGCGTCCCCGCGGTCCCGAGGAACAGCGCCCACAGCGACCAGCCGAACGCGGCCAGCGTGCCGACGGAGATCAGCGTGTCCATCGTCGCCGCGCCGTGCCGCGCGTTGGTGAACGCCGCCTTGTGGAAGGGCCATGCGGCGTACGTCACCACGGGCGCGGCGAGGGTCAGCGAGAGCCACTGCCAGTACTCGAACTGCAGGGTCGGGATCATGGCCATCGCGACGACGGGGACGGCGAGGAGCGCCGCGGTGACCAACCGCTCGCGCAACGAACGGAGTTCATGGTCCACCGGTTCGTCCGAGGGTTCCTCCGGTACGGGTTCCTGCGCGGTGTACCCGGTCTTCTCGACGGTCGCGATCAGGTCCCGCACGCTGACCTCGCCGCCGTAGCTGACCTTGGCCTTCTCGGTGGCGTAGTTGACGGTCGCGGTGACCCCGGCCATGCGGTTCAGCTTCTTCTCGATGCGCGCGGCGCACGAGGCGCAGGTCATGCCGCCGATGGCGAGTTCTACCTCGGCAGGGGCTCCGGTCGCGGTGGTGGTCATCGCTACTCCTTGTGGAATACGGGGCAGGGGTATCTGCGGCACGTATTCCTGTATACCCATGGGGGGTATCAAAGGCAAGTGGTGCGAAGGGGTTGACTTCATACCCCCTAGGGGTATTGTCAGCTGCATCGAGGCCTCGTATCCCAGGCAGGAGGCCGTGTTTCTCCAGGAGCTGGCCATGCACGCAGGACTCAAGATCTCCGCGTTCGCCGCAGCACTGGCCGCGACGTTCGGCACCGCGTACGGAGTGGGCAAGGGCATCGACCCGTTCGTCACGGAGAGTGCGCCCGTGCGTCACGAAAGTCACGAAGAGTCGCCGGACGGCGGCGGCGCCGCGGATGCCGGAGGCGCCGGCCACGCGCCCGGGGGCCTGCAGATCTCCGAAGGCGGCTACACCCTCGACCTGCAGACCCCGAGTGTCGCCGCAGGGCAGCGAGCCGAGCTGCGGTTCGCCGTGCGCGACGCGAGCGGCCGTGCCGTCACCGCGTACCGGCGTGAGCACGAGAAGGAACTCCACCTCATCGTCGCCTCACGCGACCTGGTCACCTACCGCCATCTGCACCCCACCCGCGCCGCCGACGGCACCTGGAGCATCCCCGTCGAACTGCCCCGCGCCGGCGGCTACCGCGTCTTCGCCGACTTCACCCCGGCGAAGAAGGGCGCCGAGAACCTCACTCTCGGCGCGGACCTGGCGGCCTCGGGCTCCTACGCGCCACAGCGGCTTCCCGCGCCGGACGCCACAGCCGAGACGGACGGCTACGAGGTCGAGCTGAGCGGCGGCCTGCGCCCGGGCGGCGAGAGCGAGGTCAAGCTGACGGTCTCCCGTGACGGCAGGCCCGTCACCGACCTCCAGCCCTACCTCGGCGCCTACGGCCACCTCGTCGCCCTGCGCTCCGGCGACCTCGCCTACCTCCATGTCCACCCCAACGGTGAACCGGGCGACGGGAAGACCGCGTCGGGCCCGGGCATCTCCTTCACCGCCACGGCGCCGAGCGAGGGCTCGTACCGCCTGTTCCTGGACTTCAAGCACGAAGGTCAGGTGCACACGGCGGCGTTCACGGTCAGGACCGGAGCGCAGGCAGGTACGCATACCGACGAGGGCGGCCACGGCCACTGACCCGGATCCGAGCAACGCTCCACGCTCGAGCGACACCTTCGGCGAGGAGCGCGACCTGAACCTCTGGCGGCGCCTGCCGCCGTGACCGTGCTCAGCCCAGCGCGCGATCCAGGTTGAACGCCGCGCTGATGAGCGCGAGATGCGTGAACGCCTGCGGGAAGTTGCCCTGTTGCTCGCCGGTGTGGCTGATCTCCTCGGCGTACAGGCCCAGATGGTTGGCGTACGTGAGCATCTTCTCGAAGGCGAGCCGTGCCTCGTCGACCCGGCCGGCGTGCACCATCGCCTCGACGTACCAGAAGGAGCAGATGGAGAACGTGCCCTCGTCGCCGCGCAGTCCGTCGGGGCTGGCCAGCGGGTCGTAGCGGTAGACCAGGGAGTCGGAGACCAGCTCCTGGGTGAGCGCGTCCAGGGTGGACAGCCACTTGGGGTCGGTCGGGGCGATGAACTTCGTCAACGGCATCATGAGGACGGCCGCGTCCAGCACGTCGCCGTCCTCGTGCTGCACGAACGCCTTACGGGTCTCGGACCAGCCGCGGCTCATGATCCGCCGGTAGATCGTGTCCCGGCACTCCAGCCAGCGCGGCAGATCGGCCGGCAGACCACGGCGGTTCGCCATGCGGATCGCCCGCTCGATCGCCACCCAGCACATGAGACGTGAGTAGAGGAAGTTCTTGCGGCCGCCCCGGGTCTCCCAGATCCCCTCGTCGGGCTGGTCCCAGTGCGCGCACACCCACTCCACCAGGGCGCACACGTCGTCCCACTGGTCGCTGGAGATCGGCTTGGCCCACTTGTCGTAGAGGTAGATCGAGTCGATCAGCGCGCCGTAGATGTCCAGCTGGAGCTGGTCCGCCGCGGCGTTGCCGATCCGCACCGGCGCGGAGCCCTGATGCCCTTCGAGGTGGGGGAGTTCGATCTCGGTCAGGTCGGTGCGGCCGTCGATGCCGTACATGATCTGCAGCGGTCCGGAGGGTTTGCCGTCGCCCGGACTGATGTGCTTGGTCACGAAGTTCATGAACGCCTCGGCCTCGCCGGTGAAACCGAGCCGCAGCAGGGCGTACACGCAGAACGCGGCGTCCCGCACCCACACGTACCGGTAGTCCCAGTTGCGTTCCCCGCCCAGCTGCTCGGGCAGGCTCGTGGTCGGCGCGGCCACGATCGCGCCCGTCGGCGCGTAGGTGAGCAGCTTCAGGGTGAGGGCCGAGCGGTGCACCATCTCCCGCCACCGGCCCCGGTACTTGGAGGCGGAGAGCCAGCGGCGCCAGTAGGCGACCGTGCTGCTGAACTGCTCCTCGGCCTCGGTGCGGGCGCATCTGCGCGGGGTCACCTCACCACCGACCTGGTCCAGCGCGAACACCGCCGACTCGCCCTCGGCGAGCTTGAAGTCGGCACGGGCGTCCTGGCCGTCGGTCTCCAGGGGCACGGTCGCGGTCAGGCCGAGCGAAAGCTGTGCCGATTCGAAGACGGCGACGTCTCCGGCCATGCGCACGGCGTGCGGCTGCCTGCCGTAGTCGAACCGCGGGGCGACGCGGGTGCGGAACGGGATGGAGCCGCGTACGCACACCACCCGCCGGATCAGCCGGTGCCGCTCGGTCTCGGCCGACTCGCCGTCCACCGGCATGAAGTCCTGCACCTCGCCGACGCCGTCCTCGGTGAAGAAGCGGGTGATCAGGACGTTGGTGTCGGGGAAGTAGAACTGCTTCGTCTTCGCGGGCACCGATGCGGCGAGCTGGAAGGAGCCGCCGCGCTCCGCGTCGAGGATCGAGGCGAAGACGCTGGGGGCGTCGAAGGCCGGGCAGCAGTACCAGTCGATCGTGCCGTCCGTGCCCACCAGCGCCACGCTCCGCAGGTCGCCGATCAGCCCGTGCTCGGCGATCGGCAGATACGGCTGGTCCGGCTGGTCCAAAGGTGTTGCGCTCATCGCGGCCTCCCTGCAACCACCCTAGGTCGGTTCGGCCCGGCAGGTGCTGCGAACGGACTCAGACCGCGACGACCCGGACCCCCGCCTCCTCGAAGGACCGCACGGCGCCCTCGTCGGCCGCCGTGTCCGTGACCAGCGTGTCCACCGCGTCGGAGCCGCAGATCCGGGCGAAGGCGCGCTGCCCCAGCTTGCTGGAGTCGGCGGCGACGATCACCCGCGCGGCGCGCTCGCACAGCAGCCGGTTGATGGCGGCCTCGGCCTCGTCGTGCGCGGCCGCGCCGTGCGTGACGTCGAAGGCGACCACCCCGAGCACCGCCACGTCGATGGTGATCTGGCTCAGCACCCCGTCGGCGAGCGGCCCGATGAGCTCGTACGACTGCGGACGCGCCACCCCGCCGGTCACCACGATCTTGAACTGCGGGCGTACGGCCAGCTCGTTGGCGATGTTCAGCGCGTTGGTGACGACGGTGAGCGCGGGGGAGCCGGATGCCAGCTCAGGGCGCACGGCCAGGGCGCGGGCCACCTCGGTGGTGGTCGTGCCGCCGGTGAGGCCCACGGCTGTGCCGGGGGTGACGAGACCGGCGACGGCCCGGGCGATGCGCTGCTTCTCGGAGGCGTGCCGGGCCGTCTTGTAGCGCAGCGGCAGCTCGTAGGACACCCCGTGCACGACCGCGCCGCCCCGGGTGCGCACGAGCATCTGCTGCTCGGCCAGCTGGTCGAAGTCGCGGCGGATCGTGGCGGACGAGACCTGCAGCTCGGCGGCGGCCTCCTCGACGTCCAGCCGGCCGCGCTCCACGAGCAGTTCCAGCAGCGACTTCCAGCGGGCGTCGCGGGACATTCGCGCCCTCCATTCCTCGATCTCCCCGTGACCCTAGCGCACCCCGATGTCACGTGAATGCTTGATTCTGCTCGAAAACTCGCTATATCTTGCAGAAACAATCACCGCGGTGTTCGTTGACGGGGAGGGACCGCGACATGACGCATGTCGAGGACGAGCTGGTCAGTCAGCCCGAGTGCTGGATCCGCGCGGCGGCCGAGGCGCCGGACCATGCCGCCGTGCTGCCGGCGCCGGGGGAGCGGGTCGCGATCGTGGGGTGCGGCACCTCGTACTTCATGGCGCAGTCCGTCGCGGCGCTGCGCGAGGGCGCGGGCCAGGGCGAGACGGACGCCTTCGCCGCGTCGGAGTACCCGCACGGCCGCCCGTACGACCGTGTCCTCGCCCTCACCCGCTCCGGAACCACCACCGAAGTGCTGGAACTGCTCCGGCGGTTGAAGGGCCGTACCCGTACCACGGCCCTCACCGCCGACCCGCACACGCCGGTCATGCGGGCCGCCGACGACGTCGTCGTGCTCGACTTCGCGGACGAACGGTCCGTCGTGCAGACCCGGTTCGCGACCACCGCCCTGACCCTGCTCCGCGCCCACCTCGGGCTGCACACCGACGCCGTCGTCGCCGACGCCCGCACCGCACTCGCCGCCCCGCTGCCGGACGGACTCGTCGACTGCACGCAGTTCACCTTCCTCGGCCGCGGCTGGACCGTGGGGCTGGCCAACGAGGCCGGGCTGAAGATGCGCGAGGCGGCACTGTCCTGGACCGAGGCCTACCCGGCGATGGAGTACCGGCACGGCCCCATCAGCATCACCACCCGGGGGACCGCGACCTGGATGCTCGGCGAGGCGCCCGAGGGACTGGCCGAACAGGTGCGGGAGACCGGCGGACTGTGGGTCGCGGGCGGTCTCGACCCGCTCGCCGAACTGGTCCGCGCCCAGCGGCTCGCCGTGGCCGTCGCCGCGGACCGGGGGCTCGACCCGGACCGGCCACGCCATCTCACCCGTTCCGTGATCCTCGCCGGTTCGTAGGAGCAGCCGTGCCTCTGGTGACCACCGGCGAGCTCGTCGCGCGGGCCGCCGCCGCGCACCGCGCCGTCGCCGCGTTCAACGTCGTCACGCTCGAACATGTCGAGGCGGTCGTCGCCGGCGCCGAGTCGGCTGACGCCGCCGTCGTCCTCCAAGTCAGCGAGAACGCCGTCAAGTTCCGCCTCGGACGACTGCAACCCCTCGCCCGCGCCGCCGTCGCCGCGTGCGAACGTGCCGCCGTCCCCGTCGCGTTGCACCTGGACCACGTCCGCAGCGACTCCCTCCTGCGGCAGGCCGCGGACGCCGGATTCAGCTCCGTGATGTACGACGCAGCCCACCTGCCCTACCGGGAGAACCTCGCCGCCACCCGTGCCGCAGCGGACTGGGCCCATGCCCAAGGCCTCTGGATCGAGGCGGAGTTGGGCGAGGTCGGCGGCAAGAACGGCGAGCCTCCGCTCGACGCCCACACGCCCGGCGCCCGCACCGACCCCGCCGAGGCCCGCACCTTCGTGACCGACTCCGGCGTGGACGCTCTCGCCGTCGCCATCGGCAGCTCGCACGCGATGACCACCCGCACCGCGACCCTCGACCACGCCCTCCTCGCCCGCCTCTCCGGCGCGCTGGAGGTACCGCTCGTCCTGCACGGCTCGTCGGGTCTGCCGGACGACGAACTGACCGCCGCCGTCGCGGGCGGCATCACCAAGGTCAACATCGGCACCGCCCTCAACATCGCCATGACCGGCGCCATACGCGAGTTCCTCACCGCCCACCCCGAGGCGGTCGACTCGCGCAAGTACCTGGGTGTGGGGCGGGCGGCGATGGCGCGGGCCGTGGCGGAGATCATCCGGGTGCTGGGCTGACGCGGCTACTTCCTGACAGCCCTCAGCACCACGAACTTCGGGTCGCTGGCCATCAGTTCACTGTTCCCGAACAGCCGGCGCAGCTTGGCGTGGTAGCCCAGATGACGGTTGCCGATCACCCACAGCTCGCCGCCCGGCCGCAGTGCGCCGTGCGCGCCCGTGAACATCCGCCAGGCCGTGGCGTCGGTGGTGGTCTGATGGGAGTGGAACGGCGGATTGTTGAGCACGAGGTCGGCGCTCCCGTCCGCCACTCCGGCGAGCCCGTCCCCGACCCGGAACTCGGCATGCCCCGGAACGCCGTTCGCCTTGTACGTCGCCTCCGCCGAGGCCACGGCCTGGAACGACTCGTCCACGAACAGCACCTCGGCATCGGGGTTCGCCAGCGCCACCGCCGTACCGACGACCCCGTTGCCGCAGCCCAGGTCCACGACGCGCTGCGCACCCTTGCTGTCCGGCAGGTGCTGGAGGAAGAACCGGGTGCCGATGTCGAGCCGGTCGGCACAGAAGACACCCGCGTGATTGACCACGGTGCGCCCCGAGACCGCGCCGACGCCGTCGGGCAGCTCATAGCGGTACGGCCACGGGCTCGTGGTCGTGCGCGGCGCCGGCCCGGGCGTGCAGAAGATGAGCCGCGCCTTCTTCTCGGCGAGCGAGGTGCGGGTCGGTCCGAGGATCCGCTCGAACAGCTTCAGCGTCGAGGTGTGGATCTCCTTCGCCATCCCGGTCCCGACGACGACGGTGCCCTCGTGCACCGCGGGCGCCAGCCGCAGCAACTGGTCCTCCAGCAGGGCCAGGCTCTTCGGCACCCGCACCAGCAGGACGTCGATCCGGCCGGGCGGCGGGTCCTGGGTGGTGAGGAGCCGTACCGCCCCGGTCTCGACACCGCCCCGGGCCAGGTTCGCCCGGGTCGCCTCCTGGGAGAGGTACGAGTCGGTGATCTGCACCGGCCGGTGCGCGGCGAGCGCCGTGGCCAGCGCGCCCCAGCGGTCGCCCAGGACAACGACCGTGCCGGACAGCGGGACCGCCTGTTCGGCCAGGTGCGTCAGCAGGTACTCGTCCGAGGCGTCCCAGGCACGAAGCCTGTCACGCGGGTCCTCGGGGAAACGGGCCAGCGCGAGCTGGCCCCAGGGCGTCGCCATACGGTCGTTCATCGTGGGTCCAGGCTAGCGGAGCCGCAGCTCAGGACTGTTCGGGCAGGATGGCCTCATGGACACCGAGCTGTTCCCCAGGCCCCGCACGGAGGTCGCGCCGGGCGCGGTGCACCTGCCGGACTGGCTCGACGCGGGCCGGCAGCACGAGCTGCTGGGGGCCTGCCGCGAGTGGGCCCGCCCCCCGGCGGGGCTGCGTTCGGTCCGCACCCCCGGCGGCGGCACGATGACGGCCCGGCAGGTCTGTCTGGGCTGGCACTGGTACCCGTACGCCTACGCCCGCACCGTCGTCGACGGCGACGGCGCCCCGGTCAAGCCGTTCCCCGAGTGGCTGGGGGAGCTGGGCCGCAGCGCGGTGCGGGACGCGTTCGGGGCGCCCTCTGCCACGGCGGGGAGCGCACCCGGGGCGTCCTCACCGTCGTACGACATCGCACTGATCAATTTCTACGACGGCGACGCCCGCATGGGCATGCATCGCGACAGCGACGAGAGGGCGGACGACCCGGTGGTCTCCCTGAGCCTCGGCGACACCTGTGTCTTCCGGTTCGGCAACACCGAGACGCGGGCGAAGCCGTACACGGACGTCGAGCTGCGCAGCGGCGACCTGTTCGTGTTCGGCGGGCCCTCGCGGCTCGCTCACCACGGGGTGCCGAAGGTGTACCCGGGTACCGCGCCCCCGGAGTTGGGGCTGGCCGGGCGGCTGAACATCACGCTCAGAGTCAGTGGCCGGTAGGACGGCGGCACAGCGGATCATGGGAGACTCGCCCTCATGAGCGGCAAGGCGGACCCCCGGCCGACGGGGGAAGGAACGACCTCGAGGACGCGGTTGGACCGGGGACGCGGTGCGCTCGGGCCCGCTCTGGAGCTCGTGCACACCGGACGCGCCCCCACCCGTGCCGTGCTCACCGCCGAACTCGGAGTGACGCGCGCCACTGCCGGCGCGGTCGCCGCCGAACTGGAGGCCCTCGGGCTGATCCGGGTCGACGCCCGGCCCGGCGCGGCCGCCGGTTCGCAGGGCCGGCCCTCGCACCGGCTCGCGATCGCCGAGGAAGGCCCCGTCGTCCTCGCCGCGCAGGTGCACGCCGACGGATTCCGGGCGGCGCTGGTCGGCCTGGGCGGACGGATCGTCGCCACCGCACCCGGCTGCGAGACCGTCGACGCCGACCCGGCGAAGGTCCTCGCCTCGGTCGTCGAGGCGGGCGCCGAGCTGCTGCGTACCACCGGTCTGCGCTGCGTGGGCGCCGGTCTCGCGGTCCCCTCCGCCGTCGCCGAGCCCGACGGGACCGCGCTGAACCCGCTGCACCTGGCCTGGCCCGTGGGCGCCCCCGTCCGCCGGATCTTCGCGGAGTGCGTCCGTGCCGCCGGGATCGCCGGACCGGCCTTCGCGGGCAACGACGTCAACCTTGCCGCGCTCGCCGAGCACCGGCACGGCGCGGGCCGCGGCGCCCGCGACCTGCTGTGCGTGGCCACCGGGCACCGGGGCGTCGGCGGGGCGCTGGTCCTCGACGGCCGTCTGCACACCGGCAGTTCGGGCCTCGCGCTCGAAGTCGGCCACCTGACCGTCAACCCCGAGGGCCGTCCCTGCCACTGCGGCAGCCGCGGCTGCCTGGACGTCGAGGCCGACCCGCTCGCCTTCCTCGACGCCGTGGGCCGCGCGCCCGGACCCGAGGTGTCCCTGCTCCAGCAGTCCAACGAACTGATCCGCGACCACTACGACGACCCGGCCGTCCGCACCGCCACCGAGGCCCTCATCGACCGCCTCGGACTGGGCCTCGCGGGCCTGGTGAACATCCTCAACCCGGACCGCATCATCCTCGGCGGCCTGCACCGCACCCTCCTCGACGCCGACCCGCACCGGCTGCGCGCGGTCGTCGCCGACCGCAGCCTGTGGGGGCAGAGCGGCGGCGTACCGATCCTCGCGTGCACCCTCGACCACAACAGCCTGGTCGGTGCCGCCGAGTTGGCGTGGCAGCCGGTGCTGGACGACCCGCTGGGGGCGCTAACCCGCCAGTGACTGGATGCCGAGCACGGAGACCAACTCCAGCTTCTCGGCGGCCTCGGTGCCCGGTTCGGCCGAGTAGACGAGGATGTGCAGATCGCTGCCCTCGACCCGGAGCAGATCGCAGTCCAACGTCACCGGGCCCACCTGCGGATGCTCGATCGTCTTGCGCGAAGCCTCCAGCCGGCCGACCGCACCGGCGTCCCACAGCTCGGCGAACCGCTCGCTGCCCGCCCGCAACTCCGCTATCAGGCGCCGCAGTTGCGGGTCGGCGGGATACCGCGAGGCGGTCGAGCGCAGTTCGGCGACCATGCCGGCCTCGAAAGCGCGCCGCTCCTCGGGAGTGTGCCGGACCCGGCCGGGCGCGCCGAGGAAGTTGCGCCACACCCCGTTGCGTTCGAAGCCGCGCAGACCGGAGGGGTCGCCCATCAGCGCCGCGTACATCGGATTGGCCACGAGCAGGGTCATCGCCGCGTCGGAGACCCCGACGGGGGTGCCCACCAGCCGGTCAAGCAGCCGCTGCACGCTCGGCGTGATGTACCCGGGCACCGTCTCGGGACCCGGCGGCACCAGCCCGGCCAGCCGGAACAGATAACCCCGCTCGTCCCCCGACAGCCGCAGCGCCCGCGCCAGCGCCTCCACGACCTGTCCCGACGGACTGGCCGCCCGGCCCTGCTCGAGACGGGTGACGTAGTCGACCGAGATTCCCGCCAGCAGCGCCAGTTCCTCGCGCCGCAGCCCGGCCGCCCGCCGCTGACCACCGGACGGCAGCCCCGCGGCCCCGGGGGCGACCCGGTCGCGCCAGCGCCGCAGCGCCCGCCCCAGCTCCGTCGTCGTCATGCCTCCAGTCAACCGCGTCGGCCGACACCGTGCCTGGTACTGCCAGTCCCAGGAAGAAGGGTCTTCTGGCTGTCCCGCCGGTCCGGCGGGACGGTGGATCCATGACTACGACACTCATCACCGGAGCCAACAAGGGCCTGGGCCTCGAGGCCGCCCGCCAACTCGTCGCCGCAGGTCACACCGTCTACATCGGCGCCCGGAACGCCGAACGCGGCCGCCACGCCGCCGCACGGCTCGGCGCCCGCTTCGTCCAGCTCGACGTCACCGACGACGCCTCCGTCCAGGCCGCCGTGAAGACCATCGAGGCCGAGGGCGGGCTCGATGTCCTGGTCAACAACGCCGGCATCGAGGTCCGGGGCGAGAACAACGCCATCCCGGCCGCCGCCGACACCACCGCCGACGAGATGCGCACGGTGTTCGAGACCAACGTCTTCGGCGTCGTCCGTGTGACCCACGCCTTCCTGCCGCTGCTCCGGCGGTCCGCGGCCCCCGTCGTCGTGAACGTGAGCAGCGGCCTGGCCTCGCTGTCCCGGCTGTCCGACCCGGACTCACCGGCGCACTTCTACCCGGCCCTGGCGTACCCGGCCTCCAAGACCACGGTCAACATGATCACCGTGCAGTACGCGAAGGCGTTCCCCGAGATGCGTATCAACGCCGTCGAGCCGGGCTTCACCGCCACCGACCTCAACGGCCGCACGGGCACCCAGTCCGTCGAGCAGGGCGCCGAGATCATCGTCCGCATGGCCCGGCTGGGCCCCGACGGCCCGACCGGCCGCTATGTCGACGTCGACGGCTCGCTGCCCTGGTGATCCTCGGCGGTCTCCAGGATCCGCGTCCGAGGCGCCCCGGCCAGCGCCGGGGCGTTCCCGGGCGAGGCCCATACCGTCGACTTCAGGAATCCCAGGAACCGCTCGGCAGCCGCCACGTCGTCGAAGTCGAGGTCCACGACGACATAGGCGGGGTCGTCGACGGGCCGCTGGACG
Source organism: Streptomyces sp. NPDC087859 (assembly GCF_044742595.1). NCBI lineage: Bacteria > Bacillati > Actinomycetota > Actinomycetes > Kitasatosporales > Streptomycetaceae > Streptomyces > Streptomyces sp. NPDC087859. The sequence continues at coordinate 399,370 of NZ_JBIUUU010000008.1, read as the reverse complement.
CGATGGCGCCTCACGCCCGCGTCGGCGCGCGCGGCCGCGAAGCGGTCGAAGGCCGTCTTCCAGGTGGCGAAGTCCGTGATCGGATGCTCGATGTGCAGGGTCGGCATGCTTCCTCCTCGGCGCTCGTCACCAGGCTGCGCCGGACCGCACACCGCCGTACATCCCAGAAATATGGGGATACGCTCGGACCATGTCCGGACGGGACCGCGTCGTGCGGCTGTGCGAGGCGGGCGGCGATGCCCGGGAACTGCGTCTGCGGCTCCTCGACGAGCTCCGCGCCACCATCGGGTTCGACGCGTACGCCTTCCTCCTCACCGACCCGGAGACCTCGGTGGGCTGTGCCCCGATCGCCGACGTCCCCGTCCTGCGGGAGCTGCCCCGGGCGATCCGCCTCAAGTACCTGACACGGGCGAACCGTTGGACGGAGCTGAGGGACGCCGCCCTGCTCAGCGACCTCCCCGACCGCTCGGCGAGCCCGCTCTGGAACGAGCTCCTGCGCCGGCACGGCATCCGCGACATCGCCTCGGCGGTCTTCCGGGACCGCCACGGCACTTGGGGCTTCCTCGACCTGTGGCGCCGCGACCGCGACTTCACCCCGGCGGAGGCGGCTCTCCTCGCCGACCTCACGGTCCCGATCACGACGGCGCTGCGCCGCAGCCAGGCCGCCACCTTCGTCGTGCGACCGCCCCACGAGCCCCGCTCCGAACCCCTGGTGCTGGTGCTCTCGCCCGACATGGGGGTCGTCGGCCAGACCCCGGGCACCCACGCCTACCTGCGTGTCCTGGTCCCTCCGGAGAACGGCCGCCCGACCGTGCCGGCCGGCGCCTACAACGTCGCCGCCCAGCTCCTGGCCGTGGAGGCCGGGGTCGACGACCATCCGGCACGGGCCCGCGTCCACCTCGCCGACGGACTCTGGCTGACCCTGCGCGCCGCGCGCATGGAAGGCGCCGTCGCCGTCACCATCGAGGAGTCCGCACCCGCCGAGCGGCTGTCCGTCTTCTGCCGGGCCCACGCCCTCAGCGCCCGGGAGACCGAACTCGTCGGCCTGCTCGCCAAGGGCGGCGACAGCCGTACGGTCGCCGCCACCATGCACGTCTCCGAACACACCGTGCAGGACCACCTGAAGTCGGTGTTCGCGAAGACGGGCACCCACAACCGCCGCGCCCTGCTCGCCCGCGCGCTCGGCGCGTAGGCTCGGGGGCATGCGGATCTCCGTCTCCTCGGACATGGACGAACCCGTGGCCCGCGGCCTCGTCGCCGAGCTGCGCGCACGCGGTCACGAAGTGACCGCCCACGGGGCGTTGCACCCCGGTTCCGACCCCCAGTGGGCGGCGTGCTCGGAGGCGGCGGCCCGGGACGTCGCCACCGGAGCGGCGGACCAGGCGGTCGTGTGCTGCTGGACCGGCACGGGCGCGTCGATCGCCGCGAACAAGGTCCCGGGCGTACGGGCCGCCCTGTGCACCGACGCCTACACCGCGGACGGCGCCCGCCGCTGGAACGACGCCAACGTCCTCGCCCTCAGTCTGCGCCTGACCTCCGAGCCGCTGCTCAAGGAGATCCTCGACGCCTGGTTCACCGCCGAGGCGAGCGAGGACGCCGAGGACCGGGAGAACATGGCCCGTATCGGGCGCCTGGACCGCAGGGAGCCCTGAACCCGGGCGGGCTCAGGGCGCCGTGAGGCTCCACAGCGCGGCCACCAGCGGTCGGCGCAGATCGGCCCGCCGTACACACAGCCCGATGGGGAACGGCTCCGGCGCGGGATCCGCCGCGACGACCGACAGCCGGTCGCGCACCATGCCCTACATGCACGCCCGCGACGTCGCCCACATGGTCGACAACTGCTCCCGCACGGCCCGCCTCGGCGCCCGCCGCCGGGGCCCGCGCTTCCAGAGCGCCTACGAGCAGATCGCCTTCCCGGCCGCCGGACTCCCGGCGGACACCGTCCTGTTGGCGGCCTTCGACGCCCACCCGGTGCACGACGCCCTGGCCGCGGCGGCCAAGCTGAGGCCGTCGGTGGACATCTCGGTGGCGTAGGAGGAAATGGTTTGTGGTCGGTGCTCCCGGTCGGATAGGAAGCCTGCATGCTCAAAGGCACCAAGGTCGGGCTCAGGGCCCGCCACGAGGACGACATCCCGATCCTGCGGACCGAGCTCTACGACGACGTGGCCAACTCCGCGCGGGCCGAGGGCCGGCCGTGGCGGCCGATCTCGCCGGGCTCCAAGGACTCGCGGCTCGTGGTGGACGACGAGCAGGAAGGGCACGTTCCGTTCTCCGTGGTGGAGCTGGACGGCGGCACCCTGATCGGCACCGCCACCCTGTGGGGCATCGACAACCACAACCGGTTCGCGCACATCGGCCTCGGACTGCGTCCGTCCGCTCGCGGCCAGGGCTACGGCACCGACGTGGTCGCGGTGCTGTGCCATTACGGCTTCATCGTGCGCGGCCTGCATCGGCTCCAGATCGAGACGCTGTCGGACAACGCCGCGATGCTGCGCTCGGCCGAGCGCAACGGCTTCGTCCGCGAGGGCGTGCTGCGCTCCTCGGCCTGGGTGATGGGCGAGTTCCTCGACGAGGTGCTGCTCGGGCTCCTCGCCCAGGACTGGAAGCCGGGTTCGAAGGGTTAGGTCCTCCGCGGCCGGGGGACCAGTTCGCCGCCGCAGTTGGGGCAGATGCCCTGCATCGCCTCGGTGCAGGGCACACAGAAGGTGCACTCGTACGAGCAGATGCGGGCCGGGGCGTCCGGTGGCAGCGCGGCCGTCTCACAGCGTTCGCATCTCTCGCGCATCTCCAGTGCCATCCGTACTCCCGCTTTCTCCGGTCAGTGCCACTCGACGGCGAGGGCCCGCCCAGGATTCTCGCTCATGATGCGTTCGACCAGTTCGGCGCCCAGTTCCGCCGCCAGTCGCGGCCGTACCCGGCGCAGCAGATACGGCATCCCGGGACCGCCGTTGACCGAACGGGCCGCCGCGGTCGTCGTGTCGCCGCCCAGGAGTAGTCGATCGCCGTGGCCCGCCTCGGCAAGGGCCCGTACGGCGTCCGGCATGCGCCAGTCCGTGGCGTGGTTCGCGCGTGAGGGACCGTCGAAGGCCAGGTAGCAGCCGGTCGCCGCGGCCTGCCGGTGCACCACGAGGTCGGGGGAGCGGTTCAGATGGCCCAGGATCACCCGGTTCGGCGCGACGCCCAATCCGCCGCACAGCAGGTCCAGTACGTCGAGCGCGCCGGTGCCCAGCTCCAGGTGGACCGCGATCGGCGCACCGGTCGCGTGGTGTGCCTCGGCGGCCGCGGTCATCGTCCAGCGGGCGTGTGCGTCGAGGGCGTGGAAACCGCCGGCGACCTTGATGAGTCCGGCGCGGACGCCCGATGTGCCGATCCCGTCGGTCAGTTCGGCGACGAAGACCTCGGCGAGCCTGTCGCCCAGTTCCCTCAGGGTCCGGTCGTCGTAGTGGACGGCCTGGTGCAGCCCGGTCGCGGCCACGATCAGGACCCCCGTCTCCCGGGACAGCGGCGGCAGGTCGGCGGCCCGTCTCCCCAGCCCGTACGGCGTCCACTGCACGACGCTGTGCCCGCCCTGGGCGCGGAACGCCGCCAGCTCCGCGCGGGCCGCGGACACGTCCCGCAACTCCTGCCCGGGCAACCGAGGGCTGCCGAAGAACAGATGGTCGTGCGCGTCGCACATACCGAGCCGCTCCGGCCCCACGTCCCCGGCAACCGTACGGACCGCGCTCACCACCGGCGCCCCCGCGGCAGCCCGGCGAGCCCCGGCGCCGACAGGTGCAGCACCTGGAACACATCGCCGTCGGCCTTGGGCGTGTCATGGGCCCAGAGCGAGAAGTGGAGCAACTCCCAACGGCTGGAGTCCACGACGGCTGCCGCGAGCACCGCCCCGTCCTGCGCCGCCAGCCGCCCCGCCTCACGCACCGCGTCTTCCATGACCTCCGCCAACTCCACTCCGTCCGGCACGGGTCGCCGCCTCCGTACGGCGACCTGTGCGGGCGAACCGGCGGCGCCGCCCTCCTCGTGGGCCAGCCCGGTCCACTGCCGGACCGACGGCCGCCCGAAGTCGTCGCTCAGCCTCTGGAAGGCACCTCCCCACAGGAAGGAGTTCATGCCCGCCAGGGTGTCCCAGAGGTAGAACGGTGCGTACTGGTTCACCGGCGAGCCGTGCACCCCGCGCTCACGCATCAGGTACGCCTTGAGTCCGAGGCCCTCCCACTCGTCGAGGAGATGTCCGACGCGGGCCACGCGACCGCGGATCACGCCCATGTCGTAGTCGGCGGGCAGGGTGAGTTCGTACTGCATGGCATGCATCGCGTGCCTCCTCAGGCGGGGTACTCCGCGGTGTCGACGTGTGCTTCCCAGTGCGTGGTCGTGCCGTCGTCGGTGGCCTCCACGACCGCGAGGTGGGTCATGAAGGTGCGCGGTCCTGCGCCGTGCCAGTGCCGTTCGCCCGGCTCGATCCACACGGTGTCGCCCGCCCGGATCGCCTCGATCTCGCCGCCCTCGCGCTGCACCAGCCCCTCGCCCTCCAGGACGTGCAGGACCTGGCCGCGCGGATGACGGTGCCAGGCGGTGTGCGCGCCCGGGGCGAAGTGGACGTTGAACATCCGCAGCCGTGAAGGGGGTTCGGGCGCGGCGATCTCGTCCAGCCACACCGTGCCGGTGAAGTTCTCCGCCGGACCCTGCCATGTGTCGGGACGCTTCCTCGTGATGTGCACGTGCGTGGACTCCTAAGGCCGTGGTGAGAGGAGGGAGAGCAGTCCGCGGACGCCCGCGTCGAAGGCGGCGGGGGAGCCCGAGGCGCGGGCGAGGACATAGCCGCCCTGCACGGTGGCGACGACCGTCGCCGCGATCGCCTCGCCGTCGAGCGAAGCCGCGAACTGCCCCTGCTCCCTGCCCTCCTCGACGATCCCGGCGATCCGTTCACGCAGCCAGTCGAGGGTCTCGTCCACCGGCTCGCGCAGCTCGTCGCTCGCGATGATGTCCGGATCCATCGTCAGCCGCCCGACCGGACACCCGCGCAACACCTCGCGCTCGCGCAGCAGATACGCCTCGATGCGCTCGTGCGGCGTCCCCGGCCCGCCGAGTACTTCCTCGGCGGTAGCACGCAACTCCGCGGCCGTGCGCCGGATCGCGGCCAGCGCGAGGTCGGGCTTGCCCTTGAAGTGGTGGTACATGCTGCCCTGCCCGGCACCCGAACGCTCCAGGATGGCCTTGGGGCTGGTGCCCACGTAACCGCGCTCCCACAGCAGCTCTCGGGTGGACTCGATCAGACGCTCCGGGGTGCTCATACACTGACTGTACATACTAGTAGTTACAGAAGTCGAGCCCTCGCGGAGCAGCCGGAACGGCCCCCCGTACTCCCCGGGAGGTACACGCACTGCCGCTGGCCGTACGACGACCCGCACCCCTGCCCGGAGCCAGTCTCGAGACATCAACCGGACACACCACAAGGGAGATGACCCGAGATGCAGACCCTGGCGCACTGGGACGGCGGGCCCGGCCCGTGGATCCTTCTCTTCCCGCTGATCTGGGCGGCCGTCGTGGTCGGCGCCGTCACCGTCCTGCGCCGCACCGGCCGACGCGGCCGCCGTGGCCCGTGGGGCGCGACGGCCGACACCGGTCCGTCCGGCGACTCGCCCATCGCGGTGCTCGGCCGCCGCTTCGCCTCCGGCGAGATCGACGAGGACGAGTACTGGCGTCGGCTGTCCGTCCTGGACGAGCAGTTCGGCCGCACGGGCAAGGGCGGTGCGGCATGACGACCACGACCGCGGTCCGGTCGGCCGCCCGGGTGGTCGACGCCGTGAAGGTCTACGGCACCGGCGACACCAGCGTGAGGGCCCTGGACGGGGTGAGCGTCGACTTCCCGGTCGGCCGCTTCACCGCGATCATGGGGCCCTCGGGCTCCGGCAAGTCCACCCTGATGCACTGCGCGGCCGGTCTCGACACGCTCACCTCGGGTACCGCCCACATCGGCGACACCGAACTGGGCTCCCTCGACGACCGCCGCCTGACCCTGCTGCGCCGCGACCGTGTGGGCTTCGTGTTCCAGGCGTTCAACCTGGTGCCCACCCTGACCGTCGAGGAGAACATCACGCTCCCCCTCGACCTGGCGGGCGGCAAGGGCGACCGCGAGTGGATCGACGCGCTCGTCGACGTCGTCGGTCTGCGCGACCGCCTCCACCATCGCCCCTCCGAACTCTCCGGCGGCCAGCAGCAACGCGTCGCCGTGGCGCGGGCGTTCGCCGGCCGGCCGGACGTCGTCTTCGCCGACGAACCGACCGGCAACCTGGACTCCCGCTCCGGCGGCGAGGTCCTCGGCCTCCTCGGCCGTGCCGTACGCCAGACGTCCCGCACGGTCGTCATGGTCACGCACGACCCCGTGGCCGCCGCCCACGCCGACGAGGTCGTCTTCCTCGCGGACGGGCGCCTGGTCGACCGTATGACCGCACCGACCGCCGACAAGGTCCTGGACCGCATGAAGGCCTTCGACACCACCTCACCCCTCGGAGGGCCGTCATGAACGCCTCCGTCCGTCTGAGCGTGTCCTCTCTGCGCGCGCACAAGCGCCGCTTCGCGGGAACCTTCCTCGCGGTGTTCCTCGGCGTCGCCTTCCTGGCCGGCACGCTCGTCATGGGCGACACCCTGCGCGCCGGCTTCGACACGATGTTCGGCAGGGCGACCAGCGGCACGGACGCCGTGGTCCGCAGCGCCGACGCCATCACCACACCGGGCGAGAGCGAGGGCGTTCGCCGGCCGGTCGCCACCGACCTGGTGCGGGCCGTCGAGCGCGTTCCCGGCGTGGCGGCCGCCGCCCCCAGCATCCAGGGCGCGGGCCAGCTGGTCGGCGCGAACGGCGACCCCATCGGCGGCCAGGGTCCGCCCACCCTCGCGGGCAACTGGATCGCCGACCCCGAGCTCAACGCCTACCAGCTCGCCGAGGGCCGTGCCCCGGCCACGTCGGGCGAGGTCGTCATCGACCGGGGCACCGCCGAGCGCGGCGACCTGAGGATCGGCGACACGACGACTCTCCGGACGCCGGACCCGCTCGAGGTGACGATCGTGGGCCTGGCGACGTTCGGCGGCGAGGACGGCATGGCCCAGGTGACGTTCACCGGCATGACGCGGGCCGACGCCGAGAAGTACCTCACCGCACGGCCCGGCGAGGCGGCCACCATCCAGGTGCGCGCCGGTCCCGGCGTCAGCCAGCAGGAGCTCGTCGACCGGCTGACTCCCGTACTGCCCGCGGGAGTCGAGGCGATCACCGGCCAGAAGTCGGCCGAGGAGAACACCGAGATGATCTCCAGCCAGTTCCTGACCGTCTTCACCCTCTTCCTCCTCGTCTTCTCCGGCGTCGCCCTGCTGGTGGCGACCTTCTCCATCCACAACACCTTCGCGATCGTCGTCGCCCAACGCACCCGCGAGAACGCCCTGTTGCGCGCCCTGGGCGCCTCCCGCCGCCAGGTCACCGCGTCGACCCTCGTGGAGGCGACCGCGGTCGCGGTGACGGCCTCGCTCGCGGGCCTGGCGGGGGGCATCGGCATCGCCGCGGGTCTCCAGATCCTGTTTCCGGCGATCGGATTCCCCTTCCCCGAGGGCGACTTGGTGGTCAGCGCACTGTCCATGCTGCTGCCGCTCGCGGTCGGCGTCGTGGTCTGCCTCGGCTCCGCGCTCCTGCCCGCCGTACGGGCGGGCCGCACCGCCCCCATGGCGGCACTGCGCGAAACCGCCGTCGACACCTCGGGCGCCTCCCGCGTGCGTGCCGTCACGGGAACGGGCCTCGCCGCCCTCGCCCTCGGCGTGACGATCAGCGGTGTCCTCGTCTCCCCGTCGCTCTGGCTCGCGGGCATCGGTGCCGTCCTGGCCCTGGCCTCGTTCGTGGTCCTCGGCCCGGTCGCCTCCACCACCGCCGTACGCGTCCTCGGCGGCCCCCTCGACCGACTGCGCGGAGTCACCGGGGGCCTCGCCCGCCGCAACGCCCTGCGCAGCCCCAAGCGCACGGCAGCCACCGCCGGCGCCCTGATGATCGGCGTCGCGGTGGTGTCCCTGTTCACCGTGTTCGCCGCGTCCCTGAAGGCGACCATGGACCAGACCGTCTCCCGTTCCTTCGCGGGCGACATCGCGGTGAGTACCCCGGCCTTCGGTGCGGGCGGCAGCGGCCTGAGCCCTCGTCTGGCCGGCGCCGTCGACAAGCTGCCCGAGGTGGACACGGCCGTCGGACTCGGCCGCGGAGTCGCCGAAGTCGACGGCAAGGGCAGGGCGTTGACCGTCACCGACCCCCTGGCGCTGGAGCGCACCTTCGACCTGGGCACGGTCAGGGGTTCCCTGAGCGGTCTCGGCACGGACGGCATCGCCATCACCGAGAGCGAGGCCGACCAGCAGGGACTGAAGACCGGCGACACGACCCGGCTGACGTTCACGGACGGCGAGAAGGAGACCTTCACGGTCCGTGCCGTCTACGGCCGGTCCGAGCTCGCGGGGGAGTACGTCATCACCCGCGCGGCCTGGGAACCGCACCGCACCCAGGACGCCGACACCCTCGTCGCCGTCTCGTTCGAGGACGGCGTGAGCGCGGACACCGGCAAGGCCGCGGTGGAGAAGGTGGCCGAGCGCTACGGCAACCCCGAGGTGCAGACCCGGGACGAGTACGCGCGGTCCTCGGCGGGCGGCATCGACATGATGCTCACCCTGGTCTACGCCCTGCTGGCCCTGGCGGTCCTCATCGCGCTCCTCGGCATCGCCAACACCCTGACCCTGGCGATCCACGAGCGCACCCGGGAACTGGGCCTGCTGCGGGCCGTCGGCCAGACCCGCTCCCAACTGCGGGCCATGGTCCGCTGGGAGTCGGTCCTGGTGGCCGCGTTCGGCACGGTCGGGGGACTGGCACTCGGAGGGTTCCTCGGCTGGGTCCTGGTCAAGGCCTCCGACGGCGCGAGCGACAGCGACTTCGCCTTCGCGGTGCCGCCGCTGAACCTCGCGATCGTGGCCCTGGTGGGCCTGGCGGCGGGCGCCTTGGCGGGCCTGCGCCCGGCCCGTCGCGCGGCACGCCTGGACGTGCTGCGGGCGATCGCCACCGAGTGAGACAGGGGCCGCCGCTACAGGATGTCACCGCCCGATCAGCCGACAACGGCCGACCGGGCGGGAGCATGTTCGGTCCTCAGGGCGTCGACCTCGGCGAACACCCGAGGTGTCTTCTCCGCGAGACGCCGCGGCGGCCGCCCCGTCCCGGCCTTCACGGCGGCGGGAGCGGAGAGCGCGAACCACACGACCTTGCCCGCCTCCCCGTCCGGCCGCACGCCCCAGCTCTCGCTGAAGGCGGCCACCATGGCGAGCCCTCGCCCACGGGTGGCGAGCGTCTCGGCTTCCAGGAGGTCGTCGGGCATGTCCTCCACGACCGGCAGACGCGGGTCGTGGTCGTGCACCGAGACCATGAGCCGGTCGAGGACCAGCTCGATCTCCACGGTGCACATCTTGTCGGGCTGGGCGTGCCGGTGGACGTTGGTCAAGAGCTCCGTCACACCGAGCGCCGCCCGGTCTATGAGGGGGTCGAGATGCCAGTAGCGCAACTGCGCAGAGACGATTCTGCGGACCTGGCCGATCCGCGACGGCAGGGCTTGGAGCTCCACCGTGCAGTGCCTGCTTGGGTGACTGATCACGGCTGCGACTCCCCGACTGAAGAGGTCCGGAAGAACACGGAGTTCGGATCGATCCAGCAAGGCGCCTGGTGAGACGGCTGCCTGCTGCCATGCCCGGCGGGCTGGTTCGCAGCGTTATCGCCGGTAAACCCAGAGTGACGTGAGAACAGCGTGACTCAGGGGGCGGGGTCCCGCAACTCGCGGTGCCTCACCCGTGACGTCCCGCGGCCCTCCGTACGGCCTCGATGAACCGGCGTGCCGCGGGTGGACCCGGCTCGCCCGGCGCTGGATCGTGATCGCCGAGGGTCAGCAGATACCGCTTGCCGTTGAGGTCGGCGAGTGCCCGGTCGTCGGCGGCGAACCAGGGTTTGGACGCCCGTACCGCCTGCACCGGCGCGCTGTCGATCTCGCTGCCGTAGCTGGTGAGCAACTCCAGCCTGCCGTCGCTGATCCGGACCTGTCCGGCCCGGGTGAGCGAACGCAGCCGCTTCCCGATCCGCACGCCCGTGGCCGTGAACTCCGGCTCCGCCATGCTCCCGCCCCCTAGTGCGTTCTCGGTGTGCCGGCCCATGATCCGGCTGGTTGTGTGACCCAGTGTGCGCCCCCGTCCGGGACCGGCGCGTCCCGTTCGGTGCAGTCTGCCCGCACCCGGCGTCGAGCACCAGTGCGCATGCGACCCCTGGTAGGGGAGCCCGGAGCACTCGTCCGAATGCGCCCCCATGGCCTTGCGGAGCCCGGCCCCCAGGGTGGCCTTTGAGGTGCTCAAAGGAGTGTTTATGCAGGTGAGAAGGGTGCGGAAGGTGCTTATGATCGATGCGTCGACAGCGCGACCCGCCGTCGGCGCGAAGCCTAAGGAGCCCCGCCGTGAGCACCCCTCAGCAGATCCGGACCGGCGCCACCCTCGACGTCGACCACAGCGACGCCGCCTACCGTGCCTGGCTGAAAGAGGCCGTCCGCAAGGTCCAGGCCGATGCCAACCGCTCGGCCGACACGCACCTCCTGCGCTTCCCGCTGCCGGAGCAGTGGGGCATCGACCTGTACCTCAAGGACGAGTCGACCCACCCGACCGGCAGCCTCAAGCACCGCCTCGCCCGCTCCCTGTTCCTCTACGGCCTGTGCAATGGCTGGATCCGGCCCGGCCGCCCGGTGATCGAGGCGTCCAGCGGCTCGACGGCCGTCTCCGAGGCGTACTTCGCCGGGCTGATCGGCGTGCCCTTCATCGCCGTCATGCCGCGCACGACCAGCGCCGAGAAGATCCGCCTCATCGAGTTCCACGGCGGCCGGTGCCACTTCGTGGACGACTCGCGCAGGATGTACGAGGAGTCGGCCCGGCTCGCGGTGGACACCGGCGGCCACTACATGGACCAGTTCACCTACGCGGAACGGGCCACGGACTGGCGCGGCAACAACAACATCGCCGAATCCATCTTCCGACAGCTGGAGTTGGAGCGGTTCCCGGAACCCGCGTGGATCGTCGCCACGGCCGGCACCGGCGGCACCTCGGCGACCATCGCCCGCTACGTCCACTACACCCAGCGTGACACGCGCATCTGTGTCGCCGACCCGGAGAACTCCTGTTTCTTCGAGGGCTGGACCACCGGCGATCCGGACGTCACCTGCGACTGCGGCTCCCGCATCGAGGGCATCGGCCGGCCGCGCATGGAGCCGAGCTTCGTGCCCGGCGCCGTCGACCGGATGATGAAGGTCCCCGACGCCGCCAGCGTCGCCGCCGTACGGGCACTGGAACAGGCCATCGGCCGCAAGGCGGGCGGCTCGACCGGAACCGGCCTGTGGAGCGCGCTGAAGATCGTCGCCGAGATGGTGGCAGAGGGGCGCCGGGGCAGCGTGGTGACACTGCTGTGCGACCCGGGGGACCGGTATCTCGACAAGTACTACTCGGACGCGTGGCTGGCCGAACAGGGCCTGGACATCCAGCCGTACGCGGCGGCGATCGAGTCGCTGCTCGAGACGGGCGTCTGGCCCTGCTAGCCGGCGATACGCCGGTCCAGTGCGGCGACCGCGCCCCGGAACGCCCGCCCCAGCCCGGCACGTCCGAGCTTCGCCATGAAGCGGACCGGGGCCGTGCCGTCGAGGGCGAAGGTCCAGCGCACCAGGGTGCCCGTTCCCGAGGGGGTGAGCCGCCACTCCTCGGCGAAGGCGTGGATGCCGGGCGTGTTCGCCACGTCGACGCGGTAGGCGTAGACCTCGGGCTCCTTCGCCGCGATGATCGTCTCCTGGAAGCGTCCGCCGCCCCTGAGCCGGACCTCGCGCGTCGAGCCGTCGCCGGTCGGCCGGGCGAAGGTGACCGCCGAGAACCACTCCGCCCAGCCCGGCACATCGTCGGCGAGAGCCCGGTAGACGGCCTCCGGGCCGGCGGACATCTCCCGGGCGAAGACCAGGCGCACGGGAGCGACCTCGATGAAGTCGAGCCCCACGGCGCGCAGTTGGTGAGCCACGGTCACACCCCCAGGTGACGACAGAGGGGTCACACCCTAACTGACACCCAGTCAGCTGTCTGCGGCCCCACCGGGCTCACCGGCCACCACCAGCCGCCGCAGATGCTCGGCGACCTCCTCGCGCGCCGCCGTCGGCAGCCCCGCGTCCGTCACCAGCGTGTCGACCTGCTCCAGCGCCGCGAACGAACTCAGGCCCACCGTGCCCCACTTGGTGTGGTCGGCGACCACCACGACCCGTCGCGCCGACTGCACCAGGCGCCGGTTGGTCTCCGCCTCGGCGAGGTTCGGCGTGGACAGCCCGGCCTCGACCGATATCCCGTGGACCCCGAGGAACAGCACGTCGAAGTGGAGCGCCGCGATCGCCTGGTCGGCCACCGGGCCCACCAGCGAGTCGGACGGCGTACGCACACCGCCGGTCAGCACGACCGTGGCCGCACCCTGACGGGGGCCCGTGGTGCGCTGCGCCGCGTGGAAGACGTCGGCCACCCGCACCGAGTTGGTGACGACCGTGAGGTCGGGCACGTCCAGCAGATGGTGGGCGAGCGCGTACGTCGTCGTGCCGCCCGAAAGGGCGATCGCGGAGCCCGGGGCGACCAGTTCGGCCGCCGCTCGCGCGATGTCCTCCTTGGCGGTCAGCTCCAGGCCCGACTTGGCCTCGAAGCCCGGCTCGTGCGTGCTCGCCTCGACCACCGGGACCGCGCCGCCGTGCACCTTCTCCAGAACACCCTGCCGGGCGAGCGCGTCGAGATCACGACGCACGGTCATGTCCGACACGCCGAGCTTGCGGGTCAGCTCGTTGACCCGGACGCCGCCGCGGCGCCGGACCTCGTCCAGGATCAGGGCGCGCCGCTGCTCCGCGAGGAGGTTCTGATTCTCGCTCACGTACGCTCCGGTCCTTTCGCCTCAACCCGTCCGACACGCCCCGCACACCCGCTCCGACGAGGACATTCTCGCCGCTCCCGGTGCATGGACGCCCCATCCTCGCACGGCACGGTACCGGTCGCGCCACCGACCGTCACGACGCGCGCATGTCACTTCGGCCTTATCCTCCGCCCCGACCGTCACACAGAACGGGGAGATTCCGTGACGAGAGGTGTACGGCACGGCCCCAGCGGAGATCCTTGAGGCCGCACCGACATATGCGGACGGCGCGTCACGGGGGAAGAGCGAAACAGTGGAACATGCGCAGGAACGTGCCTCGACGGGCGGGCCGGAGGGCTCCGCGCTGGAGCTGCTGGTCCACGGGGTGGGCGGTACGACGCCCGAGAAGATGCTCGACGATCCGCGGACGGTACGGATCACCGGCGACGACACGGCGGCCGTGTTCCGGCGCGCCGAGGACGCCGAGGCCGACACCGGACCCGGCAACCCGCGGCGCGAGCCGGTGCCCGAGGCGTACGTGTGGTGCAACCTCACCTCCGGCAACGCCTCGCGCGCCCTGTGGCTGCTGCTGCTCCCGTTCATGGTGGTCAACCTCGCCCACTGGATGCGCCCCGCCGCCCGCGGCCGCACCCGCACGGTCCGCCTGTACGGGCTGCTGGTGCGGCTGGCGGCACTGTCCCTGACGGTGCTGCTGGTCGCGGCCGTCTGCGAGGTGGCCCTCGACCTCACGGCCTGGCAGTGCGCGGGCACGCGCGCGTGTGCCGACCGGCACTCCTGGCTCGGCTTCCTGTCGCCCACCGTCTCCGACGGCGGCTGGTGGAGCCGCCCCGGCCGCAGGCTCGCCCTCGCCGCCCTGCTCCCCGCCGTGCTCACCTGCCTGCTGTGGTACCTGTCCCACCGCACCTGGAACGCCTACGAGTCGCAGGCGCCGATGTCCCGCCCGGCCGAGCCCGACGAGGACACGGCCCGCACCGCCCTCGGCCGCCCCGGCTTCTGGTACGGACGCCGACTGGTGGCCAGGCTGCGCGCCGCCCACACCGCCGCAGCCCTGCTCACGGTCGCCGCGGCCGTCGGCTCCGCCGCGGCCCGCTTCGACCGCCGTCCCGACGGACCCGCCCTGCTCGACGCGCTGGGCCGGCTCCTGATGGTGTCGCTCGTCGGCGGCGCGGTCATGGTCGTCTGGGTGGTCTGCCGCCGCGGCCGCAGCGAGAACCGCCTCGACCGGGAGCTCGACGAGCACCTCGTACGACGTCTGCCGCTCGCCGCGCTCGGCCTGCTCGCCCTGACCATGCTGTACGCCGGCTGGGAGCGCCCGGGATGGGAGTCGCGGGGGCGGCTGCCGGGCGACGCCACCTTCGGCACCATCGCCCTGGTCCAGGGACTGATCGTGATCGTCATGGCCGTCGTGGCCCACACCCTGCACCGGACCCACCCCGACCGGCGCGCCGCCATGCGCGGCCTGGGCGGGCCCGCCGTCGCGATGCTCGCCTGCGCCCTCGGCGGGGTGATGTCGGGCGGAGTGTCCCAGCGTGTGGCCGACTGGCTGGACGGCACCGGAACCACCATCACCGGGCCACCCGTCCTGCTGACCTGGCAGGCGTCCGTGATCCCGCCGCTCATCGTCGTCCTGCTGGTGCTGTGCGGCTGGCTGGGACGGCGCACCTGGCAGCTGCGCCGCACCGAGCTGGCCGCCGTGGACACCGACTACCCGGACAAGCCCAAGGACCGGGCCCGCACCCGGCGTATCGCCAACGCCCGCGCACTGGCCACACTCACCGACCGGGGCCCGCTGATCGTCGCCGTCACCTCCGCCGCGACCCTGCTCCTGGGCGCCGCCGCACTGGTGGGCGCCCTCGCCACCGGCAAGACACCCGGCGAGGCGGCGGACAGCACCTACGCCGTCGTCCAGGGCGCCGCCGAGACCGCACAGGCCCTCGGCTCCTGGCTGATCGGATTCGGCTTCATACTGTTCGTCACCTGGGGGCGGCGCGCCTACAAGGACGCCTCCGCACGCCGCACCATCGGCATCCTGTGGGACGTCGGCACGTTCTGGCCGCGCGCCGCCCACCCCTTCTCGCCGCCCTGCTACGCCGAGCGCGCGGTGCCCGACCTGACCTGGCGGATAGCCACCTGGACCCGCGCCACCGGCGGCCGTCTGGTGATCTCCGGACACTCCCAGGGCAGCGTCCTCGCCGCCGCCGCGGCCTGGCAGCTGACGCCGGCCGACCGCAGGCGGGTCGCGCTGCTGACGTACGGCTCACCGCTCGAGCGGCTCTACGGCCGCTGGTTCCCGGCCCACTTCGGGCCGGCCGCGCTCAGCGCCCTGCACCACGACGTCGCCTGCTGGCGCAACCTGTACCGGCCCACCGACCCCATCGGCGGCCCGGTCCGGCTGTCCGGCGAATGCGGCCCCGAGGTCGACCACGAACCCCTCGAGGACCCACTGGCCTACGGCCGCACCGAGCAGCACCCGCTGCCCACACCGATCCTGGGCCACTCCGACTACCAGGCCGACCCGGGCTTCGCGCAGGAGCGGACGAAGCTGCTGGCCCGGCTGCGTCCGGACGTACCGGCGCAGCGGTAGCCGCTCAGGTCAGCCGAGCTCCGGCAGATCCTCCGCGTACAGCAGCGTCAGATCGTCCGTGCTGGGCTCCGCGACCTGGGCGACGCGGCTCGCGTGCCGCTCGACCATGGCCTCGAAGGTCTGGCGGGCGGTGCGGCCGTTGCCGAAGGCGGGACCCTTGGGGATCGCCGTGAAGTACTTGAGGAGGGCCTCCGGCGCGCCCGACGCCAGTCGGTACTCGTGCTCGTCGGCCTGCTGCTCCACGATCCGCAGCAGTTCGTCGGGGGTGTAGTCGCCGAAGGTGATGGTCCGTGAGAAGCGGGACGCCACACCGGGGTTGACCGAAAGGAACCGCTCCATCTCGGCCGTGTAGCCCGCGACGATCACCACGACCGCGTCCCGGTGGTCCTCCATGAGCTTCACCAGGGTGTCGATGGCCTCCTTGCCGAAGTCGCGGCCGGAGTCCTCGGGGGAGAGCGCGTACGCCTCGTCGATGAACAGCACACCGCCGCGTGCCTTGTCGAAGGCCTCCTGGGTGCGGATCGCGGTGGAGCCGATGTGCTCGCCGACCAGGTCGACGCGGGACACCTCGACGAGATGTCCCTTCTCCAGGACACCGAGCGAGGCGAGGATCTCGCCGTAGAGGCGGGCGACCGTGGTCTTGCCGGTTCCGGGGGAGCCGGTGAAGACCAGGTGGCGCTTGACCGAGGCCGCCTTGAGGCCGGCCTCCCGGCGGCGCCGGCCGACCTCGATCATGTCGGTGAGGGCCCGCACCTCGCGCTTGACGCTGTCCAGGCCCACCAGGGCGTCGAGTTCACCCATGACGGCCTGGGAGGTGCGTGAGGGCTGCTCCGGCTCGGCGGGGGCGGCAGGCTGCTCCGGCTCGGTGATGCGCTGCCCGGGGATCGCGCCGAGCAGACCGGGGGACTGGCTCGCCGTCTGCACGACGGGCTCCGGGTCGGCCGACGGGCGCCGCCCCGCGCTCTCGTCGCTCGTGCAGTCCTCGACGACCGGGCCGACGCCGGACCCCGTGTCCGGGCCGGCGTCCGCGAACTCGTACCCGCCCCGTGCGCACCGCTCCGTGCGGCACTTCTTGAGCGTCGTACGGGAGCCGTCGATCACATGGAAGCCGTAGCCGCCGCTGCCGGTGACGCGGCAGTTGAGGAAGCTGCCCCGGCCGCCCGCCGACACGTAGAAGCCGGCCTCGGCGGGGGAGTCGACCGTGCACCGCTCGATCGTCGGGTCGGCGCCCTTCGTGACGATCACGCCGGTCTGGGTGCCGTCCACCGTGCAGTTGTTGAGGGTGCCGCCACTGCCGTGGTCCCGGAACCAGGCGCCGGTGGCCGCGTCCCGGATACGGCAGTCGTCGAGCTGCGCGGTGGCTCCGTCGCTCACCGACACGGCCGTGTTGCGCACCTGGGAGAGGTCGCTGTCGACGACGTCCGCGCGGGAGCCGCGGTCCAGGACGAACAGCGCGTCCGGCACGTCGTGCACCCGGCACGAGTCCAGCACCACGGTCGCCCCGTCGCTCACCCACACCGCGGGGTAGTCGCCGGTGCTGTCGAAGATCTCGCACTGGTTGGCGTCCACGCGCGTGCCCGGATCCCACACCGACAGGCCGTTGCGCCCGAACCGGCGCACCGTTGTGCGGGTGAGGGTGAGGACGGAACGCGACCTGAGGTCCACCGCGTTCTCGGGGATGTCGTGGATGCTGCAGTCGGCCAGGGTCAGCACGGCGTCCGTGTCGAGCGTGACGCCGTCCCCGGTGGTGCGGTGCACATCGCAGTCGGTGAGGTGCGCGGTGGCCTTGCCGGTGATCTGCACGCCGCTGCCACGGACCTCGTAGACCTCGCAACCCACTGCTTCCAGCGCGGAGTTCTCACCGGTAACCGACAGGCCCACACCCGACGCGTGATGCACCCGGCAGCGCTCGAGGCGCGGATGGGCGCCGCCGCGGACCGCGACGCCGGCCTGGCCGGCCGCCACGACCTCGCACTCCTCGAACACGCCGCCGCCCTCGTCGAGTACGGCGATGCCGATCCCGGCCGGGTTGTCGACGGTGCAGCGCCGCACGGTCGGCCGGGCGCCGCCGCGCACCTCTATCCCGGCCGCTGACCGGGTGACGATGCGGATGTCCGTCAGCTCCGGGGTGCCCTCCTCGACGAGCAGCGCGGGCGCTGCCGCGTCCTGGCCCTCCACATGCAGGTCCTGGACCACCGCCGAGGCGCGTACGGTCAGCGGCACCCCGTCGAGGGGCGCGATGCGCACCGAGCCGGGGGAGCCCTCGGGCCCGCGCAGGGTCACCGCCCGCTGCACGACGAGGTTCTCCCGATAGGTGCCGGGGGCGACGGTGAGGACGTCGCCGTCGGCCGCGGCCTCCAGGGCGGCGGCGAGCGATGCGTACTCACCCGTGCGGCGCCGCCACCGCGAGGTGCCGGTGTGCGTCACCTGGACCGTGCCCTGTGCCATGGCGTTGCCGTGCCCCCACTGTGCGGTACTCATGGCTCGCGGGCCGTCGGGACACCGGTACGACGTCAACTGCCCGACACCGGCACGTCCCTGCGGCTCGCTCGCTCGCGGGTTCGTGCTGCCGAAGAAGTTCGGCCGGTCCACCGTAGCGTGCGCGCAGGCGGTGGGTTGACCAGAGAGGGAAGGCTGTCAGCTGCCGGTGCCGGTCCTGCCCCAGTCCGGGCCCACCCGCTCCCAGGCCTGGTCCCAACGGGCGTACCGGCGACGGACCATGCGCCAGACGATCAACCGGCGGGCGCTCTCCACGAGTCCGATGCCGAGCAGGGCCGCGCCGAACCCGGCGAGGACGGCATGTGTCGTGGCGGTCGCGGAGTCCAGCGGCCGGGCCACTATCTGGCCCTGGGCGTCCGTCCATATCGTGAAGTGGTCGCCCCGGTGCGGGTCCTTGAGGTTCGCCAGCACCGGGCCGTGCTGTGAAGTGCCGTCCGGCGCGGTCCAGTCGGCGAGGACGCGGGTGCGCATCTCCCGCCCGGTGGAGGTCTCGGGGTCGGCGTCCAGCGGGGACCGGTCCAGCTCGCGGGTCACGGTCGCCGTCACCACATGACGGGTGACGCGCTGGTTGCGCACCGATTCCTGGAGGGAGTCCTGGGCGAGGCCGCCGATGACGACGCCCGCCACCGGCGCGACGACCAGGATGAGCAGCAGGGCCGCGAGGGCGACCCACGCCTCGGCCAGATCGGTCGCACGGCGCAGCGGATTGCGCCGCCAGCGCCAGAGTCCCCTCATCGCTCGCACCGTCCGCACCCCCTTCCCGCTCCGTGATAACCCCTGGCGGAGATGTTCACGCGCAGGCCCGGTCAAAGAGAGAGCGAAATCACCAGCCGGACCTCTCATGCACTTCTCACGATTATCAACGCATGGTCCCCCGCGGTGGGTTCCCGCACATCAGGCGTTGAGCGGGTCTCTACCGATCGAGGATCGTGACGGGGTCGCCGACGCGGATCGTGCCACGGGAGCGGGCCACCAGGTTCTGCCCGAAGACCAGCTTTCCGCTCAGCCGCCGGTGGCGTCCCAGGGTGTGCAGAGGTTCCCTGCCGCGGGCGGCGGTGGACTGGTCGGTGGTGGTCACGACACAGCGCCCACAGGTCTTGGCGACCCGGAAGACGACCTCGCCGATCGCGAGCCGCGACCAGTCGTCCTCGGCCCAGGCGTCGGTGCCCGACACGACCACGTTGGGCCGGAACCGGTCCATGGGCAGCGGGCCCTCGTCGGCATGGTCACCCTGCGCGATCAGGGAGTTCAGGGCGTCGAGCGAGGCCGTCGTGGTGAGCAGCAGGGGAAAGCCGTCGGCGAAGGAGACGGTCTCTCCCTCGAGCGCGTACTCCGGATCGACGGGCCGGCGCGTGGCGGGATCGTCCATGTGCACCAGACGCACGTCCGCGCCGAGATAGTCGCTGCACCAGGCGTGCGCGGCCGCGTCCTCGGCGGGCACCGCCTCCACCTTGTCCTGGAAGATCGCCACCGGCACGGTGCCGACCGGGCGCGGTACGGGGACCTCCAGCGGCTCCATGCCGGGTGCGGACAGCCGGACGCCGCCGCCGGGCAGCAGCTCGGCGGCGGCAAGCGCGACACGCGGCTCCCGGCGTTGCGAGACGACCTTTCCCCCGTCGTCGATCAGCGCCCAGCGCCTGTCTCCGGCCAGCCCCCAGGGCTCCACGTCGGCCTCCCCGGGCGCGAGGCCCCGGAACGCCTTGACCGGGTGGACATGAACCGACTGAAGCCGCGCATTACCCATGAACCCATCGTGCCACCAGGCAGGACAGGTCCAGGGCTCGGCTCAGTAGCCGCGGTACTGCTGGTTGTTGTACGGGTCCTGGTACGGAGCCGGAGCGGGGCGGGGAGCCGCGGGGCGCATCGCCTCGTAGCCCATGCCCTGCGCCGCCGCCGGACGGGGCTGCTGTGTCTGCGGGCCGGGATAGCCGCGCGGGGCACCGGCCTGCTGCGGGATGTACGCGGCGGGCGCCTGTTGCAGCGGAGCCGGCTGTTGCGCCTGCGGGTAGCCGTAGGAGGGCTGGGAGGGACCCGCCGGGAGGGCGGGCAGGGCCGACGGCAGCGCGGGCAGGTTGCTGCTGCTCGGCATGGCGTACTCGGCCGGGACCCGGATCGGGGCGATCTGCGGGGTACCCCGCTCGGCCACGAGCGAGTCGTAGATCGGAGTGTCCGGGAAGGAGGCGGAGTAGTAGCCGCCGCCATAAGTGGAGCGGGGGGAGGTCATGGCACATAAGTTAAGCCCACGATGTGCTGGTTGGGGAGACCGATAAGAGGGTTGTTTTCCGTGTCCGCAGTGACGTCGGACCCCCAATGCGAGCGAAGGTGGGGAAAAGGGGCAGCGGCAGGGGGCCGGATCCTGTAAAGGCCGAGTTCCGAGCGGGTTACCGAGGGTTGGCGGGCGGTCTCCCTGTGCACCGGATGGGAGTTCGCTGTCGCGGGGAATAGGTTGGCCCTGTAGAGAACAATGGGCTGCCGGGACATGCCTGGCGCGGTGACACGTGATGGGGGCGGACATGTCCATGCCGAAAGGGTCCAATGCTCCGGTGCCGACGACGGCGCTGCGGGTCGAACTGGGCTGGAGTTCCGGACCGGGCGTACCCGACGCGGATGCGTCGGCGCTGCTCCTCGTGGGCGGAAAGGTCCGTTCCGACGGCGACTTCGTCTTCTACAACCAGCCGGCGCACACCTCCGGCGCGGTCCGTCACGAGGGCAAGCAGAACGCCGGTGGCCGGGTGGTCGACTCACTTCTCGTCGACCTCGCGCGCGTGGAGCCCGCCGTCGAGACGGTGGTCCTGGCCGCCTCCAGCGACGGCGGGTCGTTCGGACAGGTGCCGGGCCTCTACATCGAGGTCAAGGACGCCGCCCAGGGCACGGTGATCGCCCGCTTCGACAGCACCGGCGCCAGCGTCGAAACCGCTTTCGTCCTCGGCGAGTTCTACCGCCGCCAGGGCAACTGGAAGTTCCGTGCCGTCGGCCAGGGCTACAGCAGCGGGCTGGAAGGGCTGGCCACGGATTTCGGGATCACCGTGGACGAACCGCAGCAGGCCGCCCCGCCCGTACCGGCGGCCCCGCCTGTCACCGCCCCGCCTGTCACCGCCCCGCCGGTGACCGTGCCGCCCGCGCCGGCCGCCCCTCCGGCACCTCCGGCGCAACCGGTCCGCCTCACCAAGGTCACGCTCACCAAGGCGTCCCCGTCGGTCTCGCTGACCAAGCAGGGCGGCACCTCGGGCGCGATGCGCGTGAACCTCAACTGGGAGGTCCGCAAGCAGTTCTCGGGCTGGGCGAGCAAACTGGGCCGCCCGGTCGCCACGCACAACGACCTCGACCTGGACCTGTGCGCCCTCTACGAGCTCACCGACGGCAGCAAGGGCGTCGTCCAGGCCCTCGGCAACGCCTTCGGCGCGCTGCACCAGCCGCCGTTCATCCACCTCGACGGCGACGACCGCACCGGCGCCGTCGCGAGCGGCGAGAACCTCACCGTCAACCTCGACCACAAGCAGGCCTTCCGGCGCATCCTCGTCTTCGTCACGATCTACGAGGGCGCGCGTTCCTTCGCCGACCTGCACGCCACCGTGACCCTGCAGCCGCAGTTCGGCGCCGCGATCGACTTCTCCCTCGACGAGTGCACCGTCCCCTCGACGGTCTGCGCGCTCGCCCTGATCACCAACACCGGCTCCGACCTCGTCGTCCAGCGCGAAGCCCGCTACCTGGTGCCCGAGCGCGGAGTGAGCCCGCAGCGGACCGTCGACTACGCCTACGGCTGGGGCATGAACTGGACCCCCGGCCGCAAGTAGCGGGTCAGCCCTTGTCGGGCACCGCGTCCGGACGTGCGTAGGTGCGGCCCTTCCAGGCCGCACCGCGCCCCCGGTAGTGCTGGACGGCCGAGTCGACCGTCATCAGGAGGTAGAGGAACGCCGTGAACGGCAGCAGGGGAGCGAGCCACAGAGGCTGCCGGTAGTAGCGGAGCATCGGGACGTACGTGCCCGTCATCACCAGCCACGCGAGCCCTCCGAGGACCGCGGCCGCCGTACTCCCCGCGACGAGCCCCACCACCAGGGCCACGGGCGGCACCAGGTAGATCAGCGCGAGTCCGGCCACCGTTCCGGCCAGCAGTGGAAGGCTGTGCCGCAACTGCGCGTACGCGCTGCGCGAGACCATGCGCCACAGGTCGTGCAGCCGCGGATACGGCCGGACGCTGTCCACCCGCTCGGCCAGCCCCAGCCAGATGTGACCGCCCCCGCCCTTGACCGCGCGCGCGAGCGCCACGTCGTCGATGACGGCGTGCCGGATCGCGTCCGGGATCCGCGCCCGCTCGGCGGTCTCCGTGCGCAGCAGTACGCAGCCGCCCGCGGCGGCCGCCGTCCGGGACCCCCTCTTCCCGATACGGCGGAAGGGGTACAGCTGGGCGAAGAAGTAGACGAAGGCCGGCACGACCAGCCGCTCCCACAGGCTCTCCACCCGCAGCCGGGCCATTTGCGACACGACGTCGAAGCCGCCGGTGCGCGCCGCCGCGACCAAGGCGCGCAGGCTCTCCGGCTCGTGCGCGATGTCCGCGTCCGTGAGCAGCAGGTACTCGGGGTCACGCGCACGTGCCAGGCCGATGCCGTGGCGCACCGCCCACAGCTTGCCGGTCCACCCGGCGGGCGGCTCACCGGGCGAGCCCACGGTGAGCGGCAGTCCGCCGTACCGCTGGGACAGCTCGCGGGCCAGCTCCGCGGTGCCGTCCGTGCTGCCGTCGTCGACGAGGAAGACCTCGGCCGTCCCGGGGTAGTCCTGGGCCAGCAGCGACGGGAGACTGGCGGGCAGGACGGCGGCCTCGTCGCGCGCGGGGACGACGACGCAGACGGACGGCCACTCGTCGGGTTCTCGCCGCTCGGGCAGTCTGACGTCCGTACGCCAGAAGAAGCCCTGGCAGAGCAACAGCCACAGCCAGGCGGCGAGGGAAGCGGCGGCGGTCCACGTCATGGCGCTCACAGGCGCAGTGTCCCCCACCGGACCGGCCCGCAAGTGCTCATCGTCTATCGTGGCCGGGTGAAGATCGCGCTCATGGACTCCGGAATCGGTCTGCTTCCAGCCGCTGCCGCGGCACACCGGCTCAGGCCCGACGCGGATCTCGTCCTGTCCTGGGACCCCGACGGGATGCCCTGGGGGCCGCGCACACCCGAGGACATCACGGAACGGGCGCTGGCCGTCGCCGAGGCCGCCGCGGCGCACCGCCCCGATGTGCTGATCGTCGCCTGCAACACCGCGTCGGTGCACTCGCTGCCCGCGTTGCGGGCCCGTTTCGAGCCGGACCTGCCGATCATCGGGACCGTTCCGGCGATCAAGCCGGCCGCCGCGGGCGGTGGCCCCCTCGCCATCTGGGCGACCCCCGCCACCACCGGCAGTCCCTACCAGCGCGATCTCATCGAGCGGTTCGCCATGGGTGTGGACGTCGCCGAGGTGCCGTGCCCGGGGCTCGCGGACGCCGTGCACCACGCCGACGAGCCGGCCATCGAGGCCGCGATCGCCGCCGCCGCGGCACGCACTCCCGCCGACATCACGACCCTCGTCCTCGGCTGCACCAACTACGAACTGGTCGCCGAGCGCATCCGCGCGGCAGTGCAGCAGCCCGGCCGGGCGCCGCTCATCCTGCACGGCACCGCCGGCGCCGTGGTCGCCCAGGCACTGCGCAGGATAGGCGAGCTGCCCGCTCCCGAGGCAGCCGCCGACGGCAGTCTCACCGTGCTGCTCAGCGGCCGTGAGGCCGAGCTGCCCGGGACCGCGCTCACGTACGCGGAAGGCCGCTTCCTCTCGGCGGTCAGCCCCGCCCGCTGACCGAGCGTGGGGAACAAGCCCCGCTCGCTCCACCGGCCCACTCACCCTCCGCTACGCGGTACCCGCGCAGCGAAACCTGAGTAACCTCATAAGCATGAGGGACCACCCCCACGGCGTGAACGCGCCGCATCCCGACGTCTGGACCGGACGCGCCACCAACCGGGTCCAGTGGCTGCTGGCGCTCGTCGGCGCCGCGTGCATGGCGCTCGGCATCGAGCTGGCCGTCGACTCGGCGTGGACCTCGGGCATCGCCCCGCTCGCCATGGCGGTCGTCGGGTGCATCGCGGCGGGCCTGCTCGTCCTCTTCGGCACCCTGGCGTTCGTGCATGTCGCGCTCAAGGTCGACGAGGAGTCCCTCGAGGTGCGCTGCGGCCACATGGGCCTGCCGCGCCGCCGCATCCTGCTGTCGAACGTGGCGGGTGCCGAGGTCGACCATGACGTCACCCCGCGCCACTGGGGAGGCTGGGGCTACCGCTGGCGGCCCGAGAAGGGCACCGCCGTCGTCGTACGCCGTGGCGAGGGCATCGTGCTGAGCCTGTGGGACGGGCACACCTTCACGATCACCGTGGACGACGCCGAGGCCGCCGTGCAGATCATCAGGGACCGGCTGCGCTCGCGCACGCACGGCGGGGCGCACTAGGTCACGGAGCCAGTCGGTCGTCCCAGGGGCGGGTCTCGTCCGAATCGCGCCGTGCCGACTCGTCGACCAGCGGGCGGGCCGTGGCCAGCCCCGCCAGGAGGCCGGCGCCCACCGACACCGTCGTGAAGCTGAGCGCGTTGCCGACCGCGGCGATGGCCGCGAGCGCGGTGAGCGCCGCACCCGCGGTGAGCACGACCGGCGTGGGGCGCGGTGAGCGCCAGAGGGTGTAGAGAAGCCAGCAGAAGGCCGCGGCGAGCAGGACCACGCCGACCACTCCCTGTTCGGCGGCCTGCTGGAGCGGCGCCGAGTGCGGTTTGCCGTCCGGCAGCAGCGTCTGGGCCGCCGTCGTGCTGAGTTCGCCGAAGCGTCCGGGGCCGACGCCCAGGGCGGGGTCCCGGTGCGCCATGTGCAGCGCGTCCTGCCACAGCCCGATGCGATGCCGGGTCAGCTGGCCCTCCAGCGACACGGCGAGTCCCTCCGGTACCGCCCGGCCGGCGACCGCCCAGGCCAGCCCGGTCACCAGGGCCGCCGTCAGGACGAGCCCGGCGAAACCCGCGCCGCGGTGGTCCCCCATACGGCTCGCGGCGAGCGAGCACAGCAGCACCGCGGCACAGGCGACGCATCCGCTCGCCGAACCCAGCACGGCGGCGGTCACCACGATCCCGACGGCCGACGCCCGCAGCACGAGCCGCCAGACCGGTGCCCGCACGGCCCACGCGGCACAGCACACGGCACCCGTGGACAGGGTCAGCACGGCGGCGGTGGAGCCGGCGTGGCCCAGCGGTGCGGCGATCTCGGGCCCGGCGGAGAGATGAGGGGCTGCGGCGGTGAGGCCCACCCCGGCGGCCGCCGCCGCACAGAGCGCCGCGACCTGCAGAATCGCTCCGCAGATCCGTCCCGCCGCATAGCCGGCGGCCACGGCGAGGACGGCGAGCAGCACGCCCTCGGGACGGCCGTCGTGCACGGCCGCCGTGATCAGGGACCAAGTGGCGCAGGCCCCGAGCACCACCACGCCCGTCGCGTCCGAAACGTTTCGTCTGTCGCCGTCCGCCGCCGGACCGGCCGCAGACGTCATCCCCGTCGACCCCACCCGATCCCCCGAACCGGCCGCCCCCGCGACCTGTGCCGGGCCCCGGTCGTACGGCCGCCTGACCGGCGGTACGACAAAGGCTCCGGCACACGGTAACGGCTGATGGACGGTTTGTGGACGAGTTGCGCAGGAAGGATGCGTCAGGAGTGGTCGCCGGAGCCCCGTACTGCCGTACGGACCGCGCTGTCGGTGCCAAGGTCAACCGCCGTACACTCCCGGAGTGACCGTCACCGCAACATCCGTGGACGAGTCGGACCAGAAGCAGCCGACCGCGCCCGCCTCGCGCACGGCCCGCCTCGCGCGCTTCGTCCCGGCTCTCGCCGCCGCACTCTCCGGAGTGCTGCTCTACGTCAGCTTCCCGCCGCGCACGCTGTGGTGGCTCGCCCTCCCGGCATTCGCCGTCTTCGGCTGGGTACTGCGTGGCCGCAGCTGGAAGGCGGGTCTGGGCCTCGGCTACCTCTTCGGCCTGGGCTTCCTGCTGCCGCTGCTGGTGTGGACCGGCGTGGAGGTCGGGCCCGGCCCGTGGCTGGCGCTCGTGGTGATCGAGGCGGTCTTCGTCGCGCTGGTCGGCGCGGGTATCGCCACGGTGTCGAAGCTGCCCGGCTTTCCGCTGTGGGCGGCCGCCCTGTGGATCGCCGGAGAGGCGGCACGCGCGCGTGTGCCGTTCAGCGGCTTCCCGTGGGGCAAGATCGCGTTCGGCCAGGCCGACGGAGTCTTCCTTTCGCTCGCCGCGGCGGGCGGGACCCCGGTGCTCGGCTTCGCGGTCGTCCTGTGCGGCTTCGGGCTGTACGAGGCCGTCCGGCTGGCGGTGGAGAAGCGCCGCTCCCGAGAGGTACGCCGGTCGGCCGCCGTGGTCGCCCTGCTGAGCGTGGCCGTTCCCGTGGTGGGGGCCCTCGCCGCCCGCCCGCTGGTCAGCGACAAGGCCGAGAACGGCACCGTCACCGTCGCGGCCATCCAGGGCAACGTGCCCCGCGCGGGCCTCGACTTCAACGCCCAGCGACGGGCCGTGCTCGACTACCACGCACGCGAGACCGAGCGGCTGGCCGCCCAGGTCAAGGCCGGCAAGATGCCCAGGCCCGACATCGTGCTGTGGCCCGAGAACTCCTCCGACATCGACCCGTTCGCCAACGAGGACGCCCGCGCCGTCATCGACGCCGCCGCCAAGGCCATCGACGCGCCGATCTCGGTCGGCGGAGTCGTCGAGCGGGACGGCAAGCTCTACAACGAGCAGATCCTGTGGGATCCGGTCAAGGGACCGACCGACACCTACGACAAGCGCCAGATCCAGCCGTTCGGCGAGTACCTCCCGCTGCGCTCGCTCATCGGGGCGATCAACAGCAACTGGACGTCCATGGTCGGCCAGGACTTCAGCCGCGGCACCGAACCCGGCGTGTTCACCATGGCCGGCGCCAAGGTCGGACTCGTCACCTGCTACGAAGCGGCCTTCGACTGGGCCGTGCGCTCCGAGGTCACCGACGGCGCCCAGCTGATCTCCGTGCCGAGCAACAACGCGACCTTCGACCGCAGCGAGATGACCTACCAGCAGCTGGCCATGTCCCGGGTCCGCGCCGTGGAGCACAGCCGGACCGTCACGGTGCCGGTGACCAGCGGCGTCAGCGCGATCATCATGCCGGACGGGAGGATCACCCAGAAGACCGGCATGTTCGTCGCCGACTCCCTCGTCCAGAAGGTGCCGCTGCGCTCCTCCGAGACTCCGGCCACGAAGCTCGGCATCCTGCCGGAGATGCTGCTGGTGCTGGTCGCGGCGGGTGGACTGGGCTGGGCGATCGGTTCGGGTGTGCGCAACAGGCGGGCGGGAGCCGCCGGTTAAGGTCGGGAGCATGGCTACTCCTGACTTCATCCGTGAGATCCGGGCCTCCGCCGGGCACCAGCTGTTGTGGCTGCCCGGCGTCAGCGCCGTCGTCTTCGACGACGAGGGGCGGGTCCTGCTGGGGCAGCGCGCGGACAACCACGAGTGGACGGTGATCTCGGGCATACCCGACCCCGGGGAGCAGCCCGCGGCCGCCGCCGTCCGGGAGGTCCACGAAGAGGCGGGCGTGCACTGCGTCGTCGAACGGGTCGTCCTCGTCCGGTCGGGGAGAGAGGTCGTCTACCCCAACGGCGACACGTGCCAGTTCATGGACATCACCTTCCGCTGCCGGGCCGTCGGCGGCGAGGCACGGGTGAACGACGACGAGTCCCTCGAGGTCGGCTGGTTCGAGGTGGACGCGCTGCCCCCGATGGGCGAACGCCAGCTGTTCCGGATCAAGCAAGCACTGTCCGATGAACCCACATGGTTTGAGCCCATGAGTTCCGAATGAAGTATGGGCTCTGACCACATGGGGGCAGTCAAGGGCGCTGCTTAGGGTCGAGCCATGACCCCGCCCAGCGCCCTCTCGGCCCCCCACGCCTCCTCGCTCGACCTCGGCGGCCGCACCGCCCTCGTCACCGGCGCCGCCGGTGGCATCGGCCGCGCCTGTGTGCTGCGGCTTGCGGCCGCAGGGGCGAAGGTGAGAGCGGTCGACCGGGAGGCGCGGGGGCTGGAGGAGCTGGTCGACGGGGCCCGGAACCTGGCGGGCGCCATCGAACCGCACGTTCTCGACCTGACCGACCTGGACGCCGCCGAGCACGCCGCCGCCGGCACCGACGTGCTGGTCAACAACGCCGGGCTCCAGCTCGTGCGCCCCATCGAGGAGTTCCCGCCCGACGTCTTCCACACCGTGCTCACGGTGATGCTGGAGGCGCCGTTCCGGCTCATCCGCGGCGCCCTGCCCCACATGTACGGGCAGGGGTGGGGCCGGATCGTCAACGTGTCCTCGGTCCACGGGCTGCGGGCCTCGGCGTTCAAGTCGGCGTACGTCGCCGCCAAGCACGGCCTGGAAGGGCTCTCCAAGACGGCCGCCCTGGAGGGCGCGCCCCACGGTGTCACCTCGAACTGTGTGAACCCCGCCTATGTGCGCACCCCCCTGGTCGAGAAGCAGCTCGCCGACCAGGCGCAGGCGCACGGCATCCCCGAGGAGCGCGTCCTGGCCGAGATACTGCTCCAGGACAGCGCGGTCAAGCGGCTCATCGAGCCCGAGGACGTCGCCGAGGCCGTGGCGTATCTGTGCGGTCCGCAGGCGTCCTTCGTGACCGGCACGTCCCTGGTGATGGACGGGGGCTGGACGGCGCACTGAGCCGCGCCCCGGCGGGGTTGTCCACAGGGCTGACGAGGTGACGGTGCGATGAGGAATCCTGTGAGCATGTCCCGCGATCACGTGCAGTCCGCCGAGCGCCCCGCCGGCAGCGCCGAGGCACCGTTCCTCGAGCTGCTGGCCAGGGGCGCGTCCGCCGATGCCTACGAGCAGCCGGTGCTGGTCGCCCGCGCCGAGGGCCGGCCGGCCGAGCGGATCGCCGCGCTGGAGCAGGCCAAGCTGGTCGCGCTGCGCGTGCGCTCGGAGCTGGAGGGACGGCGCCGGCGCGAGGCCGAGCTCTCCGCTCTCTTCGAGACCGCGCACGACCTGGCGGGACTGCGCGACCTGGACGCCGTGCTCCAGGCGATCGTGCAGCGCGCCCGCTCACTGCTCGGCACGGACGTCGCCTACCTCAGCCTGAACGACCCGGTCCGCGGCGACACCTACATGCGTGTGACGGAGGGCTCGGTCGCCGCCCGCTTCCAGCAACTGCGGCTCGGCATGGGCGAGGGGCTCGGCGGCCTCGTCGCCCAGACGGCCCGGCCCTACGTCACCGACGACTACTTCAAGGACGAGCGCTTCCAGCACACCCGCACCATCGACGGCGGCGTACGGGACGAGGGCCTGGTCGCCATCCTCGGCGTGCCGCTGATGCTGGGCCACCACGTCATCGGGGTGCTGTTCGCCGCCGACCGGCGCGCCCGGGTCTTCGAGCGGGAGCAGATCGCCCTGCTCGGCTCCTTCGCCGCCCTGGCGGCCGCCGCCATCGACACCGCGAACCTGCTCACCGAGACCCGCTCGGCCCTCGCCGACCTGGAGCGGGCCAACGAGATCATCCGCGACCGCAGCGGCGTCATCGAGCGGGCCTCCGATGTCCACGACCGGCTCGCCGAACTCGTGCTGCGCGGCGGCGGGGTGCACGACGTGGCGGCCGCGGTCGCCGAAGTCCTCGACGGCAAGGTCGAGTTCACCGAGGCCGCCGCCACCCCCGCCGAGGCACTGGAAGCCTCCCGGGCCGAAGGACACGCCGTACGGCACGGCGACGACTGGATCGCGGCCGTCTCCGCCGGCGGCGAACTGCTCGGCGCCCTCGTGCTGCACGGCCACCCCGGACTCGACCCCGTCGACCAGCGCACCCTGGAGCGCGCCGCGATGGTCACCTCGCTGCTGCTGCTGGCCAGACGCTCGGCGGCCGAGGCCGAACAGCGCGTCCGTGGCGAACTCCTGGACGACCTCCTCGACGCCCGTGACCGCGACCCGCGCCTGCTGCGCGAACGGGCCTCCCGGCTGCACGCCGACCTCGACGCCACCCATGTCGTCCTGGCCGCGCGTCTCGACGGCACCGCGGCCGACGCCGAGCAGGAGGCGGACGCCCGCAGACGCCTGTGGTCCGCCGCCTCCCACCTTGCGGCGACCCGGCACGGACTGGCCGCCGCCCGCGACGGCGGCACCGTCCTGTTGCTGCCCCTGAGACCCGGCGACACCGCGACCGCCCTGGCCCGCCGCACCGCAGGCCACCTCGGCACGGCCGTCCACGAGGCCGTCACCGTCGGCGCGTCGGGCCCGGTCGAGGACCTGGCCACCCGCCCGGACACCGTGGCCGCCGCCTACGAGGAGGGCCGCCGCTGCCTCGACGCCCTGCGGCTCCTGGGCCGTTCCGGCGACGGGGCGGCCGCCGAGGACTTCGGGTTCCTCGGCCTGCTCCTGGCCGGCGACCGCGACATCACGGGCTTCGTCGACCGCACCATCGGCCAGGTCGTGACCTACGACGAACGGCGCGGCACCGATCTCCTGCGCACCCTGGACGCCTACTTCGCCTGCGGCATGAGCCCGGCCCGCACCAAGGACGAACTGCACGTCCACGTGAACACGGTCGCCCAACGCCTGGAGCGCGTCGGCCGCCTCCTCGGCGACGACTGGCAGAGCCCCGCGCGCGCCCTGGAGATCCAGCTCGCCCTGCGCCTGCACCGGTTGTCCGCACCGACACAGCACTGAGTGCGCCCATCGCCACAGCACGGACCCCCGCACGCACGAGCGCACGGGGGCCGGCCGGGGCAGATCAGACGGTGCGGGCGTCCGCGGTCGCGGCCTTCACCGGCTCCGCGTCCGCGGGGGCGTCGACGTCGGCGAGGTCCCGGTTGCGGGTCTCCTTGGCCACCCCCACCGCGATGAGGGTCAGCACGGCCGCCGCGATGACGTACAGGGCGATCGGGGTGGAGCTGCCGTAGTCGTCCAGGAGCGCGGTGGCGATCAGCGGCGCGGGCGCTCCGGCGGCGACCGAGGCGAACTGGGCACCGATGGAGGCGCCGGAGTAGCGCATCCGGGTCGCGAACATCTCGGAGAAGAAGGCGGCCTGGGGCGCGTACATCGCCCCGTGCAGCACCAGACCCACGGTGATGGCGAGGATCAGGTTGCCGAAGCTGCCGGTGTCGATGAGGGAGAAGAACGGGAACATCCACAGGCCGATCCCGGCCGCGCCCAGCAGGTACACCGGCCGCCGCCCGATCCGGTCCGACAGGGCGCCCCACATCGGGATCACCGCGAAGTGCACGGCGGAGGCGATCAGTACGGCGTTCAGCGCGGTCTGCTTGGAGACGTCGGCCGCGGTGGTGGCGTAGACGAGGATGAAGGCGGTGATCACGTAGTAGCTGATGTTCTCGGCCATGCGCGCGCCCATCGCGATGAGCACGTCGCGCCAGTGGTGGCGCAGTACGGAGACGATCGGGAGCTTCTCCGCGGCGGCCCCCTGCTCGGCCTTGCGGGCCTGGGCGTGGGCCAGGGCCTGCTTGAAGACCGGCGATTCATCGACAGACAGACGAATCCACAAACCGACCATCACGAGGACGCCGGAGAGCAGGAACGGGATCCGCCAGCCCCAGCTGGTGAAGGCGCTGTCCGAGAGGACGGCGGTGAGCAGGGACAGCACACCGGTGGCCAGCAACTGCCCCGCGGGGGCGCCGGTCTGCGGCCAGGAGGCCCAGAACCCGCGCCGCCGGGCGTCCCCGTGCTCGGACACCAGCAGCACGGCCCCGCCCCACTCGCCGCCGAGCGCGAAGCCCTGGACCAGGCGCAGCACGGTCAGCAGCACGGGTGCCGCCGAGCCGATCGTCGCGTGGGTGGGCAGCAGCCCGATCGCGAAGGTCGCCCCGCCCATCAGCAGCAGGCTCAGCACCAGCAGCTTCTTGCGTCCCAGCCGGTCGCCGTAGTGCCCGAAGACGAGGGCACCGAGCGGACGGGCGGCGAATCCGACGGCGTACGTCAGGAACGACAGCAGGGTGCCGACGAGCGGGTCGGAGCCCGGGAAGAACAGCTTGTTGAAGACGAGGGCCGCGGCGGATCCGTAGAGAAAGAAGTCGTACCACTCGATGGTCGTGCCGATGAGGCTGGCGGCGACTATGCGCTTCAGGTTGTTCGGCGACGGTGGAGCGGGTGCTGCGGAGGCCATGTGCGCCACTTCCTCGTGTGCGGTGGGGACGGGTACGTGTCGGAACACCGTAGGAATCCGCACGTCAGGCGCACATGTGGCGGGACAACATACTTCGGGGCCGGAGTATAAGCGCGACCCCCACGTCCGCCTCGTCGGCCGGCGGTGGCGGTCGGTTCCTGACCGATCGCGCTCCTGTCTGCCCATTGCGGAATGAGGAACGAGGCTCCATTATCAGGAATCCTGTTAATTTAACTTTGTAGCGATTGGTGGTCAGGTCATGCCGTTCAGCGCCGAACTCCAGGCCAGAGGGATCCAACTGTTCCTGGGCCGCGTGATGGCCCGTGTGCACAAGGACTTGCGCTTCACCGACATCCCGAAGCGCACCGAGATCCTCCGGGTGGAGACCGGGGCCGGACCGGTCTCCTGCACCGTCTACCACCCGCCCGTGGCCACCGCGGCCCCCGCTCCCGTGTACATCAACTTCCACGGCGGCGGGTTCGTGGTCGGCCGCCCCGAGCAGGACGACCACATCTGCCGCTACATAGCCGCCAAGGCCGGCTGCGTCGTCATCAATGTCGATTACGCCGTGGCCCCGCAACGGCAGTTCCCTGTTCCCGTCCATCAGGCCTACGACGTCGCCGCCTGGGTCGCCGCGAACGGCTCCGCTGGCGGCTGGGACGGTTCGCGCCTCGCCGTGGGCGGACACAGCGCAGGCGCCAATCTGACCGCCGCGGTCTGCCGGCTGGCCCGGGAGCGCGGGACCTTCTCTCCCCGGCTCCAGATCATCGACTCGGCACCACTGGACCAGCTCGCCGACCCGGCCACCAAGCAGTCCCTCATCGCCAAGCCGCTGCTCAGCCCGCAGCTCATGCGGACCTTCACCGCCGCCTACGTCCTGGACGCCGCCGACCGGGCCGATCCGCTCGTCTCGCCCGCACTGGCCGACGACCTCGCCGGACTCCCCGCCGCCCTGGTCATCACCGCGGAGAACGACCGCCTGCGCGACGAGGGCGACGCCTACGCCAAGGCACTGGCGGCCGCGGGCGTCACGGTCACCCACCGTGTCTTCGAGGGCGTCGACCACTACTTCACCCACACCGGCCCGGTCGAGGCAGGAAGGGAGGCCATCGATCTGATGGCCACCACACTGCGCACGGCACTCCGCGCCTGACGACCCTGACCCCTGCGGTGTGCGGGGTCAGCTGATGCAGACCAGCCCGAGCAGGCAGAGCCCCGAGGGCGAGGACGACGAAGAGGACTCGGAGGCCGGGGGAGTCGCCGACGACGTGTCCGTGCTCGACGTGTCGGTGGTGTCCGTGTTGTCGGCGGGAGTGGGCGAGGCCGACGCCTGGGGGACCGAGTCCGTGGTGTCGGACACCGTGGAGGCGGTCTGCGACCCGGCGGAGGACACCGCTGTGGTCAGCGAATCCGTGACGCTGTCCTGCTGGACCGCCTCGGTCGTGGGCGTGGCCCGGGGCGTGGTGGCCGTCTGCTCATGGGGCGCGTTCGCGGTGGACGGGCGTTTCGCGGACGAGGTGCCCTTGGACCGGTTCGTGTCGGCCGGTGTCGCCGAAGCCGGCACCGGCGCCGTGGCCTGCTCCTCCGCGATGCCCATGGCCTGCCTGTCCGGTGCGGAGGCCGCCTGCGCGCGGTCCGTGGACTGGCGGTTCATCGAAGTGACGGTCAGACCGCCGCCGACCAGGGCGACCGCGGTGGCCACCAGGGCCCTGCGCTGGGTCTTCTTCCAGCGTTCCCGCTGGCGCCGCCGTGCCGCCCGGCCCGTCGGCGCGAGAGGCGGGGCGTCCGGGCTGTCGTACGGGTGCTCCTGCGGTGTCTCGCCGCTCTCCTCGGCGCCGGAACCCTGGTCGTGCCACAGGTGGCTCGGGGATTGCCACGGTGCCACGACCGGGTCGGGGGCCGGTGCGGTCGTTCCGACGGCGAGCGGCGCGATGTCCGGGGCGTAGGCGCCGCACCCGGGGCACACCAGGGCGCCGTTGAGATGCCGACGGCATGTGGAGCAGTAGTCCATCTGCGGTCTTCCTGTGTTCACTTTTCGCACGGGGGAGCGAGTCGCGAGCAAAGGTAGCGACGCTTTCGAAGGGGTGTGTGCAGCCTGTGTGACATCCCTGCGCAGATGTGCCCAGGGCGTGACCGCACAACGACACATCCGGGTGTCGTTTTCCTTGATTGCGGGGCGTTTGACCTGTTTCCCGATCGAGCCGCTTCAGGCACCCGGCTTCTCGTGCTGTCGGCGCACCATCTCGGAGATCCAGACGGGGGCGAACGGGGAGGTGCAGCCGGGAGGGGTCGGGTAGTCCTTGAGGACCTGTAGGTGTTCGCCGATGTCGATGGCGCGGGCGCGGTGTCCGGGGTGGTCGATGCCGATCTGGGCGAGGCAGTGGTTCATCGCCCATTGCAGACGGTCCGGGGCGTCCTTCATGTCGGCTTCGATGACGTCGAGCAAGCCCTCGAGATCGAGGCCCTGGGGCTTCTTCGCGACACGCTCGGTGGTCAGTGCCCAGCCGGCGCTCGCGACCACGGGATCCGGATCGGCGAACCAGGCCTGGCGCAGCTCCTCGGAGTGCGGGCTCTTCTTCACCACGTAGTTCACGAGCCAGTCGTGCACCTTGGGTGTGCGTGCCGTGCGCAGCATGGTGTCCAGCTCGTCACGCTCGAACGCCTTCGGGCGGCAGACCAGGGTCGCCAGCAGCTTCGCCGCGGTGTCGTCGGTCTCCCAGAGCCGGCGCGCGAGTTCCTGCTGTGTCTTGAGCCGCTTCGCGAGCGCGCGCAGCTTGCCGAGGTTCACCCCGTGATCGTCACCGTGTCTCTCGTTGACCTGGCGTACCTTCGGGTCCTCGAGCCCGGCCAGCTCGGCCATGACCTCGGCCACCGTCGTCCCGGTCACCTCAGCCTCCTGTTCCTGGCCGCGTGGGCCTCCCGTCCGTCATGAGCGGGATTCAGCCTACGAGGGAAGCCGGCGCGATCGCGGCCCGGCAGGCGGCCCGAGGTGACATGAGGTGACATCGAGATTCTTGTCAGCGGGGCGGCATACCGCGCACGACGTCGGCGACGCTCGTGGCGGGATGCCCGGTGAGGCGGGGAATGGCATCGCTGACGCCGTCGAGCTCACCCGCCGCGATGGCCGTGTAGGTGGACACCCAGGCGTCGAGCTGCCACTGCGGGGCGCCGTAGGAGGCACGAGAGGCGTAGGCCTCCTCGACGGTCTCCGGGTGGTAGGTGACGGTACGGCCCCGCACCTCGGACAGGACGGCCGCGGCCTCGTCCAGCGACAGGGATGCGGGTCCGGTCAGGTCGTAGGTCGCACCGGCGTGATCGGCCGGGCGGGCCAGGATCGCGGCGGACGCGTCGGCGATGTCGTCCTGCGCGACGAACGCGGCCCGCCCCTGCCCGGCCGGGCCGCGGATGACGCCGTCCGCACCGGCCAGGTCGGGGACGAAGTCGGCGTAGATGTTGTCCCGCAGGAACGTGTACGCCAGGCCGGTGGCGCGGATGTGCTCCTCGGTGTGGAAGTGGTCCCGGGCGAGCGTGAACGTGGCGTCGGGCGCCGCACCGAAGAAGGAGACGTACACCAGGTGCCGTACGCCGGCCTCGACGGCGGCGTCCACGAAGACCTTGTGCTGGGCGAGCCGGTCGGCGCTCTCGGAGGCGGACACCATGAACACCGTCTCCGCGCCGCTCAGGCCGCTCACGACGGCGTCATGGTCGTCGTAGCTGGCGCGGACGGGTGTCGCACCGGGGAGTTGCGGCGTCCTCTCGGGGCTGCGCACCAGCAGTCGCTGCGGCACCTCCCGCTCGGCCAGGCGGCGGGCGACGCGCCCGCCGAGGCGGCCCGTGGCTCCGGTGACCACCACTGTCGGCTCGGCCATGGTCCAGATCACTTCCTTGTACGGTCGGTGCGTTCGGAGCCGGTCCGCCCCGCAGGGCACGGACAGCGGACGGGCTCCCAGGTCGGCGGAAACGTCCGGTATCGGAGCGAGTCCGCCGACAACCTACTCCCCGGACGGCGCGGTCAACGGCACGCCCAGGGCCACCGGGGTGCCGAAGGCGGGTGTGCCGTCCGCGTTCCAGGTGAACTTCTGTGCCCTGGTGGTCCGGTTCATGTCGCAGCCGCCGCTCGTGGAGTTGTTGGCGTGGTAGACCATCCAGTCCTCGGTGCCGTCGGGTGACTTGAAGAAGCCGTTGTGGCCGGGGCCGTACACACCGTTGGTGTTGGACCGCTGGAAGACCGGGTTGGGGGACTTGACCCAGGAGGCGGAGTTCAGCGGGTCACCGCCGTTGTAGGTGAGCATGCCCAGCTTGTAGTCGGGTGTGGAGCAGTGGCTGGCGGAGTAGACGATGAACGTCTTCCCGTTCCGCTGGAGGACCTCCGCGCCCTCGTTGACCGCGCCGCCCACCGTCTCCCAGCTGTAGGTCGGGGTGGACAGGATCCTGCGGGTGCCGCTCGCGGTCCACGGGTTCGACAGCGGCCGGATGAACATCGGCTGCGAGCCGTTGTAGAAGGTGCCCAACAGATAGAGCTGTCCGTTGAGTTGAAGGATGCCGGGGTCCAGCTCCCAGGTGTTGTCCTGGGTCGGGTCGAGCAGGTCGGCCTTGAAGCTGTACGGCCCCATCGGGTCGAGGCCGGCGCTCTCCAGGACGTGGATGCGCTGGGTGCCCAGGTCGTACGGCTCGCGTCCGGCCGTGTAGTAGAAGTACCAGCGCCTGCCGTTCGGACCGTCGAGGAGATGGAACTCCGGCGCCCACATCGTGCCCGCCCCGTTGGGCCGGGTCAGGTTGAAGATCACCTGGTCGCCGGCGGTGGCGAGACCGGCGAGCGTGTCGGCCTTGCGCATGGTGATCGTCGAGTTCCAGGTGGTCGTGGCGAGGTAGTAGTACCCGTCGTGGTACGTCAGCCAGGGGTCGGGTCCGTGCTGGGAGAGCGGGTTGGTGAAGGTGCCGGGGGTCGTGCCGCCGCCGGTGAAGCCGGGCAGCCGCCACACCCTGGCGTTCGCGGCGGAGCACGGCAGCTGCACCAGGTTGGTGTTCGAGGCGGACGAACCGCCGCTGGGGGCGACGCACTTGCCGGAGCCGACGGAGACGATGTTGAACGTCTTGTCGGTGCCGGCGACCGTCACCGGGACGAGCCGCCACTGCTGGTTCGTGCCGCTGTGGCAGGGCCACTGGATGATTGCCGCGTTGTCCGCCGTGGACGCGCCGTACACGTCGACGCACTGACCGGACTGGGTGGTGATGGTGTATGTGTCGCCGGTCCCGGAGACGGGTGTGTGGACGAGGTTCTGGTTGGCGCCGTTCG
Organism: Streptomyces sp. NPDC087859; assembly: GCF_044742595.1. Taxonomy (NCBI): domain Bacteria; kingdom Bacillati; phylum Actinomycetota; class Actinomycetes; order Kitasatosporales; family Streptomycetaceae; genus Streptomyces; species Streptomyces sp. NPDC087859. The sequence goes on along the minus strand of NZ_JBIUUU010000008.1, from coordinate 361,856 downwards.
AGCAGGTGAAGGCGCGCAGTTGGGTACCCGCCGTGGTCGAACTCCCGGGCAGGTCGATGCAGTTGCCGCCGTTCTGGTTCACGGCCGTCGAGGTGAATGTGACGGCGGCGGACGCCGGTGGTGCGACGAGGAGGGCCGCCGCCAGGGCGAGCAGGGCCAGGAGGAGTCTGGATCTGGTCACGGGCCGTACACCTTCGCTTCGAGGAGGCCGACGGAATCGGTGCCGTTGCTCGTGAGCAGCACCCGTAGTCGTGTGGTGCTCGTCGCGGTGAACGTGACGCTGTTGTACTGGTTCTTGGCCAGCGTGTACGCGCTCGCGCCGGGGATGTCGACGTAGGCGCTGCCGTTCCAGTACTGCAGTTTCCAGGCGGACGGCATGTCGATGCCCTGGTCGTCGTCGAAGAAGTAGACGTCTGCCTTGTTGAGGGTCTTCGCGGACGGCCAGGTCAGCTCGGCCCACTGCTGGCCGGTCTCCGGCCAGGTTCCCCAGCGCGGGTTCACCGTGTCGTTGGAGGACGGCGGGTCGATCCCGTCGTTGACCGCGGTGACGGTCTCCCAGGGGGAGGTGTACGACGCGGTCGCGGTGGCGGATCCGGCCTGGTTCGCCGGTGGTTGGGCCCCGCCCCGGTGGAACACCTTCACCTCGGTGAGGCCCGTCTTGGCGCCGGAGGCGTTGGTGGCCAGGACCCGGACGCGCTGGGCGCTGACCGCGGGGAACGTCACCAGGTTGTAGTTGGCGCGCGGGGCGGCCGGACTCCTGGTCTGGCTCGGCACGTTCACCCATGAACTGCCGTTGTAGTACTGGACGGTGTACGCCGACGGCGCCCGGTAGGTCGTGCTCGCCGGGCGGCTGTCCTTGAAGTGCAGCCGCACCTCGTTGAGCGTGCGGGCGGTGCCGAAGTTCAGCTCGTACCAGTCCTGGCTGTTGGGCGAGGAGCCGGCGCCCCAGAAGGGTTCGTTGGTGGGGTAGCCGTCGACCGCGCCGGACGGGGTGCTGCCTGACCCGGTGTGGGAGGCGGACACGGTCGCGCCGGAGGCCAGGTTGGTCAGGTCGGCGGTGAGGTCGACGCCCGCCTTGGCGAGCATGTCGACCATCCGGGGGCTGCTCTGCACGACCTGGTGGGGTGCCTTGAGACCGGAGACGGCCGTGTGGTGGGTGACGGTGCCGTTCGTGGTCACCTCGCCCGTGGCCGGGTCCCAGGTGAACGGCGCCAGGGTGCTCACCGTGGCGGCCCGGCTGCCGTTGACGTAGATCGAGTAGCCCTCCGGGATGCCCGGGTAGCGGACCACGCCGTCGGAGGGGTCGTCCCAGACGATCGACAGATCGGCGCCCCGGTAGCGGAGGTTGTTGACGGTGAAGTGGCTCCACCCGATGTCGATGGGGGAGAGCTCGACCTTGGCGTCGCTGCGGGGCCGCAGTCCGGCGACGTCCTCGATCACGGTCCAGTTGCCGCTGCCCAGGATGTTGTGGTGGATCCAGGAGCGGTAGCCGATCGAGCTGCCGTTCCAGTCCGCCCAGAACTCGTTGGCGTCGGGCCACTGGGTGTTGCCGCCGATGTACTGGGCCCAGGTGTTCCAGTAGAGGAGCTTCTTGTAGTCGGTCGCGTTCATCCAGGAGTTGGGGTAGTTGCGCAGGACCGAGGAATAGAGCCGGAACTGGACGGTGGAATTGATGGTGGAGAAGTTGTTGGAGCCCGGGTTCCCGGCGTCGGCCGCGGCCTTCTTGTCGACCTGGTTGGCCGTGTAGAAGGGGAAGATCGGGTACTGGGCCGGATCGTCGTACAGGCGCAACGCCTGTTTGTACGTGGTGGTGTTGGGGACGGCGCCGACCGAGAACGGGTAGTAGTTGTTGATCTCTTTCCAGGGCACCCACTCGTTGGTCGACTTGAGCCGGTGCTCGAACAGCTGCCGGTTCGGGTTCCACAGCACGTTGACGATCGCGTCCTTGATCTGCGTCGCGAGCGTACGCATCTCGGTGGCCTTCGCGGTGTTGCCGATCGCCTCGTAGGCCTGAGCGGCCGCCGTCGCCCCGCTGTACTGGTAGGCGGACTCGGCGCGGTCCATGTTGCCGGGCTTCCAGTGGAAGGAGACGGCGTCGGCGTCGTTGCCGGTCAGGGCGCCCCAGTCGTACTCGATCAGCTTGTTGTTGTCGTGGTCGTAGTAGGCGAGTTGGCCTTTGACGTCGCCCTCGGCGTAGTGGGCCAGGCTGGCGGCGATGCCCGGCTGGCCGCCGTGGATCTGGTAGCTCTTCCAGGCCGCCTCGGCGATGTACTGGGTGTAGCTGTTGGACCAGTTCTCCGGGTCGCCCGGGTTGTCGAGGAACCGGCCGCCCTTGGAGGTCTGGCCGACGCTCAGCCAGTCCCCGTACGCGTAGGACGGGTCCCGCAGGTACTTGAGGTCGTCGATGTGCATCGGCTGGGTCAGCGCGATCGCGTTGTTGTAGCCGAGGACGCCCTCGGTGGAGGTCGGGAACTGGAAGGTCTGCCCGGGCATGTCGGCGTCGAGGTTGTTGAAGCGCATCAGCCACCAGCGGTAGTAGATGTGCTTCTTGATCGCCGGTTCGGGCACGTCGATGTAGGGCACGTTCTGCGCCCACCACTGGTTGTAGGCCCGGACATGGGTCGCGAAGGCGGTGGCGTCGGAGTAACCCGCGTAGGCGGTGTACTCGGTGAGCGAGGCCGGGATCTCGTCGGTGACGAAGCCCATCACGACCTTCGCGGTCGCCGTGGCTCCGGCCGCGACGGTCACCGAGCGGTTGAGGCCGCCGCCGGAGACGCTGAAGCCGTCGCCGGTGAGCCGGGGGCGCAGCGTGGTCAGGTTGTTGTACGCGTTGACCTGGCCGGTCAGTTCGCTGCCGCTGCCCGTGGTGGCGTACGGCGACGTCGCCCGCAGCTGGAGGGTGGTGGAGCCGCTGCCGTTGTTCTTGATCGACAGGTTCGTCACGGCGACGTTGTTGTCGGTGATGAACTTGGTCTGGGTGACCGCGATCGACCCGCTGGAGTGCACGCTCCTCCAGTGGCTCGGCACCTGCCGGCGCTGCGAGACCTGTTCCGTGAAGGTGCCCGGGCTGATCGTGACGCTGTAGGCGTTCTGGTCGTTGACGCTCTCCCAGTAGGCGACGTTGCCGCCGAAGCCGAGCACCGCGGGGTTGTGGGTCTTCATGAACAGGGCGCGCCCCCGGCTCATCAGCCAGGGGCCGGCCGGGTCGTCGCCGGAGCGGGCCAGCAGACGGTCCATCCAGAAGTCGGTGCCCGTACTCTCCGCGTCGTAGATCGCCTTCATCATGTCGCCGGGCGTGTGGGCGACGGGCGGGGCCGGGATCGCGGGGCCGCTGAAGGTGGGGAAACCGATGGTCTGGGCGGCACGAGCGGGGGTGGCGGTGAGGACGGAACAGACGAGGAGCGCCAGGACGATCAGGAGGCGCTGTAAGACGGGCTCGGTTCGTCTTCGCATCGGATGCTCCCTTTGGCGGAAAAGACCTAAAAGGTTTTCGCAACGTAGGAGCGAGCTGATGGAGTGTCAAGGGAGCTCGGAGAGACGCCAGTTGGCGGACCGTACGGTTCAGGACAGTGGGGCTGTGGAGCCTCGGATCACCACCCGGCAGGGGAGCGCCTCGATGCCGGAGTCCGTCGCACCGCCGATCGCGCCGAACAACGCCTGCGCCGCCGCCCGGCCGACCTGCTCCAGGTTCATGTCGACGCTGGTGAGCAGCGGGCGGGAACCTGACGTCAGGACCTGCCAGTTGTCGAAGCCCATGACCGCCACGTCGTCCGGCACCCGGTGGCCGCGCTCGCGCAGCACGTCCATGACGCCCCGGGCGATCTGATCGCTGCCGCACAGCACGGCGTCCACATCCGGATGCCGGTCCAGCAACAGCGCCGTGGCTGCCCGCCCCCACCCCTCCGACCAGGCGCCGAACCGCGGCTCGCCGACCGGGACGACCCCGGCGTCGGCGAGCGCGGCCCGCGCGCCCTCGGCCCGGTCGTGCGCGGCGGCGTAGCCGGGATCCCCGGTGATGTGGGCGATCCTGGTGCGGCCGCAGGCCAGCAGGTGCTGCACCGCGATCCGGCCCGCGTCGACGTTGTCCGGGACGATGGACAGGTCCGCCGGATCGTCGGACGGCGCATACGCGTAGACCACGGGAACGGCCAGGTCACGGCCGAGCGAGGGCCGGGGATCGGTCCGGCTGCCCACCACGATGAGGCCGTCCACCCGACGCCCGAGCAGCGCGCGGACATGGTGCTGCTCGCGGATCGCGTCCCCCCGGGCGTCGCACAGGAACACCGCCACCTCGCCCGCCCCGAAGGCGTCCTCGGCACCCATCAGTATCGGGATGCTGAACCGGCCCTCCAGATCACTGGTGAGCAGACCCACCGTCCCGGTCCGCCCGGCGAGCAGACCGCGGGCCAGCTGGTTGGGGCGGAAGGACAGTCGCTCGGCGGCCTCGATCACCCGCTGCCGGGTCTCGGCGCGCACCTGGCTGCGCCCGTTGAGGGCCTTCGAGGCGGTGGCGACCGACACCCCCGCCAGCCGGGCGACGTCGCTGAGGGTGGCGGTGCGCGAACGAGCGGGGCCGGTGGCTGGTGTCATGCGTGTCTCCTGTCTCGCATCACGTCCGTAAACCGTACGCGAGAACTTTCGGCATGCACCTGAAACTGCGTTTGTACGCGAGGGATTGACGGGTCATCAGCTCGGCTCTAGCTTGACGAAAGCCTTTTCGGCCCGTTTCTTCCCGGTGTTCGTCGCGGAGGGAGATCGTCATGGGGAGCCCCACCGGATCGCACGGACGTGTCCGCCGCCTCGTCACGGCCGCGGTCCTTCTCACCAGCCTGGGACTGGCCACGGCATGCGGGTCGGGCGACGGCGAACCGGACGACGGAGGCGGCGGGGGAGGGGGCGCGGCGGCGAACGCCACCGGCGTCGACGACGGCGCCGAGCTGACGATGTGGACGCGTGCGGCGACCCGGCCGCAGAGCGAGGCCCTCGTCAAGGCGTACAACGCGAGCCACAGGAACCGGATCAAACTCACCGTCATCCCCACCGACGACTACCAGGCCAAGGTCGGTGCCGCCGCCGGCTCCCGCGACCTGCCGGACCTGTTCGCCTCGGACGTCGTGTTCGTGCCCAACTACACCAGCAGCCGGCTCTTCGCCGACATCACCGACCGCATCGACGCCCTGCCCTTCGCCGACGACCTGGCCCAGTCGCACATCAAGGCAGGGACGTACGAGGACAAGAAGTACGTCGTACCGCACACCCTCGACCTGTCGGTGCTCTTCTACAACAAGGACCTCTACCGCAAGGCGAAGCTCGACCCCGACAAGCCGCCCACCACCCTGGCGGAGTGGGACGAGCAGGCCCGCGCCGTCGACAAGCTCGGCGGTGGCGTCAACGGCACGTTCTTCGGCGGCAATTGCGGCGGCTGCGGTGTCTTCACCTGGTGGCCGTCCATCTGGGCCGCCGGGGACGAGGTGATGAACGAGGACGGCACCGCGGCGACGCTCGACTCCGCCACCGCGAAGAAGGTCTACGACATCTACCGCGGCTGGGTCGACGACGACATCGTGGCCCCCGGCGCCCGCGACGAGACGGGCGCCACCTGGACCGGACTGTTCCCGAAGGGACGGATCGGCGTGATGCCGATGCCGTCGACCACCCTCGGTCTGATGCCGAAGAACCTCGACCTCGGGGTCGCGCCCATCCCCGGTCCCGACGGCGGCAAGGCCACCTTCGTCGGCGGTGACGCCATCGGCATCTCCGCCACCAGCAAGTCGGCCGACCAGGCCTGGAACTTCCTCGCCTGGTCCGTGGGCGACAAGGCACAGGTCGACGTGGTCGCCGCGCACAAGGACGTGGTGGCACGCACCGACCTCGCGTCCAACAAGTACTCGGACGCGGACCCGCGCCTGGTCACCATCAACGAGCTCGTGGCGGACGGCCACACCCCGTACGCGCTGAAGTTCGGCCAGACCTTCAACGACCCCAACGGGCCCTGGCTGACCATGATGCGCAACGCCGTCTTCGGCAACGGGGATTCCGTCGACAAGGACAACGACGAGGTGAGCGCCTCGCTGGCGGACTGAGCCCACCGAGCCGACCGACAGGAGAGCCATGCAGGTCAAGGCGCCCGACCGAGCGCCGGTCGATCACTGGGTGCGGCCACCACGTCCGGCCCGCCGACCCCGTACAGCCAAGTCCCTGTGGCGCTCCCGCACGGTCCAGGGACTCGGATACGCGGCTCCCACGGCCGTGTTCGTCGCCGTCTTCTTCGTGTGGCCCCTGCTCCTGGTCGGCCGGATGTCCCTGAACGACTGGCCGCTCCTCGCGGGCGACCAGGGCGGCAACGCCCCCGAGAACTACACCGACATCACCGACAGCCCCCTGTTCTGGCCCGCCGTCCGCTTCACCCTCCTCTACACCGTGATCGTCACGGTCGTCCTCCTCGGACTCGCGCTCCTGCTGGCCCTGCTGGTCCAGGAGTCCCGCCCCGGCGCGGGCTTCTTCCGCACCGTCTACTTCCTGCCCGGCGCCCTCGGACTGGCCTCCGCCTCCCTGCTGTTCTGGGGCCTGTACAGCCCCACCACCGGACCGATCAGCAGCACCCTCGAAGACCTGGGCCTGGTCGACGAACCGGTGTCCTTCCTCGGCACCCCGACCAACGCCCTGCTGTCGACGGTGTTCCTGGTGGTCTGGAAGTTCGCCGGGTTCTACATGCTGATCCTGCTCGTGGGTCTGCAACGCATCCCCCACGAGCTGTACGAGGCGGCCCGCATGGACGGCGCGAGCCGCGGCCAGGTCTTCCGCCGCATCACCCTGCCGCTGCTGCGCCCGTCGCTCGCCCTGTCCCTCCTCCTCTGTGTCACCGGATCACTGCTCGCCTTCGACCAGTTCTTCGTCCTCACCAAGGGCGGACCGGACAACAGCACCGTCACCATCGTGCAGTTGATCTACCGCGAGGCGTTCCAGCGGCTCGACCTCGGCACCGCGGCGGCCCTGTCGATCATCGTGCTGGGAGCACTGGTGCTCCTCAACGTCCTGCAGTTCCGCGGCCTGCACCGCTCCGACGAGTCATAGGAAGGGGGCCCGCCATGCTCAACCGAGCCCAGGTCCTCGGCCGGACGCCTTACTACGTCGTCGCCGGAGGACTGGCCGTCATCTTCCTGTTCCCCCTGGTGTGGAACGGCTGGGCCTCGGTCAGTGAACAGCCGGGCACCGCACAGGACTCCGGCTACGGCTTCGGCAACTACCGCACCCTGCTCGACCACGACGCCGGCCTGTGGCGGTACCTCCTCAACAGCACCCTCGTCTCGGCGCTCACCGTGACCCTGACCCTCGGGGTGTCCCTGCTCGGCGGCTACGCCTTCGCCCGCTTCCGGTTCCCGGGCAAGAACCTGCTGTTCCTGCTGACCCTGGCCATCCTCATGGTCCCGTACGCCACGCTCCTCATCCCGCTCTACGTGCTGCTCGGCAGACTTCATCTGCAGAACTCGCTGATCGGGCTGAGCCTGGTACTGGCCATGTTCCAGCTGCCGTTCGCCACCTTCATGATGCGGATCTCCTTCGAGGCGGTACCCCGCGAACTGGAGGAGTCGGCCCTCGTCGACGGCTGCGGCACGGCGGGCGCACTGCGCCGGATCCTGCTCCCGGCGGTGCGGCCGGGGCTGATCACCGTGGGACTCTTCGCCTTCCTCGCCGCCTGGAACGACTTCATCGCACCCCTGATCCTCATCTCCGACAGCGAGAAGGCGCCCCTGCCGCTGGCCGTGGCCACTCTGCGGCAGCAGAGCATGGGCGCGGTCGACTACGGCGCCACCGAGGCGGGGGTCGTGGTCCTCGCCGTGCCGTGTCTCCTCGTGTTCCTGCTGCTGCAACGCCACTACGTGCGGGGCTTCATGTCGGGCGCCCTCAAGGGCTGAGTCCGGCGTCCTCAAGGGCTGAAAGGACGAAACGAAGGCATGAACAAGGAGCAGTCCACTGTCCTGCCCGTGGCACCCACCCGGGGACGGTTACGCCCGCTCGGCCTCGACGAGGTCAGGATCACCGGTGGTTTCTGGGCCGGACGCCGGCATGTCAACGCGACGGCCAGCCTCGACCACTGCCGTGACTGGATGGAACGCGCCGGCTGGACCGGCAACTTCCGTGCCGCGGTCGAGGGCCGCCTTCCACGCGACCGGCGTGGGAGGGAGTTCGCCGACTCGGACGTCTACAAGCTCCTGGAGGCCATGTCCTGGGAGACCGGCTACGACGTCGACCCCGCCCTCAGCGAGGCCGTCGCCGCCGCCCAGGAACCGGACGGCTATCTCAACACCGCCTACGGCCGCCCCGGTCAGCAGCCCCGCTACAGCGACCTCGCATGGGGCCACGAGCTGTACTGCTACGGGCACTTGATCCAGGCGGGCGTGGCCCAGGCCCGGGCGCGCGGCGAGGGCGAGCTGACGAAGACCGCCCGCCGCGCCGCCGACCATGTGTGCGCCCTCTTCGGTGCCAGAGGCAACCAGGGTGTCTGCGGGCATCCGGAGATCGAGACGGCCCTGGTCGAACTGGCCCGGCTCACCGGCGAGCAGCGCTACCTCGACCAGGCCGCGCTGTTCATCGACCGCAGGGGCCAAAGCACCCTCGGTGACGGCGAGTTCGGCCGTGCCTACCATCAGGACGACCTGCCCGTGCGGAAGGCGACCGTCCTGCGCGGCCACGCCGTCCGCGCCCTCTACCTCGCCGCCGGCGCCGTCGACGTGGCCGTGGAGACCGGGGACGAGGACCTGCTCGCCGCCGTCGTACGGCAGTGGGAGACCGCGGTCGCCCGGCGTACCTATCTCACCGGCGGTATGGGCTCGCACCACCGCGACGAGTCCTTCGGCGACGACTTCGTCCTGCCACCCGACCGCGCCTACTCCGAGACCTGCGCCGGCGTCGCCTCCGTCATGCTCAGCTGGCGCCTCCTCCTCGCCACCGGCGAACCCCGCTTCGCCGACCTGGCCGAGCGGACCCTGTTCAACGTGGTCGCGACCTCCCCGGCCGAGGACGGCCGGTCCTTCTTCTACTCCAACACCCTGCACCGGCGCCGCCGCGGCACCGTGCCCGCGGCCGACGTCCAGATCCCGCGCGCCGAGTCGAGCCTGCGCGCACCCTGGTTCGCGGTGTCCTGCTGCCCGCCCAACGTGGCACGGACCCTGGCCCAGCTGCCCGGATACCTGGCGACGACCGACGACCACGGCCTCCAGCTCCACCAGTACGCCGACGCCGAGATCACCACGGGCGGCATCGCGCTGCGGATCCGTACCGACTACCCCTCCGACGGACGCGTGACCGTTCACGTCGTCCGGTCGCCCGACCGCCCGTGGACCCTGTCGCTGCGTGTCCCCGCCTGGGCGGAGGGCGCCACGGCATGGCTCGCCGACCCGGACGGGGGCCGCCGTGCGGTCGCCCCGGGCACGGCCGAGGTCACCCGCGTCTTCCGGCCCGGCGACGAGACCGTCCTCGAACTGCCCGTACGGCCCCGCTGGCTCGGGGCCGACCCGCGCGTCGACGCGATACGCGGCACCGCGGCCGTCCAGCGCGGACCGCTGGTGTACTGCGCCGAGTCCGTGGACCTGCCGCCCGGCCACGAGGTCGACGCGGTGCGCGTGGATCCGTCCGCCCGGCCGGAGGGGAGGGCGGACGGATCCGTCGTGGTCGCGGGCGAGATCAGCGCCCCGGGGGACCGGCCGTGGCCGTACCCGCCGTTCGACGCCCCGCCGACGGCCGGCGACCGCGCGGGCATCGTCCTGGTCCCCTACCACTCCTGGGCGAACCGGGGGCCCTCGACGATGCGCGTGTGGCTGCCGACCGTGGACTCAGCGCCGTAGGAGCGTGAGGCGGTACGTCGTCGTCCGTGACCTGTCCTCGCTGGTCACGGTGACCACGGCGCGCCCGTGGCTCCGCTCGACGTCGACCGTCGCGTAGGGGTCGCGGGCCGTCGCCGTGACCACCGCGTGGTGCGGGTCGGCGGTCCGGACCCGGTAGTCGGTCGTGCCGGGGGCGAAGTCCGCGACCGGCACACCGGCCACCTCGATCGACGCGGCGGCCGCGTCCGAGGAGACGCCGGGAGCCTTGGCGTACACCTCGACCTCGCTCATCGTGATGTAGCCGCCGGACCGGGCGGTCATCACGAGCCGCACCCCGGTCGCCGGGCCCGCCTCGACCGGCACGTCGACCACGGGCGTGCCCTCGGTCCCGACCGTGATCTCCTCGCTCGCGTCGGCCCAGGCGCCGTCCGCCGCGCGGCGCACCTGCGCCTTGAGGCTCGCGGGGAAGGAGACGTTGCTCCCGTCCCGGTAGAAGTGCGCCACGACACGGTCGAGGTCACGTGCCGTCGGGAGGGTGAAGGCGATCGTGTCGGACGGGTTCTTGGTGCCGGACCGCCAGTTGGACCAGCCCTTGTCGGAGGTGTCGCCGTTGCGCAGGCGCTCGGCGGAGTAGCCGCTCTCGGTGTACGTGGCCGCGACCGAGACGCCGGCGTCCGAGGCGATGTCGCTCTGCGTCGGCTCGGTGACCTGCACGCGCACCGACGCGTCGACCGTGCTGCCGTCCACCACCCGTGCGGCACCCCGCAGGGTCACCACTCCGGGCTCGGCGAACGCGCCCTCGGGGGCCGCGTCCCAGGTCACCGGAAGGTCGGTGCGGCCGCCGTGCGCGCCGACACCGACGACCGTGTCCGGCAGGCCGGGACTTCCGCCGACGTAGGTCTTGGCGCGGCCGGGCACCGTCGAGGCGATGGTGTCGACGGTGACGACCGCCTTGGCGCGGATCTCCCGACCGAGCGGATCGGTCGCCGTGCCCCTGACCCGTACCGTGCCCGGATCGGCCCACGCGTCGTCCGACGGCGGGTCCCAGACGACCGGCAGCGCGCCACGGGCGCCGTCCCGGTAGACCGGCGTCACCGTCTCCGGAAGCGCCGGTGTCCGACCCGGCACGGTGAACACCTCGGCCTTCTCGGTGCGCAGTACGGTCTCGTCGCTGACCGTCCAGCGCTGGTTCGCCGCCGAGGTCGGGGTGTACGTCGACACCTTGGCGCCGTCCGCCGACGACTGCCCGGCGACATCCAGCAGCCGGCCGGTGGCGGCGTTGACGAACGTCCACGTGTCGTCGCCGGTCGACGACAGGATCCACTGCGCGGCATCGCTGTCCGACGGATCCTCCAGAACGGCCTGGTTCTCGCGTACGGCGAGCTGCTTGCCGCTGGTGGCACTGGTGAGGGCGTAGCGCTCGCGATGGTCGGTGCCGGGCGTCAACTGGCTTACCGACCACAGCTGTTGGGCGCTGCTCGCGTCGTTCGTGCGGATGACGACACCGGTGCCGTCGTCCGACGGGGCGAGAGACTTGCCGCTCTGTGCGCCCTTGAGCCGGTAGGCGTGGCCGGGCTGGACGAGCGCGGCGTCCTTCGCGACGCCGCTGACGCCCTTGACGAGGAAGCTGGTCACCGACTTCGCGGGGACGGTGAGGGTGGCCGACCGGTCGGTGACGCGGACCGGGGCGCCCTGGACGAGGGCGCCGTCCGTGCTGGTCACCACGGGGGTGACGGTGGCGCCTGGGGTGACCTTGCCGAAGCGGGACAGGTCGAGGGTCACGGAACGGGCGGTCGTGCCGCCGTTGACGTGCACCACGGTCGCGGAGCGGCCGGACTTGCCGACGGCGGCGACGCTGGAGGTGTCGTCGACCTTCACGAAGCGGTCGCCGGGGCGGATGTAGTGGGTGAAGTTCCGGATGGTGTGGAACTTCGAGTTGGCCCGGATCGGGCAGCTCTCCAGGGTGTCCTCGGCCGTGCAGTTGAACGGGACGTGGATGCTGCCCCAGTTCTTGCCGGCGGCGGCCTGCGGGACGGAGTCCTCGACGGGCTGCCAGAACACCCAGGCGGAGGGCTCCAGTTCACGCATGTCGTCGACCATGCGGGTGGCGATGCCGAGGCCCGGCTCCATGCTGGTGAAGTCGGTGCCGGTGCCCCAGGTGCCCTCGACCTCGCTCATCCACAGCTTCTTGTCGGCGCCCTTGGCGATGTCGCGGGCGCTGGTGCGCTGGCCGGTGCCGTAGGTGTGCACGTTGAGCTGGTCGACGGCGGCCCGGGCCTCGGCGGTGTAGGCGTTCCAGTTCGTCGTGAAGATACCGGGGTTGGTCTCGTCCATCGCGGAGACCTCGGCCTTGGTCGTCGCTCCCTCGAGGGCCTTGTCGAGGGCGAGGATCGCCTTCTGCTGGAGGGCGGGCCCGGCGTGCGCGCCTTCCTGCCGGCCGCCCGTGGGCTGCCCGTTGGCGCCCAACTGGGTACCCCAGTAAGAGGTGTTGGGTTCGTTGAGCGGGTCGATGGTGTCGAAGGTGATGCCGTGTTCCTTCTCCATCTCCTCGCTGACGCGGACGAGGTAGGCGGCGAAGTCGTCGACGCGGTCGGCGCGGATCTGGTCGGCGCCGGCGTCGAAGCCGCCGGAGACGTATCCGCTGACCGTCTGGAACCACGGCGGCGAGTTGCTGAACGCCTCCCACTTGGTGACCTTGTCCTTCACCTGGTCCACCCACCACCGCTGGTTCGCGTCGGCGTTCCAGTCCCAGTGGTCCGCGTTGTCCGGGTCCCACCAGTCCATATCCTTCTGGGTGGTGCCCTCGGGCGCCTTCCAGAAGCCCTCCATGGTCGCGCCGGCCTTCATGTAGTCCTTGCGGACGTCAGGGGCGTTGCCGCCACCGATGTTGTAGCGCGCGATGTTGAGGGCCAGTCCGTCCTCGCCGAAGAGCATGTCGACGAGCTGTCTTCGGATCGGCTCCGGATAGCCGCCGGTGGCGTTGGCGAACCAGACGAGACTCGTCCCCCAGCCCTCGAACTCCTGCTGCTGGTACGACGGATCGACCCGTACCGTCACCGAGCTGAGGGGTGCTGTCTCCGCGGGGGTGGCGGGGGCGGCGGTGACGAGTCCTGCGGCGAGCGTGAGGGGGATGGCCGGCGTCAAGACCCGGACGATGCGGCGTCGGCTGGACACGGAGCTCCCTTCCGGAGCGCGGAGCGGCACAAGCGCGAAGAGGAACAGAATCAACCAGAAGCGATCAGGCTCAAGGCATGCTCATCGACGAAAATGAACACGTCAAGACATCGCGCACGCCGGGCGCTCATCAGGTCAAGCGTCCCGGACTATTGACTCGTAACTCGCCAGTAGCCATTCTCGTCGAACAGATTGCGCCGGTCATGACAAACTCATGGGGCGCCGACCGAGGGGCGTGGTATCGACCATGACTCGATGTTCGTATCGCAGACGCAAAGACGTGACCGTCGTGTCGCTGCTCCTCTTCGTCCTGGCCATCGCCCTCGGCCCGACGCCGAGTTCGGCGGCCGCGAGCGACTGGTGGAACCCGAGCGCGCGTCCCTCGCCGGACTCCCAGGTCAACGTCACCGGCGAGCCGTTCACCGGCACCAACTCCGCAGGTGAGGTACGCGGGTTCGTCGACGCGCACAACCACCTGTTCTCCAACGAGGCCTTCGGCGGCCGGCTGATCTGCGGCAAGGTGTTCTCCACCGCGGGCATCGCCGACGCGCTCAAGGACTGCCCCGAGCACTACCCGGACGGCACCCTCGCGATCTTCGACTACATCACCCACGGCGGCGACGGCAAGCACGACCCGGTCGGCTGGCCGAGCTTCAAGGACTGGCCGGCGTACGACTCGATGACCCATCAGGCCAACTACTACGCCTGGATCGAGCGCGCCTGGCGCGGCGGGCAGCGGGTGCTGGTCAACGACCTCGTCACCAACGGCGTGATCTGCTCCGTCTACCCGTTCAAGGACCGCAGTTGTGACGAGATGACCTCGATCAGACTGCAGGCCAAGCTGACCTACCAGCTCCAGGACTACGTCGACGCGATGTACGGCGGCGCGGGCAAGGGCTGGTTCCGGATCGTCACCGACACCGCGCAGGCCCGCAAGGTCATCCAGCAGGGCAAACTCGCCGTGATCCTGGGCGTCGAGACCTCCGAGCCGTTCGGCTGCAAGCAGATCCTCGACATCGCGCAGTGCAGCAAGGCGGACATCGACAAGGGGCTCGACGAGCTCTACGACCTCGGTGTGCGCAGCATGTTCCTGTGCCACAAGCTCGACAACGCCCTGTGCGGCGTCCGCTTCGACGAGGGCGGCCTCGGAACGGCCATCAACGTGGGCCAGTTCCTGTCGACCGGCACCTTCTGGAAGACCGAGAAGTGCACGGGCCCCCAGCACGACAACCCCATCGGAACGGCCGCGTCCGACGCGGAGGCGGACCTGCCGGCGGGCACCGAAGTACCGGAGTACGACGAAAACGCCCAGTGCAACGTCCGCGGGCTCACCGACCTCGGTGAGTACGCCGTCCAGGGCATGATGAAACGCAAGATGATGCTCGAGATCGACCACATGAGCGTCAAGGCGACCGGCCAGGTCCTCGACATGTTCGAGGCCGCGTCCTACCCGGGAGTGCTCTCCTCGCACAGCTGGATGGACCTCAACTGGACCGAGCGGGTCTACTCCCTCGGCGGTTTCGTCGCCCAGTACATGCACGGCTCCGAGGGCTTCAGCACCGAGGCGAAGCGGACCGACGCGCTGCGTGCCAAGTACAACGTCGGCTACGGCTACGGCACCGACTTCAACGGCATCGGCGACCACCCCGCCCCGCGCGGCGCCGACGCCACGAACAAGGTGACGTACCCCTTCAAGAGCGTCGACGGCGGCTCCGTCATCGACAAGCAGACCGTCGGCTCGCGCACCTTCGACTTCAACACGGACGGCGGCGCCAACGTCGGCCTGATCCCTGACTGGATCGAGGACATCCGGCACGTCGGCGGCCAGGACGTCGTCGACGACCTGTTCCGCGGTGCCGAGTCCTACCTCGACACCTGGGGCGCCTCCGAGCAGCACCAGGCCGGCGTCAACCTGGCCAAGGGCCGTACCGCGACCGCGAGTTCGTCCGAGTCCAACCCGTTCACCAGCTACCAGCCGGGGCGGGCCGTGGACGGCGACGGCGACAGCCGCTGGGCCAGTGACTGGAGCGACGACCAGTGGTGGCAGGTCGACCTCGGCTCCACCAACCTGGTCTCGCGGGTGACGCTCGACTGGGAGCGCGCGTACGGGAAGTCGTATCGCATCGAACTCTCCACGGACGGCGCCAACTGGCAGACCGCCTGGTCCACCACCTCCGGCGACGGCGGCCTGGACACGGCCAGGTTCACCGGCACACCGGCCCGTTATGTTCGTGTCCACGGCCTCGACCGCGGCACCGACTGGGGATACTCGCTCCACGAGGTCGGCGTGAACAGCGCCTGACGAGCACGGGGGAGCCGCACATGGCACGGATGCCGTCGACCGAACGGCGTCGGCAGCTGACGGAAGCGGCGATCAGGGCGATGGCCCGGGACGGCGTGGCCAAGACCACGACCCGGTCCATCGCCGCCGAGGCGGGCGTCTCCCTGAGCGTCTTCCACTACTGCTTCGATTCCAAGCAGGAACTGATCGAGTCCGTCATCACCACCATCACCGACCACTACGTGATCATCGTGAAGGAGGCGCTCAAGCCCCGGGAGACCCTCGAGGAGACCGTCCGGGCCGGTTTCCAGGCGTACTGGGACCATGTGCGCGCTCACCCCGACGAGCACATGCTGACCTACGAACTCACCCAGTACGCCCTGCGCGAGCCGGGGTTCGAGCAGCTGGCGCGGCGGCAGTACGAACTGTACGGCGAGCTCTACACCGAGCTCATCGAGCAGCTGAGCCAGGACATCGACTTCCGGCTCCGGGTGCCCGTCTCCGCGTTGGCCCGCTATCTGGCCGCCATGACCGACGGGCTCACCCTCAACTACCTGGTACTCGGCGACGAGGGGGCCTGGACCGACATCCTCGACACCGTCACCGCCCACATCGCGGGGCTGGTGACGGCCGAGGGCTAGGCCGTGAGCGGGTTGGACCTCGCGGCGGCCAGCAGGTACCAGGCGGTGGCGCCGGTGTGCAGGTACGGGTAGTAACCGAACCCGAAACCGGTGTCGAGCGGGCTGCTCGCCGACACTACCCCGGACCTGGCGGCCACGGCCTTGCCGCCGAAGGTCTGGCCCGCGCCCAGCAGGTCCTGGGCCCGTTCGATGGAGGCGATCAGGCGCCGGGCGCGCTTCTCGTCCCCGGTGCCCTGGCGGTGGCGCAGGGCGAGCGCCAGATGGGCGGTGCCCTCGAACCACACTCCGTTGCGGTCCGGCCTGGGCTGGCCTTCGGCGATCGGGGCGTCCTCGTTCGCCAGCAGGCTCGCCGAGCTGAAGGTGACGCCCTCGTACGACTGGCCCGCGGGGACCGTGCTGTTGGGGCGCTCGGGCGTGTCCAGAACGGCCAGTTCGGTGGCGGCCCAGTCCAACGAGCGGCCGTACACGGGGGAGTTCAGTGCGAGGTGGGTCCAGGTCTGGGTGTCCTCGGGGATCGGCGACTTGTTGATCGTCACGCCGTCGTTGGTGCCGGTGTAGAAGAAGCCCCCGTCCGGCTCCCACATCTTCCTGACGAACGCCCCGGCGACCGCGCGCCGTTCCCGCCACACCCGGTCCCCGGTGAGCCGGGCGAGCCGGCCGAACAGGCCGATCAGGTCGGTGTTGTGCTCGGTCGAGGTGAACGGCAGCTTCTTGTTCGCCCCGTCGACCCCGAACTTGAAACCGCCGAGCGGTTCGTCGGTGCGCCCCGTGCGGTCGATCCACTCGCCGATCCGCACGGCGCCGGCGAGGAAGCGGCGTTCCCCGGTCCGGCGGGCCAGCGCGGCGAGGGCGATGCCGGCCCAGGCCATGTCGCCCACGGCGGTACCGGTGAAGCCGAACTGCCAACCCACGTTGGCCTTTCCGTCCGCCCGCACGAACCCGTCGGGCTGGGGGGTGCCGTCGTAGAAGGTGTACGGGCCCACGTTGTAGGCCTGACGGAGCCGGCCGTCGTCGTGGTTGGGATCGTTGGCCTGGGCGTAGAGAAGAGCGTCGCCGAGTGTCGCCGCGCGGGATCTGCCGGCCGCGGTGTCGCAGGCCAGGTTCGCCAGGATCGCGAGGGCGTTGTCGTAGGTGAACGCCGTGCTGAACAGGCCGGCCTGGTCGGTGTAGCTCTGGGCGAGGCGGATCGTCCCGTGGTCCGGGTAGGCGTCCATGGCGGCGGCGAGGAAGGCCTGGGCCCGGCTCCGGGCGGAGACCGGGGCCCGGTCCGCCGCGCGGGCGGTGCCCGAACCGGCGGCGAGGAGGACCGTGGCACCGAGTCCGGTTCCGATGAGTGCGCGGCGACTGAACGCGGGGCGGCCTTGGCTGCCGGTCATGGGTCTCCTCGAATCGAAGGGGCGGGCGCGCTTGAGAGCGCTCTCAGGAGTGCGCGCTCATTCTGCTGTCGCCTCAGGTCCGGGTCAACGGCTGGGAGGGGTGGAGCAGTTGGGGAGTCAGCTCCGGGGACCGTCGCCGGACGGTGACCACGCCGGCACGCAGAAACTCGGCAACGTACTGCAGGACTTGGTGGCCCGGTTCTACCAGCCACGGCTGGAATGCGGGACCCATGACGAGGGCATTGGATACTTCCACAGCCTCGGGCGGGCGCAGAGCAGGGTCTTCCTGGGCAACGCCCGCGGCGACGACTTGCTCGCCCAGCGGCTACACGCTCCAGGAGCCCACCGGCCGCTGAAAGGGGTGCTCCATGACGACGATCGCGGTGACCGGGCACATCGACCTCACGGCGGAGACCTCCGTCCTGGTGCGCGCGGTCCTGGACGAACTCCTGAGGCGGCACGCCGGCGACGGAGAGCTGGTCGGGGTCTCCTGTCTCGCCAGGGGCGCCGACTGTCTGTTCGCGGAGGCCGTGCTCGCCGCCGGCGGACGGCTGGCCGTCGTCATCCCCTCCCGGGACTACCGCCGCGCCCGGGTGCGGCCCGACCACGCCCCCGTGTTCGACCGCCTGGTCGAGGCCGCCGAGGACGTGGTCGTCCTGCCGATCGAGACGGCCGGCCGACAGGCCTACGAGGCGGCGAACAGCGTTCTCGTCGAACGCGCCGACCGGCTCGTGGCCGTATGGGACGGCACCCCGCCCACCGGCAGAGGCGGCGGCACCGCCGACACGGTGCTCGAGGCCCGGGCGGCGGGCGTCCCCGTCGACGTGGTGTGGCCCGACGGGGCCGCCCGCACCCGCCGGGAGCGCCGCGAGGGCGCCGCCGACGGGGGTGCCGGGATCAGACCGCCGTCGCCGGGAAGGTCGGGTACTCCACCCCGGAGACGTGCTGGACGACCCGGATGACCTGGCAGGAGTAGCCGAACTCGTTGTCGTACCAGAGGTAGAGGATCGCGTTGTCGCCGTCGACCTTGGTGGCGCCGGCGTCGACGATCGAGGCGTGGCGCGAGCCGACGAAGTCCATGGAGACGGCGTCGGGGGCCGTGGTGAAGTCGATCTGGCGCTTCAGCGGCGAGTTCAGGGAGACGTCCCGGAGGTACTCGAGGACTTCCTCGCGGTTGGTCTCACGGCCCAGGCGCAGGCTGAGGATCGCGATCGACACGTCCGGCACGGGCACCCGGATCGAGCTGCCGCTGATCGGTGCCTTCAGGTCGGGCAGCGCCTTGGCGACGGCCGAGGCGGCACCCGTCTCGGTGATGACCATGTTGAGCGGCGCCGAGCGGCCGCGACGGTCGGCCTTGTGGTAGTTGTCCAGCAGGTTCTGGTCGTTGGTGAACGAGTGCACCGTCTCCACGTGGCCGCGCAGCACACCGAACTCGTCGTTCATGGCCTTCAGCGGCGGCACGATCGCGTTGGTGGTGCAGGAGGCGCAGGACAGGATCTGCTCGTCCGGCTTCACGCTGTCGTGGTTGACGCCGTGCACGATGTTCGGGACGTCGCCCTTGCCGGGCGCGGTCAGGACGACCTTGTCGATGCCGGGGCGCAGGTGCTTGGACAGGCCCTCGCGGTCGCGCCACTTGCCGGTGTTGTCGATGAGGATGGCGTTCTTGATGCCGTGCGCGGTGTAGTCGACCTCGGACGGGTCGTTCGCGTAGATGACCTTGATCGCGTTGCCGTTGGCGGTGATCGTGTCGGTGGCCTCGTCGACGGTGATCGTGCCCTGGAACTGGCCGTGGATCGAGTCGCGGCGCAGCAGCGAGGCGCGCTTGACGAGGTCCTCGGAGGCCCGCCCGCCGCCGCCACGGACGACGATGGCGCGCAGCCGCAGTCCGTTGCCGGAGCCGGACTTCTCGATCAGCAGGCGGGCGACGAGCCGGCCGATGCGGCCGAAGCCGTACAGGACGACGTCACGGCCCTCGCCGCGCTCGATCTTGTTGGCACCGGTGGCACCGGCGACGGCCTCGGCGGTGAACGCCTCGACCGACAGACCGCGGTCGTCGGCGCGGTAGGTCGCGGCGAGCATGCCGATGTCGATCTGGGACGGGCCCAGGTCGAGGGTGGTGAGTGCCTGCAGGAAGGGCAGCGTCTCGACGACCGACAGCTCCTCGCCCGCGATCTGCCGGGCGAAGCGGTGGGTCTTGAGGATGCTGACCACCGACTTGTTCACCAGGGAGCGGCTGTGCAGCAGAACGGTGACGTCCCGCTCGCGGTGCAGCTTCCCGATGATCGGGATCATCGACTCCGCGATCTCCTCGCGAGTCTTCCAATTGGTGAACGAGTCCTCATTGACAGTCACAGATCTATCTCTCGATCGAGCTAGGTGGCGCTCATATGCTAACCCCATGGTCGTTTGACCCCTCGAACGGGGTCACGGGTCAGGAGTTGTGCAGCGCGCCGTCGGTGACCGGCAGGGGTGTTCCGGTGAGTTCGGGCCGGCACAGGACCAGGGTCAGATCGTCGGCGGGGGGCCGTCCGATGTGGGCGGTCAGCCGGGCGTGGAGGGCGTCGAGGGCCCGCTCGGGGAGCGGGTCGCGCAGGGTGCCGGCCGCTTCGTCGAGAAGGCGGAAGGGTGCGCCGTCGCGGTCGCGGGCCTCGGTGAGGCCGTCGGTGTAGAAGAGGATCCGGTCGCCGTCGTCCAGGCGGTGGCGGGACTGGGACGGCCTCGGACCCAGACCGAGCGGGGGCGCCGACTCACCTGGTTCCAGCAGTTCGAGCCCGGCCCCGACGCGCAGGGGGGCGGGGTGGCCGCAGTTGACGAGCCGGAGCTCGCCGGGCGCGAACTCGGCGAGCACGACGGTGACGAAGTCCTCTGGTCCGAGCTCGGGGGCGAGCCGCGCGTCCAGGTCGGCGGCGAGCCGGGGGAGACGCGGAGCGAGGGGGGCGAGGTCGCGGAAGGCGGCGAGGGTGGCCGCCGCGAGCCGCAGCGAGTCCAGGTCGTGGCCGCGGACGTCGCCGACCAGGAGACGCAGTCCGTACGGCGTCACGGCGACGTCGTACACATCGCCGCTGAGGTCGGACTCGCGGGTGGCGGAGTGGTAGCGGGTGCACACCAGGGTGCCGGCGAGGGTCGCGGAGACAGGACGGAGAAGGGCGTTCTGGGTAGCGCGGGCCACCTCCCGGGAGCGGTCCAGAGTCGTCCGCAGCACGGTGTGCCGCCGGGCGCCCTGTACGGCGAGTACGCAGCCCAGAAACAGTCCGAACCACTGTACGGAGAAGTCGGGAACGAGGAGATCGCCCGACGTCGCGCCGAGTAACAGACCGAGGAGCAGGGCGACGCCGCAGACCAGAGCGGTGGGGCGGGCGCCGAGCCGCGTACTGGCCAGGAACGGGCCGACGAGCAGTAGCGCGACGAGGTGGTCGACCGTGTCGAACAGCAGGCCCACCGCCGTGACCACCAGACACGCACCCAGCGACGGCAACAGTGACAAGGCTGTACGGCGGGACGGCGGCCGGCGTCCCACGGCGCGGGTGGTCGTCATGTGCGTCTCCCCATCAAGGCCTCGGGCCACGGACGTCGCCACTATTCCGCCCCCGCCGCCGGGCCCATGCGAAGTGATCGCAACACGCTCCAAAGTGAGCAGGAACTTATGTTTCCGTCCACGGTGACGTAGGCCTCCCGAGCCGGCATCGAGAAGACCGGGCCTCCCACGCGTATCTGCGGGCAAGGGGCCGCGTGCTCCGGGACCACGCCATCGATCCAAGGGACGGACCTCATGAACGCAAGCGCAGCCATCGGCGTCACCGGACTGGGCGTGATGGGCCGCAACCTGGCGCGGAACTTCGCCCGCCACGGGGTCGCCGTCGCCGTCCACAACCGGTCAGCGGGCCGCACTCGAGCGCTCGTCGAGGAGTTCGGCCACGAGGGCGCGTTCGTCCCGGCCGAGTCGCCCGAGGAGTTCGTCGCGGCCCTCGAACGCCCGCGCCGGCTGATCATCATGGTGCAGGCGGGCGCCGCCACCGACGCGGTCGTCGAGGAGTTCGCCCCGCTGCTGGAACCCGGCGACATGATCGTCGACGGCGGCAACGCCCACTTCGCCGACACCCGGCGTCGCGAGGCCGCCCTGCGCGCACGCGGCATCCACTTCGTCGGCACCGGCATCTCCGGCGGCGAGGAGGGCGCGCTGCACGGTCCGTCGATCATGGTGGGCGGGTCGGAGGAGTCGTACAGCCTGCTCGGCCCGCTGTTCGAGACCATCAGCGCCAAGGTCGACGGCGAGCCGTGCGCCGCCCATATCGGCACCGACGGCGCCGGGCACTTCGTGAAGATGGTCCACAACGGCATCGAGTACGCCGACATGCAGCTCATCGCCGAGGCGTACGACCTGCTGCGCCAGGTCGCCGGATACACCCCGGCCGAGATCGCGGGCGTCTTCCGCCGGTGGAACGAGGGCCGGCTCGGCTCCTACCTCATCGAGATCACCGCCGAGGTCCTGGCCCACACCGACCCGGCCACGGGCGCGCCGTTCGTCGACATCGTCGCCGACGCCGCCGGACAGAAGGGCACCGGCCGCTGGACCGTGCAGACCGCCCTCGACCTTGCCTCCCCGGTCACCGCCGTCGCCCAGGCCACCTTCGCCCGCGCCGCCTCCGGCCAGAGCGAACTGCGCGCCGCCTACCGGGGCCTGCCCGGCGGCACCACACCCCCGCTCAGCCGCACCGAGGCCGAGCGCTTCACCTCGCAGGTCGAGCAGGCGCTGTACGCCTCGAAGGTCGTCGCCTACGACCAGGGCTGGACGATGATCCAGGACGCGGCCGCCGAGTACGGCTGGAAGATCGACCTCGGCTCGGTCGCCCGGATCTGGCGCGGCGGCTGCATCATCCGCGCCTCCTTCCTCGACCGTATCCGCGCCGCCTACGCCGCCGACCAGGATCTGGTGAGCCTGCTCGGCGAGATGGAGTTCGCCATGGAGATCACCGACGCGCAGGTGCCGTGGCGCGAGACGGTGGCCTCCGCCGCCCGCCGCGGCATTCCCGTGCCCGCGATCTCCGCCGCCCTCGCCCACTACGACACCCTGCGCGCCGACCGTCTCCCCGCCGCGCTGCTCCAGGGCCAGCGCGACTACTTCGGCGCCCACACCTACCGGCGCACGGACCGGCCCGGCACCTTCCACACCCACTGGGCGGCGGCGGGGAGGCCGGAGACATCGGAGTGAGGCAGAGCCCCCGGCCGCATCCCGGCCGGGGGCTCATATGGCCGTGCCGGCACCCGTGCAGCGTTTGAAACTTCAAACGAAAGCCCGGTAAGGTGTGACCATGTCCGCGACGCCACGTTGGCTCAACGCCGAGGAACGACGGGCCTGGCTGGCCTACATCGACTTCTCCACGCTGCTCAACGACCATCTGAACCGCCAGCTGCGGCGTGACGCCGGCATGACGCACGCCGACTACAGCCTGCTGGCCCGCCTCTCGTCGGCGCCCGACCACGCCCTCGGCATGTCCGAGCTCGCCCAGCGCCTCAAGATCACCCGCAGCCGGCTCACCCATGCCGTGAACCGGCTGCGCGAGACCGGTCTCGTGGACCGGCGCGAGGATCCGGCGGACGGACGCGGGCAGCTCGCGGTGCTGACGGACGCGGGGCAGGCCCTGCTGGAGGAGAT
The DNA here is from genome assembly GCF_044742595.1 of Streptomyces sp. NPDC087859. Lineage (NCBI taxonomy): Bacteria > Bacillati > Actinomycetota > Actinomycetes > Kitasatosporales > Streptomycetaceae > Streptomyces > Streptomyces sp. NPDC087859. Next base: position 338,907 of record NZ_JBIUUU010000008.1, on the reverse strand, counting down.
CGCGCCCGGCCATGTGGAGGCCGTGCGCCGGGCCGTCTTCGACGCGCTCACCCCCGAGCAGGTACGTCAGCTCGCGGAGATCGGGGAAGCGGTGAGCGACGCGCTGCACCGGGCGGAGGCCGCGGAGACCGACCCGACGGTCCTGCCCTGGCGTCGCCGGTAGGGGCTCAAGCCACGGGCCGCCCCGCCCACTTGCCCAGGAACCGACCGCGGGACGCACGCAACCTCACCCCCCTCCACGCCCTCCTATCAGGCACACAGGCCGTCCACAGAGGAGTGCGCGTTGGCAGAGCTGTCCCGCCGCAGATTCATGGTCTACACACTCGCCGCGTCCACCCTCACCGTCGCCGCCCCCCTCGGCTGCGACGCCTCGCAGGCGGAAGGAGTCACACCCGCGCGCTCCGACACCGTCGTGACCGGCACCGACGACGAGATGCTCGTCCTGGAGGTCACCCGCGAGAACAAGGTCGTCGTACGGCTGCCGCGCGTCGAGGTCGGCCAGGGTGTCACCACCGCGGTCGCCATGATGATCGCCGAGGAGCTCGACGCCCGCCTCGTCGACGTCGACATCCCGCTCGCCGACGCCCGCAGCCGGGGCAACCAGTTCACCGGCGGCTCCAGCTCGGTGAGTTCGCTCTACGGCCCCGCCCGCAACCTCGCCGCCACGGCACGCGCCCGCCTGATCACCGCGGCCGCCCAGCGCTGGCGCCTGCCCCCACGGGTGCTGCGAACCCGGGACACCATGGTCGTCGCCCCGGACGGACGCAAGGCCACCTTCGGATCACTGACCGAGACCGCCGCACGGATACGCCGACCGCGCGTGTCCAGCAAGCCCAAACCGGCATCCCGGCACCGGGTGATCGGGAAGCCGACGACCCGGATCGACGCACGGGACATCGTCACCGGCCGCGCCCGGTACACCGGGGACCTGACGGCCGCCGGGGCGAAGCCGACCGTGGTGGCCCGGCCGCCCACCCTCGGCGGGAAGATCGTCTCGGTCGACGACCGCGCGGCCCGTGCCCTGCCCGGAGTCCTCGACATCGTCAGAGTCGCCGGGGGAGTCGCCGTCGTCGCGGACTCCTTCCACCACGCCTTCAAGGCCCGGGACGCCCTGAAGATCACCTGGAAGGCGGGCCCGCTCGCGGGGGTGTCCGATACCCAGATCCGCTCCCGGCTCAAGGCCGCCGTCCCCGCGCTCGGCAGCCCGCCGCGCGGATCGACGCAGGTCGAGGCCCGGTTCGAGTTCGCGTTCGTCAGCCACGCCCCGATGGAGGTGCTGACCGCCGTCGCCGACGTACGGGCCCGCCGCGCCGAGATCTGGTTCTCCTCCCAGTCACCCATGGACGCGCGCGACAGCATCGCCCAGGCGGTCGGGCTGCCCGGGTCCGCCGTCAAGGTCCATGTGGTGCGAGGCGGGGGCTCGTTCGGACGCCGGCTGAACCACGACGCGGCGATCGAGGCAGCCCTCATCTCCAAGGCGGCGGGCCGCCCGGTGAAGCTGATGTGGAGCCGCGCCGACGACATCCGGCACGGCCGGATGCGCCCGGCCTCCCAGCACCGGATCCGGGTCAGCCACGCGCAGGGCAGAGTCGTGGCCTTCGCCCACGCGACGGCCTCGGTGAGCGAGTCGTACAGCGGGATCACCACCGCCTCCTTCCGCGCGGCCGCGCCCCTGCCCAGCGACAGTGGCCTCTACAACTTCGGAAAGCTGTCCGGGGATTCGGGCTCGGTCGAGCTGGCCGCGATACCCCTCGGCGCCTGGCGTTCCGTCGACTCCGGGACCGTGCGGACGGCCGAGGAGATCGTCGTCGACGAGATCGCCCGGGCCCTGGCCAAGGACCCCGTCGCCTTCCGTCGTACGACACTCAGGAGCAAGACCGTCAAGGCCGTGCTCGACAAGGTCGCGACCGCCGGACACTGGGGCCGCACCATGCCCGCGGGGCAGGCCCAGGGGGTGGCCGTCCACGAGGAGTACGGCTCCTGTGTGGCCTGCCTGGTCGAGATCGACGCCACCGATCCCGAGAACCCCCGGGTGACCAAGGTGGTCATGGCCGCCGACGTCGGCACGGCCGTCAACCCGCGCGGCCTGGAGGCCCAGCTCATGGGCACGGCGATCGACGGCATCTCCACGGTCCTGCGGGCCGGCCTCCACATCGACAAGGGCGCTGTCCGCGAGGACAGCTACGCCGACTTCCGCTACGCCCGTCAGCGGCACGCCCCGCTCCACTTCGAGGCGCACATCCTGCCCACGGGCGGGGAACCGGGCGGGGCGGGCGAACTCGGCGTCCCGGCGGCGGCCGGCGCCGTCGCGAACGCGTACGCCCGCGCGACCGGTACCAAGCCCCGCCGCTTTCCGATCGACTTCTGAGAAGGTGCCGATGCCGTCCCACTCCTTCGTCCTCAACGGCAAGCCCGTCACCGTCGAGGCCCCCGCCGACATGCCCCTGCTGTGGGTACTGCGCGATCTGCTGCACGTCACCGGCCCCAAGTACGGCTGTGGCGTCGGTGTCTGCCGCGCCTGCACCAGCCACCTCGACGGTGAGGAGATACAGCCCTGTGTCGTGCCCGTCGCGGACTGCGCGGAGCGGAACGTCACCACCATCGAGGGCCTCGCCGACGGCGACACCCTGCACCCCGTCCAGCAGGCCTGGCTGGAGTGCGACGTCTCCCAGTGCGGCTTCTGCCAGCCCGGCCAGATCATGGCCGCCGCCGCTCTGCTGACGAAGACGTCCCAGCCCACCGACGCCGACATCGACCGCATCGAGAACGTCTGCCGCTGCGGCACGTACTCCCGCATCCGCGAGGCGATCAAGAAGGCGGCGGACGCCTGACCTCGTGACCAATCCCAGGACGCGGTCGTTCCGGTTGCATGATCCACATGAAGCGCGGACTCACCACGGCCGCCCTGGTGTTCGCCGGACTCGCGGGCCTCGTCGCCCCCGCCGCCCACGCCACCGACAACGTCCCCTGCCACAGCCCCGCCACCAGGGACCTGACCGACCCCCTGAGCGGCCGCCTCTGGCCGCGCACACAGGTCAGGTTCTGCAACCTCACCCGCGGCCATGTGCCGGTGTACGCGAGCCGCTCGCCCGGCGCCGCCGTCGTCGGCCACCTCGAACAGGGCGGCGCCGCCAACTGGTTCGTCACCGAGATGAACGGCGAGACCTTCCGTGACGGATCCGCCGAGAACCACTGGTGGGGCAGCACCCTGGCGGACAACGGCCGTTGGGGCTGGGTGCCCGAGGTCTGGTTCGCGGGCGGCGAGAACAACGAGGACGACGCGGGCCTGCTGATGCCCGGCGGCTACACCTGCGCCAACACCTGCCCGCCGCTGCCCTTCTGGGCGAGGTGACGCGGGCCACCGGGGTGCTTGACGCCCCGGTGCCACCCACTTAGCGTCACCTCGACATGTACGGACAGGGAGGACGACGATGACGGACGCCCAGGACTCCCTCGACCACAGAGCCGGACAGCTCCAGGTGGAGACGCACGGCCTCGACGTGATCGGCGACGCCGAGCGCAAGGGCACACCCCGGACCCTGTTCTGGCCCTGGTTCGGCGCCAACGTCTCCGTGCTGGGCCTGAGTTACGGCGCCTTCGTGCTCGGCTTCGGCATCTCCTTCTGGCAGGCGCTGGTCGCCGGGGTCATCGGCATCGTCTTCTCCTTCCTGCTGTGCGGCTTCGTCGCCGTAGCCGGCAAACGCGGCTCGGCCCCGACGATGGTCCTCAGCCGGGCCGCCTACGGGGTGCGCGGCAACCGTCTCCCCTCGGTGATCTCCTGGGTCCTCACCGTCGGCTGGGAGACCGTGCTGTGCGCCCTCGCCACCATGGCCACCGCGACCGTCTTCGGCCGGCTCGGCTGGGGCGGCGGCACCGGGACACAGGTGGTCGCCCTGATCGTGGTCGCCGGGCTCACCGTCGTCGGCGGAGTGATGGGCTTCGACCTGATCATGCGGCTCCAGACCGTGATCACCGTGGTCACGGGCGTGCTCACGATCGTCTACATCGCCCTGGTCGCGGACCACATCCACTGGAGCACCGTCAGCGCCGTCCCGGCGGGCTCCGCCCAGGAGTTCATCGGCGCGCTCGTCTTCATGATGACCGGCTTCGGTCTCGGCTGGGTCAACGCCGCCGCCGACTACTCCCGCTATCTGCCCCGCACCTCGTCCAGCCGCGGTGTGATCGGCTGGACCACCTTCGGCGCCTCCGTGGCCCCGCTCCTGCTGCTGGTCTTCGGGCTGCTGCTCGCCGGGTCCTCCAGCACCCTCAACGAAGCCGTCGCCGCCGACCCCATCGGCGCGCTGACCACGATCCTGCCCACCTGGTTCCTCGTCCCGTTCGCCGTCGTCGCCGTACTCGGCCTGGTCGGCGGCGCGGTCCTCGACATCTACTCGTCCGGACTCGCCCTGCTGTCGGCGGGCATCAGGATCCCCCGCTACCTGGCCGCACTCGTCGACGGCGTCCTGATGATCGCGGGCGCCATCTACATCGTCTTCTTCGCCGACGACTTCCTCGGCCAGTTCATGGGCTTCCTCACCACCCTCGGCGTCCCCATCGCCGCCTGGTGCGGCATCATGCTCGCCGACCTGCTGCTGCGCCGCCGCGACTACGACGAGGGCGACCTCTACCGCCCGCACGGCCGCTACGGCGACCTCGCCCTCACCCCGCTGCTCCTCACCCTCGCCGCCACCGCGCTCGGCTGGGGCCTGGTCACCAACTCGGCCGCGAGCTGGCTGGAGTGGCAGGGCTACCTCCTCGACTCGCTGGGCCTCGGCGGCAAGTCGGGCTCCTGGGCTTACGCCAACCTCGGCGTCCTCGTGGCCCTCGCCCTCGGCTTCCTCGGCACCCTCGCGCTGCGCCGCGGCCACGTGAGGGAGCAGGAGGCGCGGGACCCGAGCCCGGCGGAGGTACCCGCCGTATGACGACCGGCCGACTGACCGTCATCGACATGCAGCACGTCTTCGCCGACCCGGACAGCCCCTGGGCCACGCCGCGATTCGCGCAGGCCGCCGAAGGTGTACGACGTCTGCTGCCGGCCTTCGAGGACCGGGTCACCTTCACCCGCTTCCTGGCCCCGGACGAACCCACCGGCGCCTGGAAGGGGTACTACAAGCAGTGGCCCTTCGCCCTGCAACCCCCTGACGCGCCGCTGTGGCGGCTGACGGACGAGTTCGCCGACCCGGCGCACCACGTTCTGGACGCCCCGACCTTCGGCAAATGGACCCCCGAACTCGCCGCCCTCGTGGGCCCGGAGGGCCGTCTGGTCCTCGCAGGCGTCAGCACCGACTGCTGCGTGCTGTCCACGGCACTCGCGGCCGCCGATGCCGGAGCGGAGGTCGTGGTCGTCGCCGACGCGTGCGCGGGCGCCGACGACGACTCGCACACCAAGGCGCTGTACGTGATGGACCTGTACCGGCCCCTGATCCGGGTGAGCACGGTCGCGGAGCTTCTCGAAGGGGATGGGTGAGACGGGGATGACCGCTGCTCCCGGGCCGGTCGTGACCGCCGATGAGATCCACGCGTATCTGGTCCGGCAGTTGAACCGCGCCCTGCGGTACCCCGAGGGGTACGGGGGCGAGTTGGGGCTTGTGCTGCTGTACCGGCACCTGCTGTTCACGGAAGGGCGACCCGACGCCTGGGCCGAGGCTTCGGAACGGCTGCGGGAGAGCGGTGCGTGGACCGCCATCGGCGTCAGGGGCGCGTTCCGCGACCTGATCCGGGGCGACGACTCGTCCGGCATGGCCTCGGTGCACGCGGAGTTCGCCCACCGTCGTGGCTGGCTCGAGACGGACCGGCTCCTGGACGCCCGAACGCACCAGGCCCTTCTCGACAGCGCCCGTCAGTGGGCCGGGGACGACCGGGTGCGGTCGGATGTCCTCGCCGAGTTCGGTGCGCCCTCGGTGCTGCTCGGCGACGACGACCCGCGCTACGGCAAGACACTCGGCTACGTCAGCGAGGACCCCGACCGGCCGATCGTCTTCTTCCACCTCTGGAACGGACGCCTGGACGAGGACACCTCCGTGGGGGACCGGGCGTATCCGGAACCGGTGCTGTGGGCCGTGCGCTTCGGCGACGGACCGTTCCGCGAGAGCTTCACCTTCACTCCCGAGGGACGGCGACTCCAGCCCTCCTGATCCCCGCCCGCCACCGTGATGTCTCCGCCTTCGTCTCCGGCGTAGTTGGCGCTATCCGGTGGGTACAGGAGCGGCGGCCGCCGTGTTCCATCACTCCTGTCGCGACACGTACGGACGTCCCCACACGTCAGGAGGCACCGTGATCGCCGCTCCCGAATCCGCGCTCACCGGAGCAGAACTCGTCGAACGGGCCGTGCGGCTGCGGCCCGTCCTGCTCGAACGACAGCCGGAGACCGAACGGTCTACCGGGTGGTCACCGAGGTCGCCCGCGGCTGCCTCTCCACCGGCTGGGCCCTGTCCCTCACCTCGGCCCACGTCCTCCAGGTCGCCGGGTTCTTCGAGGAGCGGGCGCAGGACGAGATCTTCGGCACCGACGGCGACTTCCGGGCGGCCTCCACGGTCGCGCCCGTCGGTGTCGCGCGGCCCGGCGGCGACGGGCACGTCGTCCTCGACGGCACCTGGCCCTACTCCTCGGGCGCCCCCTACTCCACGCAGTACGTCGGACAGACCCTGAGCGCGGGTGACCCGCCCGGACCCCCGCTGCTGTTCGTCGCCCCGCGCGGCAGCGGCTCCAACACCGTCCGCATGGAGCAGGCCCGCATACCGGCGTACCGCACCTGCGCGGCCAGTATGGGGCGCCGAGCTTCTACCACGGTGAACCGGCCGCCGTCATGATCGGCACCGGATACGCCGCCGCCGACTGGACGGAGACCTGCCGTCGCAACGTCGCCGGCGAGGCCCCGTTCACCGTCGCGGAGGACAACCGGCTCGCGCTGATGTTCCTGAACGCCGGCCGTATGGCCTGGGACGCGTTCCAGAGCACCCTCTTCCGCACAGCCGGCTCCCGGCACGCGCGCGACGGCGAGCGGATGCAGTGCTACTTGCGGGACGCGGCCACCTACTGGACCCATGTCGGCCCGAGCATGGCCGAGCCGCTGTTCCGCCGGGTCGGCTGCGACCGGCTGGGGCCGCCCTCGGAGCACATCGCGCTCATCCCCTGGATCCCCTGAAGCCCAGGGGAATGCTCGCGTCCGGATCGGGTACGCGAGCAGGGCCGCCCCCGGGGCCGAGTACGCCCCGGGCCGACCGCAAGACCGCCGCTACCAGGGGATTCGTCATGCAGACACCCGCGAACGACAACTCCACCACACCGGCCCGGCGGGCGCTGGACGCGCTCGCCGAGAACACCGAGGACACGGTGGCGCTGGACAGGCTCGCGAGCAGCGATGTCCTCGTCCCCGTGCCCGACGACGCCAGCGACGAGGACGCCGCCGATCCCACGGCGGTGGCGCTTCCCGTGATCGAGCAGCCCGGCGGAGCGCCGGTGGTGCCCGTGTTCACGTCGGAGTCCGAACTGGCCGGACTGCTGCCCTACGTCTCGCGCTACCGGCTGGTGCCGCTGGGCGCGCTCGCCTCGGAGTGGCCGACGGACGATCTGGCGCTCACCATCGACGCCGCCTCCGAGCACCCGCTCACCCTGTCCTCGGAGGGGGTGCGGACGCTGCTGGGCCGGTCGTACGGGTGACTCGGCCGGTACGTACAGGCGGTGGGGGGAGGAGCGGCGCCGACTCCGTTCCTCCCCTGACGCCCACGATCGACGTGCCCCGACGATAGGACCGCACCGGCGGTCCCGTCGCTCCGCGATACGCGGCGACTGTCCGCAAAACGCGGCGGATCGGGGCGGATCACGTCACACGCCGCGCAGCGTGTGCGAGGGAGCCTCGCCGAACCGGTCACGGTAGCGCCGCGCGAACCGGCCCAGATGGACGAACCCCCACCGGTGCGCCACGGCGGACACGGTCGTGGACCCCGGCGCCGAGACCCGCAGCTGGTCGTGCGCCCGCTGCAGGCGGACGTCGTACACGTACGCCATCGGCGACATGCCGACGTGACTGCGGAACGCCTCCTGCAGGGTCCGCAGGCTCACCTGCGCGATCCGGGCCAGACGGGCGGCGTCGTACGTGTCGGCGGGCCGCTCCTGGATGACGTCCATGACCCGCTTGACCGCGGCGGGCCGCATGGGTGGCGCGGAGGCCTGAAGTTCCTGGCGGTAGGTGTGGTCGGTCGCCAGCAGCAGCCCTTCGAGCAGGATCTGCTCGACGCGGCCGCGGATGAGCGGACGGCGCAGCAGCCCGAGCGAGGTGTCGTTGTCCAGCAGACTCCACATGGCGAGCTGCGCCCAGCTGCGGCCGGGCCCTCTCAGCACGTCGACGGACGGCCCGAAGACAGGCGGACGGGACAGCTGCCGGTCGAGCCGGGCCTCCAGAGCCCGGTGCAGGGCCTGCTTGTCCATCTTCACGGTCAGGGCCCGGCACTGGGGCGACCAGGCGTCGATACGGACGTACTGGGCGGGATCGAAGAACACGGCGTTGCCCGTCGTCGCGAACACGACGTCCCCGCGCCCCTGCTGGACGCTGAAACAGCCGCTCACCGGCACGGCCACGTGGTAGGCGCCCGGCGCGGCGAAGCCGGTGCGGATCTCGGTGCCGAAACTGACCTCGCCCACGGTGAGCGATCCGAGGTCGAGCACGCTCAGGCGGGTCGACAAGTCCTCGGCGGCTCCCACGAGACTCAGGCGCATGTCGTAGTAGTGCGCCGCGAGCGCGTCGTGCGTCGCCTCCAGGGATCGTGTCGCGTAGCTGCTGAATTCTGCGGTCCGGTCCCGCTGAACGGCCACGGCGAGGTCTCCCCCTCCTGCACGGGATGCTCGCCTTCAGCATGGCCGTGCGCGGGAGGGGCATGCCCCGGTCTCTTCCGGTTCGTCACAGGCTCTTCCCAGGATTGAGGATTCCGCGAGGATCGAACACCTCCTTCAACCGCCGCTGCAGTCCGTGCGCGGCGGGTCCCAGCTCGTCGGCCACCCACTGCCGCTTCAGGGTTCCCACCCCGTGCTCGCCGGTCAGCGTCCCGCCGAGCCGCAGCGCCAGCGCGAAGATCTCACCCGCAGCCTCCCAGGCCGCCTCCGGAAGCCGGTCCAGGGACGGGTCCACGACGATGATCGGGTGCAGATTGCCGTCCGCCGCGTGCGCGATGGTGAACACCGGCACGTCATGGCGCGCGGAGATCGCCCGGATCTCCCGCACGGCCTCGGCCAGCCGGGAGCGCGGCACCGCGATGTCCTCGATCAGCGGCCTGCCCAGCCGCTCCAGCGCGGGGAGAGCCCCGCGCCGGGCCGCCAGCAGCACCTCGGCCTCGGCGGGGTCCTCGGTCGTCTCGACGGTGACGGCCAGTGGTGCGAGCAGCCGCGCGACCGTCGCCGCCTCGGCCGCGGCGCCCGCGCCGTCGCACTGCACCACCAGCAGCGCCGCCCCGCGTTCCCGCAGCGCCGGATCGACGGCCTCCAGCACGGGCCCGTCGACCAGTTCGGCGAGCGCGGGCTCGACGCCCGCCCGGCCGATGGCGTACGACGCCTCGGCGGCCGCCTCGAAGGTGGCGAAGTAGGCGGCGAGCGTGGCGGTGGCCACCGGAACGGGCCGCAGCCGCAGGGTGGCCGAGGTGATGACCGCGAGCGTGCCCTCGGAGCCGGTGAGCAGCGCGGTGAGGTCGTAGCCGGTGACGCCCTTGACCGTACGGCGGCCGGTGCGCACCACCGTCCCGTCGGCCAGCACCGCCTCCAGGCCGAGCACGCTGTCCCGGGTCACCCCGTACTTGGCGCACCGCAGTCCGCCCGCGTTGGTCGCGATGTTGCCGCCGAGGGTGGACAGGGCCGCGCTCGCCGGATCGGGTGCGTACCGCAGTCCGTGCGCACCGGCCGCCCGGTCCAGCTCGGCGGTGATCACGCCGGGTTCGACGACGGCGAGCTGGTCGTCCGCCGAGAGCTCCAGGATGCGGTTCATCCCGGACAGGTCCAGGACCAGGGAGCCCTCGCCCGCCGTCGCCCCTCCCGATAGGCCGGTGCCCGCGCCGCGCGGCACCACGGGGACCCGCAGGGCGTGCGCGTGCCGGAGCGTGACGGTCACGTCCTGCGTCCGCCGCGCGTGGACGACGGCGAGCGGCTCACCGTCGGGCCCCGCACCGGAGCGGTCGGTGGCGTGCGCGGCGAGCACGGCCGGGTCGGTGGTGAGCCGGTCGGGCGGCAGATCGCGGGCGAGCAGGCCGAGGAGCTGGGCGGAGACGGTGGTCTCCGGGGCTGCGGTCACAGGTCGAGTGCCTTCGTTCCGATGGCGAGCAGGGAGATGTCCGCCTGGGGCGCGTGCACCGGGGCGCACTGGATGTCGCGGAAGTGCCGCTCCAGGGGGTTGCCCCGGGCCAGCCCCGGGTTCCCCAGCAGCCGCACCGCCAGCTCGACGGCCCGTACCCCGTGCCGGTCGGCCAGTACGCGCGCGCCGAGGGCCTGTTCCGGGGTGTACGACGTGTCGCCGGCGTCGAGCTTGGCGGCACCGTCGAACACCAGCTGCTCGGCGGCGGCCAGCAGCACCTCGATCTCCCCGGCGGTCCGCCGGAAGCGTTCCGTACGGGCCACCGGATGACCGAGGTTGGCGGGCACGCGCGTGTGGGCGAACGTGTGGAAGAAGGCCTGCGCGGCCCGGGCGACGCCCAAGTAGAGCGCGGCCAGCGGGAGATGGAGCGCCGCGCCCGCCCGGTTGTCCTGCTCGGCGGCCCGGCCGTGCGGACCGAGCCCGACGACGTGTTCGTACGGGATCTCCACCTCGTCGAACGTCACGTCGTGACTGCCGCTCGCCCGCAGCCCCAACGGGTCCCAGTTCCCGGCGATCTCGATGCCGGGTGATCCGCCGGGCACCAGGAACGTGCCCACGCGCGGCTCGGGTTCGTCGGTCGTCGCCCACACCAGGAACCAGTCCAGCCCCTCCGCGCCGGTCACGAAGCGCTTGGTGCCGCTGACCGCCCAGCCGTCGGCGGTGCGCCGGGCCTGGGTGGCGGGCAGTCCGCCCCGCGCGGGGGAGCCCAGGTCGGGCTCCACGCGCGCGTGGTTGACGAGAACGGGACGTGCGAATGACTCCTTGACCACGCGCGCGTACAGCTCCTCCGGCCAGTGCGGCTGCGCGGCCTGGCGGGCGTGGTTGGTGAGCGTCATCGCCGCGATCAGGGCGACGGAGGGATCACCCTGCCCGAGCCGGTGCAGGATCCGCGCGGTCTCCCGCACGCCCGCGCCGCGGCCGCCGTAGCGCTCCCCGACGGTGGCGGTGAGCAGTCCGGCCTCGTGCGCGAGGCGCAGGGACTCGGCGGGGAAGGCCCCCGACCGGTCGTACGCGGCGGCGAGTTCGGCGATGCGCTCGGTCACAGGGCCTTCTTCAGTTCGGCGTTCAGAGCGGCACTCCAGAACGACTTCACGTCCAACGTCGACTTCAGCGCTCCGAGTTCGGTGAACACGTCGGCCACCCTCTGCTGCGAGGCGATGGCGTCGTCTCCGACGGTCCGGGCCTCGGTCGGTCGCTGGGTCTGTGCGGCGACGAGGTCCTTCCTCGCCTGGGCGAGCGGCTGGTGGGTGGCGTCGGCGGTGACCTCGGCGAAACCGTCGAGGTGCCCGTCACGGACGTAGGCGTACGCCTTGGTGATCCGGGCGATCAGATCGGCGGCCGCCGCCGTCTCCTCGGGACTCTCCAGCACGCTGTCGCGGGCCGACCAGAGGAAGTTGCCCGACAGGATGTCCTTGCCCGAGCCGACGGTCGTGGCGCCCTGCTGGTGGGCGGTGATGACCGAGGTGCCGTAGGAGGCGAAGGCGTCGATGCCGCCGCCGTTGAGGGCGGCCAGCCCGTCGTTGGGCAGCAAGGGCTTGGCGTCGATGTCGGACCACTTCAGGCCCGCCTGCTTGAGCAGCTCGTACAGGAAGTAGTGGGCGGTGGTGTTCTGGACGTAGCCGACCTTCTTGCCCTTCAGGCCGGCGATGCCGGTCACCTTCGAACCCTTGGGGACGACGACCTCCTGGTTGAGGGTGGCGCCGCGCTGCACGGCGACGACCTTGAAGTTCGGAGTGCCGTCGGCGGCGGCGAAGACCGGGGGGATCTCGCTGGAGGAGGCGAGGTCGAGGGCTCCGGCGCGGATGGCCTGGAGCTGCTGGTCACCGCCCTGGAAGAGGCTCCACTTGACGTTGTAGGGGGTGTCGTCGAGGCCGGCGTACTTGAGCACGGCCTCCTCGGTCTTCCATCCGGTGGAACCGACTCTGAGGGTGACGTCGGCGGGTGAGTCGGCCTGGGCGTCGCCTCCGCAGGCCGCGGCGAACGGGAGCAGCAGGGCGAGCAGGGCGGCGGACGAGCGCAGGGTACGGCGGAACAACACGGGCTCTCCATCAGGCGGCGTGGGTGGTCGTCGTGGCGCGGTGGGCGAGCTCCTGACGGACCAGTGGCAGGACATGGCGGGCGTAGTCGACGGCGTCGTTCAGCGGGTCGTAGCCGCGGATCGACAGCAGGTCGCAGCCGATGTCGACGTAGTCGAGCAGTGCCTTCGCGACCGTCTCCGGGGTGCCGACCAGCGCGGTCGAGGCGCCGGCGGCGTTGGTGGCGACGGCGGGCGCGGTCCACAGGCAGCGGTCGTGGACCTCGCCGCGCTCGGCGATGTCGAGCAGCCGCTGGGAGCCGACGTTGGCCGGTCGGCCGCTGGTGCGGTAGTGGCGGAGCAACTCGGTGTTGCGCGCCTGGTCCTTGAGGACTCCCAGGGTGCGGTGCGCCTTCTCCCAGGCCAGTTCCTCGGTGGGCGCGATGATCGGGCGGAACGACACCCAGATGCGGGGCCGGGGGCGCCCGGCGGCATCGGCGACCGCGTTCACGGCGGCGATCTGCTCGGCGGTCTCCTTCAACGGCTCGCCCCACAGACCGAAGATGTCGCCCTGCTGACCGCCGACCCGGTAGGCGTCCTGCGAGGAGCCGCCGACGGAGATCGGCACGAGCCCGTTCACCGGCTTCACGTCCGAGTAGTAGCCCTCGAACGTGAAGTACTTGCCCTCGTGCGAGACCGGCCCGTCGGCCTGCCACACCTTCCGCAGGATCTGGATGTACTCGTCCGAACGCTCGTACCGCTCGGCCTTGCCGAGGTAGTCGCCCTCACGGCGCTGCTCCTCGTCGCTGCCGCCGGAGATGATGTGCACCGTGAGCCGTCCGTTGCTGATCCGGTCCAGGGTCGCCAGCGCACGGGACGCGTGGGTGGGGAAGACGACACCCGGCCGGTGCGCCAGGATCGGGCGGATGCGCTCGGTGTGCGTGGCGACGAACTGGGCGATCTGGAAGGCGTCCGGCGAGGCCGAGTGGTAGGCGACCAGGGTGTGGTCGAAGCCGCCGTCGTCCAACGCGCGGGCGTACCTGCGCAGATGGTCGGTGTCGAGGCCGGTCCTGCCGGCGGCGGCGGGACCGGACGCCCCGGCGTCGGTGTGGACGGCGCTGATGAACTCGACAGGCATGAATGACTCCCGTGACTACTTGAGAAGGGACGTGTCGGACGACTTCGCGACGTCGACGTTCGGGTCCAGCACACCGATGCCGTTCATGAGGTCGGCCACGCCCTGGACGGTCGTGTCGATGTCCGGGGTGATCGGCAGCACCTGGCTGTACGCGGCCGAGGCGAGCGTCTTCGCCACCGACGCGTCGGCGCCGTTGCGCTCCTCGATGGCCTTGGCGTAGGCGTCCTGGTGGGTGCTGGTCCACTTCAGGCCCTTGCCGAGACGCTTGAGGAAGTCGGCGAGCGCGGCCTTCTTCTCGGCGTCGGCGAGGGTCTTCTCGGAGGCGTTGACGAAGCCGATACCGCTCACCCGGCCGTCCCCGCCGTCCACGAGGAGCTTGCCGCCCTGCTCCAGGGCGACTGCCTGGTAGACGCCGAAGATCGCCCAGGCCTTGATCCTGCCGGAGGCGAACGCGGCCTGCGCGTCCGTCGGCAGCAAGTACTGGACCTTGACGTCCCGGTAGCTGAGCCCGTTCTGCTTCAGCACGTTGGCCAGCAGATACTCCGAGACACTGCCCTTGGCCGAGGACACCACGACCTTCTGGCCCTTGAGGTCCTTCACACTGTCGATCCCGGAGCCCTTGCGGACGACGATGCCGACGTGGGTGCCGTCGTTCTTGAGCGCGGCGACGTTCTTGACGTTCACCCCGCCACTGAGCGCCTGGAGCGCGGGCAGGTCGGCGGAGTAGCCGGTGTCGGCGGCGCCCGCCTGGACGGCCTGGTAGAGCGGGGCGGCGCCCTCGAACTCGGCCCACTTCACCTTGTACTCGGCACCCTTCAGCGCGTCCGACGCGGCGACGATCGTCTGGAGGGTCTTGGCCTGGTCACCGATGGTGAGCGTGACCTGCCCCGAGGACGAGGCATTGGCCGACGAGTCCGCGCCGCAGGCGGTCAGCGCCAGCAGGGAGGTCAGGCTCAGTGCGGCGGCTGTGATGCTGCGGATCACGAGGGGATTCCTTCCAGGGTGTGGGTCACGCCGAGCCAGTTCAGGAGGCGGGCGCGCAGGTTCACGAACTCGGGGGCGGTCAGATCACGGGGGCGCGGCAGATCGACGGTGAGCTCGTGGGCGATACGGCCCTCGTCCATCACCAGGACCCGGTCGGCGAGCAGCAGCGCCTCCTCCACGTCATGGGTGACCAGGAGGATCGCGCAGCCGTGCCGACGCCACAGTTCGGCGACGAGTTGCTGCACCTTGCCCCGCGTCAGGGCGTCCAGGGCGCCGAACGGCTCGTCCAGGAGCAGGAGTTCGGGCTCGCGCACCAGGGCGCGGGCGAGCGAGACGCGCTGGGCCTGGCCGCCGGAGAGCGTCTTGGGCCAGACGGCGGCCCGGTCCGCGATGCCGACCTCGTCGAGCGCCTTGAGTGCCAGCGCCCTGTCGGGACGGCCGGGCAGTCCGAGGACCACGTTGCGCCACACCTTCAGCCACGGCAGCAGTCGCGGCGACTGGAACGCGGCACTGCGCCGGGCGGGCACGGTGACCTCGCCGCCGATCTCGTCGTCGAGCCCGGCGAGGATCCGCAGCAGCGTCGACTTGCCGCAGCCGCTGTGCCCGAGGAGGGCCACGAACTCGCCCTCGCGGATGTCGAGATCGAGTTCGTGCAGGACGGTGTTGCCGTCGAAGGCCCGCGAAAGGCCCCGTATCTCCACGCTGTTGGGCATGTCTAGGCCTCGCCCTCGAAGTTGGCCCGCCAGGTCAGCAGCCGGCGCGAAAGGATCCGTACGGCGAAGTCGCAGGCCAGGCCGAGCAGCGCGTACACGGCGAGGCAGAGCACGATGACGTCCGTGCGGAAGTACTGCTGGGCGTTGCTCATCAGATAGCCGAGCCCCGCGTCCGCGTTGATCTGCTCGGCGAAGACGAGCGCGAGCCATGCGGTGGACAGCGCGTACCGGAGGCCCACGAGCGCCCCGGGCAGTGCGCTGGGCAGGATCACGTACTTGATCAGCCCGAGGCGACCGAGCCCCATCATCCGTGCGGCCTCGACGAGTTGGGAGTCCGTGGAGCGGATGCCGCCGTAGATGTTGAAGTACAGCGGGTAGGTCACACCGAGGGCGACCAGTGCGATCTTCGGGGTCTCCTCGATGCCGAACCAGACGATGAACAGGGGGATCAGGCCCACCCAGGGGATCGCCCGGAACATGCCCATCGAGGAGTCGATGACGTCCTCGCCGAGCCGGAACAGGCCGGCCAGCAGGGACAGGATGAGTGCCACGCTCGCGCCGATGAGGAAGCCGATGGCGGCGCGGCGGCCCGACGCGGCGATGGCGCTGGGGAGTTCACCGTTCCTGGTGAGCTCGACCGCCTGTTTGATCACGTCGACGGGTGAGGCCAGCACGGATTCCGGGAGCAGACCGGTGGCCGAGGTCAGGAACCACAGGGCCACGAGTCCCACGGGGCCGGCGGCCCGGCGGACGGAACGCGGGACGGAGAAGCTGCGGCGCGTCCTCGCGGTGCCGCGGATGGTGACACGGGTGGGTGCCTGTTCGGCGGGGGCCATCGTGTCCAGTGAAGCCGTCACGGCTGGTCCCCCTTCACGGCCGGGCGGGACGGATCCGTGGACCACGCGGACCAGGAGCCGGGGAAGAGAGCGGCCTCGAAACCGGCGATCTCCAGCGCGGCGATCTGATGGGCCGCCGTGACACCGGAGCCGCAGTACACGCCGATCCGCGCGGCCGAAACCGCGCCCTTCTCCTCGAACCGCTTGCGCAGCTCGTCGGCGGGAAGGAACGTGCCGTCCGCCGCGAGGTTCTCCCCGGTCGGCGCGGACACTGCCCCCGGGATGTGCCCCGCCCGGGGGTCGACGGGCTCCACCTCGCCTCGGTAGCGCTCGGCGGCACGGGCGTCCAACAGCAGTCCGGTGGCGGCGAGTTCGGCGGCTCCGTCCGCGTCGGTGACCGGCAGCCCGCCCGGTTCCAGGAGGACGTCCCCGGGCTCGGGCTCGGCGGGGATCCCGGACTCCAGCGGCAGTCCGGCCGCCCGCCACGCGCCCAGTGCCCCGTCGAGCAGCGTCACCCGGGGGACTCCCGCGTGCCGCAGCAGCCACCAGGCCCGTGCCGCGGCGGTGTTGCCCAAGTCGTCGTGGACGACGACCGGTCGGTCCGATCGGATGCCCCACCTGCGAGCGGCGGCCTGGAGGGCGTCGAGCGGCGGCAGCGGATGCCGTCCGCCCTCCGGGCTCGGCGGTCCGGCCAACTCGCTGTCCAGGTCGACGTAGACCGCACCGGGGATGTGCCCCCGGGCGTAGTGGTCGCGGCCGTGCGGGTCGCCCAGGGCCCAGCGGACGTCGAGGACGACCGGAGGGTTATCGGAGTCCAGCAGGTCGCGCAGCTCGCTGACCGTGGTCGTGACGCTCATGCCGGTCCCTCCGCGATCGCGGGCAGCTCGGGGGACAGGCGCAGTCGCTCGAGGAAGAGCACGACGGTGGCGGCGGCCGTGCGGTGCAGCGCGTCGTTGAGGACGTCGTGGCGGCCGCCGTGGAAGGTCACCAGCCGCACGCCCGAGCCGGCGTAGGCCTCCCGTGCCGTCTCCAGAGGGCTCACCGTGTCGTCGGTGCCGTGCAGGGCCAGTACCGGGACGGTCACCCGGTCGAGGCGCGGGGCGGGCAGCCTAGGGTTCTCGGCGAGTGCCCCGCGTCGGAAGTCCGGGTCGGCGGCGAGGCGGCCCTGATGGGTGGGGCAGGCCGTGCGGGCCTCGACCTCCTCCTCCCAACTCCCGGACGTCCAGGGGGAGGTGGGCAGGCCCACGAGGATCAGCGCGTCGGCGTCCGCGGCCAGCTGGGCGGCGTAGTGGGCGCCGGTGTCCGAACCGACCACCACCATCGGACCCGGCAGCGACTCGTCGGCGAGCAGCTTGGCCGCCTCGTCGAGCACGGACGGATCGGCGGCCGGGTCACCGAGTGCGCGGACCCGGTAGGCGTCGAAGGCGAGTCGGCGGCCGAACCGCTCGTACACACCACCGTGCTCGCCCCGCCCGGACAGCACGATCAGCGTGCCGCGCGCGGCGAGACCTTCGGGTTCGTCCCAGGAGAAGGAAGAGGGCATGAGGGGATAACTCCCGTTCAGGGCAGCGGAAAAGCCAGGGGAAGAGCCATGGGAATGGGCAGGCCGGAACGGCTGTCACGTGTCAGCCGGAGGGGAAGCGCACAGCGTCAGAGGGCAGGCGCGGGCGCCCCGGGGCGATGAGCGGCAGAGGTCAGCGACAACGCGCGCTGCACGCCACGCCGAAGTCGATGACTCGGCGCTGCGTCAGAAGGGCAGCAGTAGCGGTCGCGTGCAACATGCGCTCATCATGACCGCCGGTGACCGAACACGTCCAACGATGATTCCGCATCGAAACCGATCAGGGATCGCGATCGATCGCGGTGAGCGGATACTGTCGCGGCATGTCCCGACCCGTCCTCGACATCGTGGCCCTGCGCAGTCTGACCGCGGTCGCCGACTGCGGAGGGTTCCACCGAGCCGCGCAGGCGCTCTCGCTCAGCCAGTCCGCGGTCAGCCAGCATGTCCGCAAGCTGGAGAAGACACTGGGCCGCCCGGTCGTCGAGCGGGAAGGGCGCGGCACCCGGTTCACGACCGAGGGCCGGCTGCTGCTGGAACAGGCGCGCCGCGTCCTCGCCGTCCACGACGAGGCCGTACGCACCCTGCTCGGTTCGGACGGCGACACCGTCACCGTGGGCTCCACCGAGCATGCCGCCGACCAGTTCCTGCCCCGGCTGACCGCCGCCGTCCAGGAGGTGCGCCCCGGCTGCCGGGTCCGCTTCCGCATCGACCGCTCCGCCCGGCTCGTCGAGGCCGTGGAGCGCGGGAGCGTCGACGTGGCGGTGTACGTCACCGAGGCGGCCGCCACCGAGGGCGTCTCCGTCGGTGGGCTCCCGCTCACCTGGCACGCGGTCCCCGGCTGGGAGCCGCCCACCGCTCCCGCCCCCGTCCCCTTGGTCGCCATCGAGGATCCGTGCGCGATCAGGCGCCGGGCCATCGCGACCCTCGCCGAGCACGGGGTGCCCGCCTCGGTCGTCGGCGACGCCGGCTATCTCGCGGGCGTCCTCGACATCGCCCGCACCGGCCAGGGCGTCGCCCTCCTCGCCGCGGTCGGCCCCGCTCCCGACGGCCTGACCCCGTACAACGGCCTGCCGCCCGTCCCCCCGATCCCCATGAGCGCCCTGGCCCGCCCGGGCGCGGACCCGGCGACCGTGGAGGCCGCCTTCAGCGCCGTACGGGATCTGCTGCGCCCGTGATGCCGTAGTCCCGCATCCCGCCCTCCAGCAGCGAAAACGCCTGGGCGGCGAGCCGGCGTACGTCGGCGGCGAGCGAGGCGGGGTCGTCGTCCGCCAGGACCCGCTCGCGCACATGCTCGATCAGGGCGCGGTGGACGCCGAACAGCGCATCCGCCACCACCCGGGCCGAGATGTCGCCGCCCAGCGTCTCGGCCAGGGCGTCGGCGCAGGTGGCGAGGGCGCGCTGCTCGCGGGAGCGAAGCGCCGGACTGTCCGCGATCAGCCCGTTGACCGTGCGGAGCTGGTCGAGCGCGTCGGCGTCCCCCGCCGCGACCCGTGCCAGCAGCCCCCCGGCGTCCAGGAGCCGCTTCCGGAAGGCGGCGAGGGCCGAGTCACCCGGCGCGCGGGTGCGGACGGCCTCGACGAGCCGCTCCCCGAAGGACTCGAAACGGGAGGAGAAGAGGTCCTCCTTGGTCGGGAAGTAGTTGAAGACCGTGGCCTCGGAGACCTGCGCGGCACGGGCGACCTCGGCGACGGTGACCCGGTCGAAGCCCCGCTCCGTGAACAGCCGCCAGGCGGTCTCGGCGATCCGGTCCCGCATCTGCCGCTTCTTCTGGGCCCGCAGGCTCAATGACCCCTCCTGCTTAGGGTGACCCTAATATTAGAGCTACCCTAGCATTCTGCGATCGTCCGACAGGCCATGACGCGTTCTTCAGGAGATGAGGAGCCGATGACGTCCCGCACCTACCTCAAACCACCCTGGATGCAACGGAACATCGGCAACCGCCTGGCGCCGATCTTCGGCAGGTCCGTCGTGTCCCGGCTGTCCGTGCGCGGGCGCCGGAGCGGACAGTGGCGCACGGTGCCCGTCGCGGTACTGGAGCACGAGGGGGAGCGGTACCTCGTCTCCTACCGCGGCCTCAGCGACTGGGCCCTCAATCTGCGGGCGGCGCCCGACTGCCGGCTGACCGTGCGCGGCCGTGCCGAGGAGATCACGACGGAGGAGGTGCCCGAGTCCGAGCGTCCGGCGCTGATGGCGGCGTACCGGAAGAAGTACGGAGGGATGCCGACGGTCTCCGACGTGCTCACCGCGCTCCCCGACCCCGCCGACCATCCGATCTTCCGCATCCGGGCCCGCGACTGAGGGGAATCAGCCGCCCAGCGTCCGCTCCAGCGCGCCCCGCTGCAGCGGCAGCACCTCGGCGTGCAGATCGCGGCCCTTGCGGGTCAGCGTCACCCACACACCGCGCCGGTCCTCCAGGCACACGGAACGCTCCACCAGGCCGTCCTTCTCCAGCCGGCCGATGAGCCGCGACAGCGCGCTCTGGCTGAGATGGACCCGGCCGACCAGGTTCTGCACCCGGCACAGGTCGCCCTCCGCGGGCGCCTCGGCCGCGAGGATGTCGAGCACCTCGAAGTCGCTCGCGCCCAGTCCGTGCGGGTGCAGCACCCGGTCGATCTCGCACATCGTGCGCGCGTGCGTCCCCAGGATGTCCCGCCACTGTTCCTCGAGCCGGGAGCCGGCCGCGTTCACTGCCATACACCGAATGTTAATGCGCTTGCATCGACATCCGGTCGGCGGGCGTGAGCGCTCAGCTGTCCTGGGTGATCCCGACCAGGTTGCCGTCCGCGTCCTTCACGGAGGCGATCAGCTTGCCGCCGCCGACGTCCGTGACGTCCTGGAGCAGTTCGGCGCCCGCGTCGAGCAGCGCGGCGAGCCGGGCCCGGATGTCGGTGACGTGCCAGTAGGGGACCGGGCCGGTCATGCCCCGGGAGTGACCGTTCGGGTCGAGGCCCACGTCCTGGCCGGCGTCCTTGAAGCCGACGTAGTAGGGCTCGTCGGCGTAGGGCTCGGTCTCCAGCAGCGCGCTGAACAGGGCCTTCGCCCGGGCGATGTCCTTGACGGGGTAGATGATGGTGTTCAGTCCTGCGGTCATCGGGATGCTCCTCCGTGGGTTCCTTCGTCGGTGGTTTCACCGTAGGACGGGGAGCGCGAGACGGCTTCTCCGATCCTGACCGCTTGCCGCGAGGCCGCGCCGGAAGGCCGGGCACGGGAACAGGTCCCCGTGTGAACGGTTCGCCCGCTGCGACAGCCCCGCCTCCTTGCCGCACGGACACGAAGGCGATCCGCACGCGCGGCACATGCGGCTCCGGACCGAAGCGCCGGGCGAGCACCGTCGCCGAGCTGACCGGGCGTCGCGTCCAGTCCGTCGGCGCCGACCCTGACGACCGGATGCACGCCGTCGCGGGAACTCACACGCCGAACCGCAGCGGGCGTTGGCCGAGGTCCTCGCACCCCGAGCCGATCCGCGCGCTCGTGCACAGCCGCGCCGAGCGGGCGGCGGCCCGCGCGTGCTCACCGCAACCTGCTGCTCGACGCGGGCTTCCAGGACGTAGAAGATGCGCGCCTTCGTGCTGACCGGGCCGCAGGCGTTCCCCTTGCTCATGGGCCTCGGCGGCGTCACAGACGAAGGGCGCGCCGTCGGCTGGAGGGCCGAGCAGCGCGCCCGGGCGAAGAAGGGCCGCTTGTTGGTCGCCGTACCGATGTTGGCGGCGACGGCGCCCGTCAGGTCGAGTCGCGTTTGACCAACTCGGTGGGCAGTATGACCGCGGCCGAGTCCTCGCCGCCGATCTGGGCCAGCAGCACCCGGACCATCTCGGCGCTGATGCGGTCATAGGGCTGCCGGATGGTGGTGAGCTGGGGACGGGCGGTGAGGGCGGCCGCCGAGTCGTCGAAGCCGCCGACCGAGACGTCCTCCGGAACCCGCCGTCCCGCCCGCTCCAGCGCTGCCAGCACCCCCTGCGCCATCAGGTCGGACGCGACGAACACCGCGTCCATGTCCGGGGCTTGGGCCAGCAGCCGTTCGGCGCCCGACTCACCGCTGGCCCGGCTGTAGTCCCCGGAGGTCACGAGCCGCTCGTCGATCTCGATGCCCGCTTCGGCGAGCACCTCCTTGTAGCCGGCGAGGCGGTCGACGCCGCCGGGGGAGTCCAGCGGACCGGTCACGACGCCGATGCGGCGACGGCCCAGCGACAGCAGATGGCGCACCATGTCGCGGGCGCCGTCCCGGTCGTCGGCGGCCACGTAACTCACCTTCGAGCCGGGACTCATGGGCTTGCCGCACTGGACCAGGGGTACCCCCGCCTCGTGCAGTTCCTTGGCGACCGGATCGGCGGAGTGACTGGACACCAGGAGCACTCCGTCGACGTGCCCCGCCGTGATGTACCGCGTGATGCGCCGCCGTTCGTCCTCGGTGCCGGCCAGCATCAGCAGCAGCGGGATGTCGTGCGAGGCCAGCGCCTGGGTGCAGGCCCGCAGCAGCACATTGAAGTTGGGGTCCTCGAAGAACCGCTCCTGCGGCTCGGTGAGCAGGAAGCCGACCGAGTCCGAGCGTCCGGTGATCAGTGAACGGGCGTGCCGGTTGACGACGTAACCCGTCTTGCGGATCGCGGCGTTGACCGCCTCCTGGGCGGCCGGGCTGACGTAGTGCCCGCCGTTGAGGACGCGCGAGACGGTACCCCGTGAGACCCCGGCCTCGCGGGCCACGTCGTGGATCGTCGGCGGTCGGCGCCGGCCCCCCGTATTGCTCATGGTCATGACTTTACGGCTCCGGAGAGCAGATCGAGGCTCCAGAACCGCTGGATGACCAGGAAGAGCGCGACGAGCGGGATGATCGCGAGGAACGCGCCGGTGATCACCAGTGTGTACAGGGCCGGGGAGTTGGCGCCCTGCTCCAGCAGCGTGTAAAGACCGAGGGTGATCGGGAACTTCTCGTCGTCGCTCAGCATGATGTACGGCAGCAGGAAGTTGTTCCAGATCGCCACGAACTGGAAGAGGAACACCGTCACCATGCCGGGCACCATCATCGGCAGCGCGACCCGGGTGAAGATCCGCCATTCGCTCGCGCCGTCCATCCGCCCAGCCTCGACCACGTCGGCGGGGACCGCGGCGGCGGCGTAGATGCGCGCGAGGTAGACGCCGTACGGCGACAGGACCTGCGGGAGCAGCACCGAGAGGTACGAGTCGGTGAGGTCCGCCTGGGCCATCAGCAGGTACTGCGGGACGGCGAGGATGATCGGCGGCATCAGCACGCCCGCGAGCAGGACGTTGAACATCGTCTCGCGGCCGCGGAAGCGGTAGGTCGCGAGCGCGTAGCCGCTGAACGCGGACACGACCGTCGACAGGAGGGCGCCCAGAACGGCGTAGAAGGCGGAGTTGGCCATCCACCCCCAGTAGACGCCGTCGCGGTAGGCGCTCAGGTCCTTGATGTTGTCGACGAAGCCCGAGCCCGGCAGGAACGTGAACGTGGAGAACAGCTCCGTGCCGGACTTGGTGGACGCGATCACCACCCACGCCACCGGCAGCAGCGTGTAGAGGGCGCCGATCAGCAGGGTCACGGTCGGGACGAGCGAGATCCGGCGGCGCAGCGGCGGTCCCTGGGCCGCGCCCGGCGTGGTGCCCGCGGCCGGTTCGGTCTTGCGGACGGCAAGAGAACTCATCGTGCTGCCTCCTGCTTCTGACGACGGTTCGCGGCCCGCAGGAACCCGAAGGACAGCAGCAGCGTGGCGAGCGCGATGATCACGGCCTGGGCGGCCGCCGCGTAGATGTCACCGGTGCCGAACGCGTCCCGGTACACCTTCATCAGCGGGCTCCAGGTCGTGGACACGGAGTTGGTGAGCGGCTTCAGCGTGGTCGGCTCGTTGAACACCTGGAGCGTGGCGATGATCGAGAAGAAGAAGGTCAGCACCAGCGAGGGCGCCACCATCGGGATCTTGATCCGCAGCGCGATCTGCGTCGGGGTGGCGCCGTCCAGCCTCGCCGCCTCGTACACCTCGGCCGGGATGGACCGCAGGGAGGTGTAGATGACGATCATGTTGAAGCCGGTGCCGCCCCACACCGCGATGTTCGACAGGGCGAGATACAGCGGACCGCCGTCCAGCAGGTCCGGCTGCGGCAGGCCCAGCTTCTCCAGCACGTAGTAGAAGGGGCTGACGTCCGGCAGGTACAGGAAGCCCCACAGCAGCGCCGCCACGACGCCGGGGATGGCGTACGGCAGGAAGATCGCGAGCCGGGTGAAGGGGGTGAACCGCACCTTGTCGGAGTCGAGCATCAGCGCGAACAGCAGGGCGAGGCCAAGCATCACCGGGACGACGATGCAGCCGTAGCCGAGGACGCGCAGCGCGCCGTTCAGCAGCTCGCTGTCGGTGAGGGCGTCCGTGTAGTTCTCCAGGCCGGCCCAGACCTCCGAGCGGGCGCCCTTGCCCAGGCCGAGCCCGGAGACGTGCACCTTGCGGAAGCTGAGCCACACCGCGTACCCGATGGGCAGCGCGAAGAACAGCGCGAAGAGGACCGTGGCGGGGATGAGGAAGGCGTACGGGGCCCCCTTGACCCCGTACGACTTCCGGCGTGCGCTCGTCACTCGGAGACCCCGAAGCCCTGCTTCTTGAGGTCGGCGACGGTGTCGTCCTGCATCGTGTCCAGGGCGGCGGTGAAGTCCGACTTGTTCTTGGCGGCGGCGCCGAACGCGTCCTTGAAGGTCGTGTAGGCGACGTTCACGTTCGGGCCCCAGGCCGAGGGCGCCGTGGTCTTGGCGATCTCGGAGGCCTTGGCGTAGAAGTCCGACTGGTTGGAGAAGTAGTCCGGCGGGGTGGTGAAGGCGCCGCTGGTCTGGGCGTTCGTGGCGGCCGGGTAGATGCCGCTCTCCTTGGCCAGGGCCTGCAGGGCGGCGTCGTCGGTGTTCAGCCAGGCGGCGAACTTCGCGGCGGCCGCCTGGTGCTTGGAGTCCGTGGTGACGGCGGTGGAGGAGCCGCCCCAGCTGCCGGTCTTGTTGTCGCCCGCGGTCCACTGGGGGAGCGGGGCCATGGCCCACTTGCCCTTGGTGTCGGGCGCGGCGGTGGTCAGGGTGCCCGGAGCCCACACGGCGGAGACCCAGGCGATCTGCTTGCCGGTGTTGAGCGCCTTGTTCCAGGCCGGGGTGTACATCGGCTGGTTGTCGATGGCGCCCTCCTTGACGAGACCGCCCCAGAAGTCGGCGACCTTCTTGGTGGCCGTGTCGTTGATGCCGACCTTCCACTTGTCGCCCTCGGTGGTCCACCACTGGGCGCCGGCCTGCTGGGCCAGGCCCGCGAAGAGGCCGGAGTCGTTGGCGGAGAACGTGGTGAGGTCGGTGTCCGAGGACTTCTTCTTCAGCGCGCGGGCCGTCTCGGCGAACTCGTCCCAGGTGGTCGGGACGGTCAGGCCGTACTTCTTGAAGAGGTCCTGGCGGTAGTAGAACATCATCGGGCCGATGTCCTGCGGGACCGCGTAGACGGCGTCCGTGCCCAGCGTGGTCTGCTGCCAGACACCGTCGGCGAACTTGCTCTTCGCGTCGCCCACGTTCTTCGATATGTCCGCGAGCGCGTCATTGCTGACCAGGGTCGGCAGCGCCTGGTACTCGGCCTGGACCAGGTCGGGAGCCTTGCCGGCCTTGTGCGCGGTGAGGATCTTGGTGATCAGCGTGTCGCCGGACGCCTGCTTCTTCACCGTGACGGTGATCTGGTCCTTCTTGCCCTGGCCCTTGTTCCAGAGGTCGACGACCTTGTCCATGCCGGGCGTCCAGGTCCAGTACGTCAGCGAGGCCGGCCCGGAGTCGGCCTCGCTGTCACCGTCGGACGAGCCACAGGCGGTGAGTGCGGTGGCGCCGAGGGCGACGGCGACGGTGGATGCTGCGATGCGACTGAGCCCGCTGCGCTTTGTGATGGGCACGGATCTCTCCCCTGACCTGGGTCCCCGCCTGCTGCGAGAACCTGCCATGCTTCTGTGAGCGTTCACAGTAGAGAAACATCCCGGACACTTGTCAATGGTTGTTGCTGTGCGGTTATGTTGGGCTCGCACCGCTGATCGACTGTGTGCACGTTCCCAAAAGATCGACCACAACGGGAGAAATCCATGCCGGAAGCCACCCCCAGGGGCCTCACCAGGCTCGCCTTCGGTGGGGACTACAACCCCGAGCAGTGGCCGGAAAGCGTCTGGCAGGAAGACGTCCGGCTGATGCGCGAGGCCGGCGTCACCATGGTGAGTGTCGGAATATTCTCCTGGGCGCTCCTGGAGCCCTCACGTGGGGTGTACGACTTCGGCTGGCTCGACCGCCTGATCGACCTGCTGGACTCGAACGGCATCCGCGTGGACCTCGGCACGCCCACCGTGGTGCCGCCGGTCTGGTTCTACCGGGCCCACCCCGACGCGCTGCCGGTGTCGCAGGAGGGCGTGCGCTACGAGTTCGGCTCGCGTGGCGCCATCTGTCACAGCAACGCCGACTACCGCGCGGCCGCCGCGAACATCACGACCCGGCTCGCCGAGCGCTACGGCGACCACCCGGCGCTGGCGATGTGGCACGTGCACAACGAGTACGGCGTCCCCGTCTCCGCCTGCTACTGCGACTCCTGCGCCGCCCACTTCCGCCGCTGGCTGGAGACGACGTACGAGACGGTCGAGGCCGTCAACGAGGCCTGGGGCACCGCGTTCTGGGGCCAGCGGTACGCGGACTTCGAGGACATCAACCCACCGCGCCTCGCCCCCACCGTCGGCAACCCGGCCCAGGCGCTGGACTACAAGCGCTTCGCCGACGCCACCATGCGCGAGAACTTCGTCATGGAGCGCGACATCCTGCACCGCCTCGCGCCCGGCGTCCCGGTGACGACCAACTTCATGACCGCCCTCAGCCAGTGCGACTCCGTCGACTACTGGGCCTGGGGCCGCGAGGTCGACATCGTCACCAACGACCACTACCTGATCACCGACGGCCGCCGCACCCACGTCAACCTCGCCATGGCCGCCGACCTCACCCGCTCGGTCGCCGGGGGAGCGCCCTGGATCCTCCTGGAGCACTCCACCTCGGGCGTCAACTGGCAGGCCCGCAACCCCGCCAAGGCCCCCGGCCAGATGGCCCGCAACTCCCTCGCCCACGTGGCGCGCGGCTCCGAGGGCGCCATGTTCTTCCAGTGGCGGCAGTCCCGGCGCGGCGCCGAGAAGTTCCACTCGGCGATGCTCCCGCACGGCGGCACCGACACGCGCGTGTGGCGTGAGGTCGTCGAACTCGGCGCGTCCCTCGACTCGTTGAGCACCCTGCGCGGCAGCCGCACCCAGGCCGACGTGGCCGTCCTGTGGGACTGGCACTCCTGGTGGGCGCAGAACCTCGCCTGGCGACCCAGCGAGGACCACGACCCGCGCGAGCGCGCCGACGCCTTCTACGAGGCGCTCTACGACCGGCACCTCACCGTCGACTTCGCCCATCCGGAAGCCGACTTGTCGAGGTATCCCCTTGTCGTCGTGCCCGCCCTCTACCTGATGACGGAGGCGGCCGGGAAGAACCTCGAGGAGTACGTGGAGAACGGCGGCACTCTCGTCGTCTCCTTCTTCTCCGGCATCGTCGACGAGCACGACGCCGTGCACGAGGGCGCCTACCCCGGCGCGCTGCGGGACGTCCTCGGCCTGACGGTCGAGGAGTTCTCACCGCTGCTCCAGGGCGAGAACGTGCGCATCACCGGACCCGACGGCTCCGAGCTCAGCGGCGACGTGTGGACCGAGTTCGTGGTGCCGCGCGGCGCGGAGACGGTGTGGACGTACGCCGAAGGCCTCACCGAGGGGCGGCCGGCGGTCACCCGCCACCGCCTCGGCCGGGGCACCGCCTGGTACGTCTCCACCCGCCTCGGCGCGGAGGGCCTCGACGCGCTGCTCGGCTGGGCGATCGAGGACGCCCAGGTCGCGTCGCGTGTCGACCTGCCCCGGGACGTCGAACTCGTGCGCCGCGCCGGCGAGTCGGGGACGTACCTCTTCGCGATCAACCACACCGCTTCGGACGCCAAGGTGCCGCTGGAGGTCTCCGGCACCGAGCTGCTGACCGGTGAACGTGCCGCCGGCCGCCTCGAGGTCCCCGCGGGTGGCGTCCGGGTCGTACGACTCGACGGCTGAGCCGGGGCCGCACCGGCCGAACCGACTCCCCTCCGCCCGTGCGAGCCGCTCGTGCCGCGGGCGGAGGGGCCCTTCGCCGGCCCCGGCGAGGGAATCCCCAACCCCATTTTTGTCGAAGGGACGACGGACGAAGATGTTCCATCCCAGACGCACTCTCCGGGCCCTGCTCCTCCCGCTCACCGCGGGGCTCGCCCTCACGGCCCTGCCCGCGCAGACCGCCCAGGCGGCCGGCACGCTCACCAACGGCGGTTTCGAAGCGGACGGCGCGGGCTCGGCAGCCCCGACCGGCTGGTCCGAGTACGGTTCGACCGGCGCCTCGTACTCCGAGTCCGGTGGCCACGGCGGCAGTTACCGCCTCAGCCACTACGCGTCCTCCGCCTACAAGGTGGAGACGTACCAGTACCTGTCCGGGCTGACCAACGGGAACTACACCCTCACCGCCTGGGTCCGCTCCGGCGGCGGGCAGAACTCCGCGTACATCTCGCTGAAGAACTGCGGCAGTTCCGAGCAGCGCACCAACCTGCCCGTCTCGGCCAGCGGCTGGATACGCGTCGTCACCTCCATCGCGGTGACGAACAACCAGTGCACGATCAGCATCAACTCCGATGCCAACGCGGGCAACTGGATCAACGTCGACGACCTGACCTTCGCGTCGGGCTCGACCGGCACGTCCATCAAGGGCTCGGACGTCTCCTCGCTCGCCAAGAGCGAGGCCCTCGGCGGTACGTACAGGACCAGCTCCGGCACGAACGGTGACGCGCTCGCGATCCTGAAGTCCGCCGGACAGAACTACGCCCGCGTCAAGGTCTGGGTGAGCCCGAAGGACGGCTACAACACCAAGACGCAGGTCCTGGCGCTCGCCAAGCGCATCAAGGCGCAGGGCATGAAGCTGCTGGTCGACTTCCACTACTCGGACACCTGGGCCGACCCGGGTGCGCAGACCGTGCCGTCCGCGTGGTCGGGGCACAGCTACAGCCAGCTCAAGACGGACGTCTACAACCACACGTACGACGTCCTCAACGCGCTGAAGGCGCAGGGCACCACGGCCGACATGGTCCAGGTGGGCAACGAGATCAACGGCGGCATGCTGTGGAGCGCGGGCTCCACCTCCAACTGGTCGCAGCTCGCCGGTCTGCTCAACTCCGGCTACGACGCGGTCAAGGCGGTCAGCTCCTCCACCCAGGTGGCGCTGCACCTCGCCAAGGGCGGTGACCTGACCGGCACCCGCTGGTGGTTCGACAACGCGGTCTCCAACGGCGTGAAGTTCGATGTCATCGGCCTTTCCTACTACGGCTACTGGCACGGTTCGCTCGCCGACTTCCAGACGACCCTGGACGACGCGGCGTCCCGTTACGGCAAGCCGGTCTTCGTCGCCGAGACGGCCTACCCCTTCCGTCTGGACAGCGACGACTCCTTCGAGAACATCATCGACCTCTCCAGCGAACTGGTCTCCGGCTACCCGGCCACGACGGCCGGCCAGACCCGGTGGATGAACGACGTCGCCGGCATCGTGGAGGCCGTCCCGAACGGCCGCGGCCTCGGCGTCTTTTACTGGGAGTCGACCTGGACCGCGGTCACCGGCAACGGCTGGGACCCGACCGACAGCACATCCGGCAACGGCTGGGAGAACCAGGCGCTGTTCGACTACGACAACAAGGCGCTCCCGGCGATGGCGTGGTTCAGCCACCGGTAGTTCCGTCCTGACAGGTGCCCGGCCGCAGCAGTGCGGCCGGGCACCTTCGCGCGGGCGGTCGGGCGCGGTCACTTCTCCGTGAGCGGGGTCACCGC
Source organism: Streptomyces sp. NPDC087859 (assembly GCF_044742595.1). Taxonomy (NCBI): domain Bacteria; kingdom Bacillati; phylum Actinomycetota; class Actinomycetes; order Kitasatosporales; family Streptomycetaceae; genus Streptomyces; species Streptomyces sp. NPDC087859. The sequence continues at coordinate 309,436 of NZ_JBIUUU010000008.1, read as the reverse complement.
GATCCCGTCGATGACCGGGACGGTCAGTTCCCACAGCGGCGACACCTGGACCAGCTCAAGCCTCCTCGCGGCCCCATAGCCGAGAACTTCGACGCCCTCACCGGCACGGGACCGCGCGACCGGGCGTACACCTGGACCGCCGCCGCGTATCTCCTCCTCGCCGAGAACCGCCGACCGGATCGCCCATAAAGACACAGACGTTCCACGCAAGTGGGTTCGGTATCGGACAAGCCGTGTGAAGTCCGTACACGGCGGCCTGGACTGCGGGACAGTGGGAGCACGCGGTACGAGGAGGCCGGTCCGGAGGGGGACGACATGCTGAGGACTCCCGTCAGTGAGCGACGGCTGGACATTCTGGAATGGCTGAAGGATCCGGCCGCGCACTTCCCGTCGCAGCGTCGCCGCGATCCGACCGAGGACGGCGTCACCGCGAACGCCGTGGCCGCCAAACTCGGGGTGCGCCGCCAGGTCGCCGACACCCACCTCGAACTCCTCACGGACATCGGCCTGTTGCGCGCCAAGCGGATCCGGCGGCGCACGTATTACCGACGGGACGAGGTGCGGATAGCCGAGGTGGCGCGCATGTTCGAGAAAGGCTGGTAAGAAAGGCTCTCGGGCCGCGAAAGGCTCCGAGGCGACGAAGGGCGGATGTCCGTGGAGCGTGCACAGGTACTGGTCCCGCGCAGGTACGTCGCGATCGGCGGCCGCGGCCCCGAGGACGTCGTCGCCGACAGCCGGGGCCGCGTGCTGACCGGTGTGGAGGACGGCCGTATCCTCCGCCTCGACGGTCTCGCCGACCCGGCCACGACCCGCGTCGAGGTGCTCGCCGAGACCGGCGGCAGGCCGCTCGGCCTCGAACTCCTCGCGGACGACACCCTGTTGGTGTGCGACGCGGAACTCGGGCTGCTGCGCGTCGACCTGGACACGGGCGTCGTGCGCATCCTCGCCGACTCGGTGGCGGGGGAGCGGCTGCGGTTCTGCAGCAACACCGTCGCCCTCTCCGACGGCACCGTGTACTTCACGGTCTCCAGCCGCCGCTACCCCCTCGACCAGTGGATCGGCGACCTCGTCGAACACACCGGTACGGGCCGGCTCCTGCGCCTCGCGCCCGGCAGCGAGACACCCGAAGTCGTCCTGGACGGGCTCCAGTTCGCCAACGGCCTCGCCCCGAGCGGCGACGAATCGTTCCTCGTGGTCGCCGAGACCGGCGCGTACCGCCTGACCCGCCACTGGCTCACCGGCCCGGACGCGGGCCGCTCCGAACCCTTCGTCGAGCACCTCCCCGGCATGCCCGACAACATCTGGCGCGCCCGGCCCGACGGGCCGATCTGGGTGTCCCTGGCCGGACCCCGCGTCCCCCCGCTGGACCTTCTGCACCGCGCCGGCCCGGCCGCCCGCCGTACCGCCGCCCGGCTGGCCGTGCGCGCCCCCTTCCGCCCCACGGGCACGATCGGTGTCCTCGCGGTCGACGACCACGGCGAGATCGTCCACCACCTCGCCCGCCGCCACTCCGGCTTCCGCATGGTCACCAGCGTCTGCGAGGCGGCCGGCCACCTGGTCCTGGGCAGCCTTCGGGAGCGGGGCGTGGCCCTGTGCGAGCCGCCCGCGCCCAAGTGAGCCCGGCGTTACCCTGTTGACGGCCGTGATCAGGCCGTCCAGGCAGGAGATGTACGACCATGACAGCCCCGGAGACCGAGACTCTCCGCGTCCCCACCCCCCGGCAGCCGGTCCTGCGCGGCCAGGGAACCGTTGTCGCCGTGGTCGCGCTCGGCGGTGCCCTCGGGGCGACGGCCCGGTACGCACTCGCCCTGTGGTGGCCCCCGCAGCCCGGCGGATTCCCCTGGGCGACCTTCTGGACCAACGTCCTCGGCTGTGCCGTGATCGGTGTGTTCATGGTGGTCATCACCGAGATGCGGGCCGCGCACCGCCTGGTCCGCCCCTTCTTCGGGACCGGCGTCCTCGGCGGCTTCACCACCTTCTCCACGTACGCCGTCGACGTGCAGAAACTCCTCGACTCGGGCCACCCCGGTACCGGCCTGGCCTACCTCGCCGCGACCCTGCTCGCGGCCCTCACGGCGGTGTGGCTCGCCGCGACGGCGACCCGCCGCGTCCTTCGGCGGAGGCGACCATGACGAGGCTGACCGGCGACGCACTGCGGGTGACGGTGTTCATCGGCGAACACGACACCTGGCACCACAAGCCCCTCTACAGCGAGATCGTGCACCGCGCCCACGCGGCGGGTCTGGCGGGCGCCAGCGTCTTCCGGGGCATCGAGGGCTTCGGTGCCTCCTCTCGGATCCACACCTCACGGCTGCTGTCCCTGAGCGAGGACCTGCCGGTCGCGATCGTCATCGTCGACACCGAGGAACGCGTACGGGCCTTCCTGCCGCAGCTCGACGAACTCGTGACCGAAGGCCTGGTCGTCCTCGACGACTGCGAGGTCATCAGGTACGCCGGACGGGGCGAGGAATCCGGCGAATCGGACGCGAACGGTAAGAGGTCGTTGTGAACTGGCTGCTGGTCGTCGCGGGCGCCACGGTCGGTGCCCCGCTCCGCTATCTCACCGACCGCGCGATCCAGTCCCGCCACGACTCGGTCTTCCCGTGGGGCACCCTCGTCGTCAACGTCACCGGCTGCCTGATCCTCGGCCTGCTGACCGGCTCCGCCGGGTCCCACCACCTCCCGCTCCTGCTCGGCACCGGCCTGTGCGGCGCCCTGACCACGTACTCGACCTTCTCGTACGAGACCCTGCGGCTGACCGAGACGGGCGCGGGGCTGTACGCCCTCGCCAACGTGGGCGGGAGCCTGGTCGCCGGTCTGGGGGCGGCGTTCGCGGGTGTGGAGCTCGCCCGTGCCGTCTGGGCGTAAGGATTCGGGACACGTCCGCGTGTAGTAAGACTGTCCCCGCCGAACCCCCTCCCCGCCGGAAGGACTGGAACCCATGAGCGTCATCAGCGTCGGTCAGGCCGTCGTCCTCGGAGCCGTCGAGGGGGTGACCGAGTTCCTGCCCGTGTCCTCCACCGGTCATCTGAAGATCGCCGAGGGGCTCATGAACATCCCCGTCGACGACGACGCCGTCGTCGGGTTCTCCGCCGTCATCCAGGTCGGCGCGATCGCCGCCGTGCTCGTGTACTTCTTCAAGGACATCGTGCGGATCGTCTCCGCGTGGGGCCGTGGGCTGCGGAACAAGGAGGAGCGGTACCACCACGACTACAAGTTCGCCTGGTGGGTCATCTACGCCACCATCCCGATCGTCGTCGTGGGCCTCGCCGCCAAGCCGCTCATCCAGGGCCCGCTCGCCTCGCTGTGGGTGGTCGCGGGCTCCCTGATCGTCGGCAGCGGTGTGATGTGGGCGGCGGACCAGATGGGCCGGCACAAGCGCGGGGAGGACGACACCTCGTTCAAGGACGCGATGCTCGTCGGCAGCTCCCAGATCCTCGCTCTGCTCTTCCCCGGCTTCTCCCGCTCCGGCGCCACCATGTCCACCGCGCTCATGCTGGACCTGGACCGCGTCGCCGCCACCCGCCTGTCGTTCTTCCTGGGCATCCCCGCCCTGACCGGCGCCGGAATCTACGAGCTCAAGGACGCGCTCGGCACCGGCGCGGGGGCGGCCCCGCTGGCCGTCGGCACGGCCGTCTCCTTCGTCGTCGCCTACGCCTCCATCGCCTGGCTGCTGAAGTTCGTGGCCAAGCACTCCTTCAACGCCTTCGTCGTCTACCGGATCGTCGTGGGCTTGCTGCTGTTCGGCCTGCTGGCGACGGGTGCACTGAGCAGCTGACCGGCCGCTCGGGAGGTGTGAGACGGCTTTCACGTCTCGCACCTCATGAAAATCTCCATTCGCACGCCTTGACAGCACCCTCCCGCCGCCCGGAGTATCACTCCCGTGAACCTGTCAGACAGCCGGACAGCCGGACAGCCCCCGCGACGCGTCAGTGCCATGGAAGCGGTGCTGGCGTATCTGCGTGGCGCCATCGAGAGCGGGGAGTACGCCATCGGCGACAAGCTCCCCTCCGAGGCCGAGCTCTGCCGCACCCTCGAGGTCAGCCGGCCCGTCCTGCGCGAGGCCCTCAGGGCCCTGCAGACCATGGGCCTGACCGTCTCCAAGACAGGCAAGGGCACCTTCGTCGTCGCCAACGCGGTGGAGGACCCCACCTTCGGCGACTACGCGGCCAGCGACCTGCTGGAAGTGCGCCGCCACGTCGAGATTCCCGTCGCCGGGTACGCGGCCCTGCGCCGCACCCCGGAGAACCTCGACCACCTGGCCCATCTCCTGGACCGCATGGAGCGGGAGACGGACACCACGGCGTGGGTCGCGATGGACACCCTCTTCCATCTCGCCGTGGCCGAGGCCGCCCAGAACCCGGTCTTCCGCCGGGTCATCGAGGAGATCCGTGACGCACTGGCGCGTCAGTCGGCCTTCCTCAACGAACTGGGCGGCCGCCGGGAGCAGTCCAACCGGGAGCACCGGGCGATCGTCGAGGCGCTGATCGACGGTTCCGAGCTCGACGCGGTGGAGGCCATGTCCCACCACCTCGACCGCGTCGAGACCACCCTCACCGACATCGTGCGTTCCCCTGGCAAGGGCACGGACACCCCCACGGAAGGCAACCCCCAGGCGTGAGCGAGCAAAGCCTGCACGACGGCGTGCAGAAACGTTCCGGCCATGTCGACGCCGGAGACGAGGGCTACAGCAAGTCGCTGAAGTCCCGGCACGTCAACATGATCGCCATCGGCGGCGCCATCGGCACCGGCCTCTTCCTCGGAGCCGGCGGCCGCCTGGCCGATGCCGGCCCCTCCCTCTTCATCGCCTACGCGGTCTGCGGAGTCTTCGCCTTCCTCGTGGTCCGCGCTCTCGGCGAACTCGTCCTGTACCGCCCGTCCTCCGGCGCGTTCGTGTCCTACGCCCGGGAATTCCTGGGCGAGAAGGGCGCCTACATCGCGGGCTGGATGTACTTCCTCAACTGGGCCACCACCGGCATCGCCGACATCACCGCCGTGGCCGTCTACACCCACTACTGGGGCATGTTCTCCGACATCCCGCAGTGGGTGATCGCGCTCATCGCCCTCGCCGTCGTCCTCACCGTGAACCTCATCTCGGTGAAGATGTTCGGCGAGCTGGAGTTCTGGTTCGCCATCATCAAGGTGGGCGCGCTCGTGGCGTTCATGCTGATCGGCATCTTCCTGCTGGTCACCCAGCACGAGGTCGGCGACACCACCCCGGGCCCGGCCCTGATCACCGACCACGGCGGCATCTTCCCCAACGGTCTGCTGCCCATGCTGCTGATCCTCCAGGGCGTCGTCTTCGCCTACGCCTCCGTCGAACTGGTCGGCGTCGCGGCCGGCGAGACCGAGAACCCCGAGAAGATCATGCCGAAGGCGATCAACTCGATCATGTGGCGCGTCGGCCTCTTCTACGTCGGCTCGGTCGTCCTGCTCTCGATGCTGCTGCCGTGGAACAAGTACACCGGCGGCCAGAGCCCCTTCGTCACCGTGCTCTCCAACATCGGCATCCCGGCGGCCGGCGGCGTGATGAACCTCGTCGTCCTCACCGCTGCCATGTCCTCGCTCAACTCCGGCCTCTACTCCACCGGCCGCATCCTGCGCTCCATGGCGATGTCCGGCTCCGCGCCCAGGTTCACCGGCGTCATGAGCCGCAGCCAGGTCCCCTACGGCGGCATCCTGCTCACCAGCGGCATCTGCGTCCTCGGCGTCGGGCTCAACTTCGTGGTCCCCGCCGACGCGTTCGAGATCGTGCTCAACTTCGCCGCGATCGGGATCCTGTCCACCTGGGGCATGATCATGCTCTGTCACCTGCTCTTCTGGCAGAAGACGGAGAAGGGCGAACTGACCCGCCCCGGCTACCGACTGCCGGGATCTCCCTGGACCGAGCTCGTGACGATGGCGTTCCTCGCCTCCGTCCTGGTCCTCATGTACGCCGACGGCGGGGTCGGACGCACCACCGTGCTGTGCCTGCCGCTGATCGCCGGAGCACTCGTCGCCGGGTGGTACGCCATCCGTGGCCGGGTCGCCCGCACCTCCACCGAGACCGAATCCACCGCCGCCGACGCGTGACCCGCGTGGCGCACCCTTAGAAGCAGGAAGTGATGTACAGCAGTCTCGTCGCGGACCCACCCCTGATCCGCGAGCCCCTCCACGCCCCCGTCGCCCACCTCATACGCGGCGGGGTCGTGGAGGGCATCCACTACGGCTCCGTCGTCGTCCTCGGCGCGGACGGGCACGTTCGGTTCCAGCTCGGCGACATCGAGGCGGCGTTCTATCCGCGCTCGGCGCTGAAGCCGGTCCAGGCCGTCGCCATGGTCCGCGCCGGACTCCCGCTCGACGGAGAGCTGCTGTCGCTGACCGCGGCGAGCCACTCCGGCGAGGAGCGCCATCTCGCCGGTACGCGGCGGATCCTGGAGCTCGCGGGAGTGGGCGAGGACGCCCTGCGCAACGTGCCGGACATGCCCTTCGACCCGGTCGTGCGCGACGGGTGGGTCCGGGAGGGCCGGCTGCCCTCGCGACTCGCGCAGAACTGCTCCGGCAAGCACGCGGCGATGCTCTACACATGCGTGCTCAACGACTGGCCTCTTGAGGGGTATCTCGACCCCGCGCATCCGCTCCAGCAGGCGATCGCCGAGATCGTCGAGGACCTCACCGGGCAGCGGATCGCCCAGGTGACGGTGGACGGTTGCGGGGCGCCGCTGTTCTCCGTGTCCCTGCACGGACTTGCCCGGGCCGCCGCGCGGATCACCTCCGCGGCGCCGGGTACGCCCGAGGCCCGGGTCGCCGACGCGATGCGGACGCATGCGGAGATGGCGTCCGGGGCGGGGCGGGACGTGGCCGCGTTGATGCGGGCCGTGCCGGGGCTGCTGGCCAAGGACGGGTTCGAGGGCGTGCAGGTCGCTGCCCTTCCGGACGGGCGTTCCGTTGCTGTGAAGATCGCTGACGGGGCGAATCGGGCGCGGGTGCCGGTCGCTGCGGCCGCGTTGGCGTGGGCCGGGGTCTCGCCTGAGCTGCTCAAGGAGTTCCAGGGGGAGGCGCTTCTCGGGGGTGGCCGTGAGGTCGGGCGTGTGCGGCCGGTCCGTTCGCTGGAGCCCGTTGTTGTTTCGGCTTGCGCCTAAGGGGGTGCCGGACTTCTTGATTTGCGGCTGCGGGCCCGTCGTGGCTGGTCGCGCAGTTCCCCGCGCCCCTAGGTAGCTCACCTTCACCCCCTCAGAAAGGGACCCGAACTCTCATGACCGCCGTCGTCGCCCGTCGCGAGCACGATCTGCTCGGTGACCGTGATGTTCCTGCCGACGCCTACTGGGGTGTGCACACCCTGCGGGCCACCGAGAACTTTCCCATCACCGGGACCCCTATCTCCGCTTACCCCCACCTCATCGACGCCCTGGCCGCCGTGAAGGAAGCCGCCGCGCTCGCCAATGAGGAGCTCGGGCTGCTGGAACCGCGCAAGGCCGCCGCGATCGTCGAGGCCTGCCGGGAGATTCGTGAGGGCAAGCTGCACGACCAGTTCGTCGTGGACGTCGTCCAGGGCGGCGCCGGTACCTCGACCAACATGAACGCCAACGAGGTCGTCGCCAACCGGGCGTTGGAGCTGCTGGGGTTCGAGAAGGGGCAGTACCTGCATCTGCACCCGAACGAGGACGTCAACCTCGGCCAGTCCACCAACGACGTCTACCCGACCGCAGTCAAGGTGGCGACGGTCTTCGCGGTGCGTGGACTGCTCAAGGCGATGGCGGTACTTCAGGACTCGTTCGCCCGTAAGGCGGTCGAGTTCCGTGATGTGCTCAAGATGGGCCGTACACAGTTGCAGGACGCGGTACCGATGACGCTCGGTCAGGAGTTCTCCGCGTTCGCCGTCATGATCGACGAGGATCGTCATCGTCTTGACGAGGCCGTCCAGTTGATCCATGAGATCAACCTCGGCGCCACGGCCATCGGTACGGGACTCAACGCTCCCGCCGGGTACGCCGAATCGGCCCGCCGCCATCTCGCCGAGATCACCGGTCTGCCGCTGGTCACCGCCGTCAACCTGGTCGAGGCGACCCAGGACTGCGGGGCGTTCGTCCAGATGTCCGGCGTCCTCAAGCGGGTCGCGGTCAAGCTGTCCAAGAGCTGCAACGATCTGCGGCTGCTGTCGTCCGGTCCGCGCGCGGGGCTCGGTGAGATCAACCTGCCGCCGGTCCAGGCCGGTTCGTCGATCATGCCGGGCAAGGTGAACCCGGTGATCCCCGAGGTGGTCAACCAGGTCGCCTTCGAGGTGATCGGGAACGACGTGACGATCACGATGGCCGCGGAGGCGGGGCAGCTCCAGCTCAACGCGTTCGAGCCGATCATCCTGCACTCCCTGTCGGAGTCCATCACGCACCTGCGCGCCGCGTGCCTCACGCTCGCCGAGCGGTGCGTGGACGGCATCACCGCCAACACCGAGGTGCTGCGCGCGAGCGTGGAGAACTCCATCGGCCTGGTGACCGCGCTCAACCCGCACATCGGGTACACGGCCGCCACCGACATCGCCAAGGAGGCCCTCGCCACGGGCAGGGGAGTGGCCGAACTCGTCCTCGAGAAGGGTCTGCTGCCGGCCGAGCGGCTGGCGGACCTCCTGCGTCCGGAGGTGCTCGCCGGCAGCGGCACGGCACGGGCGGTCTGACGAGCGGTCTCCTGGTGCCGCAGGACACCGGTGTGCCGCGCCGCGCCGACACGCGGCGCCGTCACACCCAGGGGTGAACCGCGCGAGGGTGGCGCACCCGTCACATCCGAGTGGTGGCGGGAGGACGAGAGACAGCGCCCCTCGGGCGGTACCCGCTGATCGGCGCAGCTCGTGTCGGCATTCCCATTTATGTCCTATTAACGCCCATATCGTGAATTCTGCGGCCTCCGAAACAGGCCGTCTCCTGTCCCGGTGCAAGATCCCGCACCTTCCCCGCCGGGCGGAGCGATGGAATCCCTTCGGTGAGTCCAGGAGAATTCATGCGTGTGGCCGTGACAGGTGGCGGCGGTTTTCTCGGTTCGCATCTATGCGAAGCACTCCTTCGGCGCGGCGACGAAGTCGTGTGCCTCGACGACTTCTCCACCGGCGACCCCGCGAACATCGCCCCCTTCCTCACAGACCCGGCTTTCGAACTCGTCCGCGGGGACGTCAGCCTGTCCGTGGAGGTCTCGGGCACCGTCGACGCGGTGGCCCACCTCGCCAGCCCCGCCTCGCCTCCCGACTACCTCGCCCGCCCGCTGGAGACGCTCGCCGTCGGCAGCCGGGGTACGGAGAACGCGCTGCGGCTCGCGGCGCGCCACGACGCCCGCTTCGTCCTCGCCTCCACGAGCGAGGTGTACGGAGACCCGGAGGTACACCCTCAGGACGAGACGTACTGGGGCCACGTCAACCCCGTCGGCCCGCGCAGTGTCTACGACGAGGCGAAACGGTTCTCCGAAGCGCTGACCCAGGCCTACCGGACGAACCGCGGAACGAACACGGGAATCGTGCGGATCTTCAACACCTACGGTCCGCGCATGCGCCCGCACGACGGCCGGGTCGTCTCCAGCTTCGTCGTCCAGGCACTCGCCCAAGAGCCGTTGACCGTCTACGGAGACGGAAAGCAGACCCGCAGTTTCTGCTACGTCGACGACTTGGTGCGCGGCATCGTCGCCATGCTGGACCACGACGAACCCGGACCGGTCAACCTCGGGAACCCCGTCGAACTGACGGTCCTGCAACTGGCGGAACTCGTACTCGACCTCACGGGATCGCAGGCCGAGATCCAGTTCCACTCGCTGCCGGTGGACGACCCCACCCGCCGCCGGCCGGCGATCGCCCGAGCGGCGCAGCGCCTCGGCTGGAGCCCCGAGATCGGCATCGAGGACGGCCTGCGGCGAACGGTGGAGTGGTTCGCCTCCCGGCCGGACGACATCGCCGCCGCGCTCTGCGCGATCCGGGGCGGCCAGCAGGACGGCGTCGTCAAGGCCGCCTCGCACCAGGTCGGCACGACCGTCGCCGCCGCGTCGTGACCGAGACGGATCACGGGCGGAGACACGGCACCGCTCTGGACGGTGCTCCGGGCGCCGCGCACACCGACGAGGCGATGCTGAGATCCCACCTGCGGACACTGTCGGCGGGCAACGTCGTCGACATGCCCGCCGACGGACCGGTTTTCGGCAAACCGCGCAGACGGCTCACGCCCGGCCCCGCGTCCTGCGTCCCCCTGCTGGGGCGCCTCGACCGGATGAAGGTGTCCCTGCTCGCGATCGGCTGGTGGGTCGCCTTCGTCTGCTTCTGGGAGTGGTGGCTGCGCCCGGAACACCGCCTCGGCCTGGTGGGCTTCGCGGTGAACAGCGCCCTCCTGCTGTACCTGTCCGCGCTGCCGCTGTACTTCGTCGTCGTGATGGTACGGCTGCGCACCTTCGACCCCGCCGTCGAAGTGCCCCGGCTCCGGACCGCGTTCGTGGTGACCCGGGCACCGTCGGAGCCCTGGCAGGTCGCCCGCACCACCCTGACCGCCATGCTGCGCCAGGACTTCCCGCACCCCTACGACGTATGGCTGTGCGACGAGGACCCGAGCCGGGAGATCCTGGACTGGTGCGAGGCCAACGCCGTGCGCGTGTCCTGCCGCCGCGGCGCCGCCTCGTACCACCGCGACGCCTGGCCCCGCCGCACCCGGTGCAAGGAGGGCAACCTCGCGCACTTCTACGACCACTGGGGCTACGCCGACTACGACGTGGTCGCCCAGCTCGACGTCGACCACGTGCCGCACCCCGGCTATCTGGGGGAAGTGGTCCGGCCGTTCGCCGATCCGGCCATCGGCTACGTCGCCGCACCCAGCGTGTGCGACGCCAACGCCCGCACCTCGTGGTCGGCACGCGGACGCCTGTATCGCGAGGCCACCTTCCACGGACCGATGCAACTGGGCCACTCCGACGGCCTGGCACCGCTGTGCATCGGCTCCCACTACGCCGTACGGACCCGCGCCCTGAAGGACATCGGCGGCCTCGGCCCTGAACTGGCCGAGGACTTCGCCACCACGTTCCTGCTGAACTCGGCGGGCTGGCACGGGGCGTTCGCCATCGACGCGGAGGCGCACGGCGACGGCCCCATCACCTTCGCCGCCATGGTGACGCAGGAGTTCCAGTGGTCGCGGAGCCTGGTGTTCATGCTGCTGGGCATGCTCCCGAAGCATCTGTGGCGCATGCCCGGCCGGCTGCGGATCCGCTTCGCCTTCGCCCTCTCCTACTATCCGCTGCTCGCGCTGACGACCACCGCGGGCCTGATGCTGCCGCCGATCGCCGCGGTCACCGGCCGGCCGTGGATCAACGTGAACTACGGCGCCTTCCTCCTGCACTTCTGGGCCATGTCGTTCTTCCTCGTCCTGCTCACCCTGCTGCTGCGCCGACGCGGTCTGCTGCGTCCTGTCGACGCGCCGCTGCTGAGCTGGGAGGGCTGGCTGTTCGCGCTGACCCGCTGGCCGTGGGTGGCCTGGGGCGCCGTGGCCGCGCTGGTGCAGCGCCTGCGGCCGCGGAAGGTCGTCTTCAAGGTGACGCCCAAGGTCCGCGAGGGCATGGAGCCGTTGCCGCTGCGCCTGATGCTCCCCTACCTCCTGATCACCGTCGTCCTGTCCGGCGCGGCTGTGGTCGGGCAGCTGACCGGCCCCGCCATCGGCTATGTGTTCCTGTGTCTCCTCGGCTCGATCTCGTACGCGCTGGTGACCCTCGCCGTCAGCCTGCTGCACATCCGGGAGACCGCGAGGTCCGCGGGTGTGGGCGCGCACCGGGCGCTGCGGACCGCGATCCTGCCGCTGACCTCGGGTCTCGTCGCGCTCGTGCCGCTGGGCTTCGCGCTGCTGCTGTTCCCGACCTATGTGCGGGGTTTCCTGTCGGGCTGATGCCCGTGCCCGTCCGCAACGCCCCACTCCTTCGTGACGAAGAACGAGGTGCCCGATGCCCGAAACGGTCCTGGTGACCGGTGGCGCCGGCTTCATCGGCAGCCACACCTGCGTCGAACTGCTCGCCCACGGCTACGAAGTGGTCGTCGTCGACAACCACGTCAACAGCTCTCCCCTCGCCCTGGAGCGCATCGCCAAGACCGCGGGCCGACCGCTCGCCGCCGCCTACCAGGTCGATGTGCGCGACCGGCCGGCCCTCTCGCGGGTGTTCGCCACCCACCAGGTGGACGCGGTCATCCATTTCGCGGCCCACAAGGCGGTCGGGGAATCGGTGGCCCTGCCGGTCGAGTACTACGACACGAATGTGGGCGGCACCTGCGCCCTGCTGTCGGTGATGCACGAGCACGCCGTCCGCCGGCTGGTCTTCTCCTCGTCGTGCTCCGTCTACGGCGACGCGCGGACCGTGCCCCTGACCGAGCAGAGCCCGGTGGCGCCCACGAACCCCTACGCCCGCACCAAGCTGACGTGCGAGCGGATCCTGGAGGACGTCTGCGCCCACCTGACGGACATGAAGGTGCTCGACCTGCGCTACTTCAACCCGGTGGGAGCCCACCCCGGCGGGCTGCTCGGCGAGGACCCGCAAGGGGTCCCCAACAACGTCATGCCGTACGTCGCCCAGGTCGCCGTCGGCCGACGCGAGGAGCTGAGCGTCTTCGGGGACGACTACCCCACACCGGACGGCACCGGCGTGCGGGACTACATCCACGTCATGGACGTCGCCGAGGGACACCGGGTGGCCCTCCAGCACCTGGACGACCGCACCGGCATGCGGGTGTTCAACCTGGGCACGGGCACCGGCACCTCCGTACTGCAACTGGTCGCGGCCTTCGCCGAGGCGAGCGGCCGTCCCGTTCCCTACCAGGTCGTCGACCGCAGAGCCGGCGATGTCGCCGAGCTCGTCGCCGACGCGAGCGCGGTGGCCGAGGCCTGGGACTGGACCACCACGCGTGACCTCGCCGCCATGTGCCGTGACGCCTGGCGGTTCCAGGAACTCAACCCCCACGGCTACGCCCGCTGACCCGTCGGCTCGGCGGTCCCAAGACAGGAGTACTCCTATGCGGTTGACCGTCATTGGTACGGGCTACCTCGGAGCCGTGCACGCCGCGTGCATGGCCGACATCGGACACGACGTCCTCGGTGTCGACACCGACAGCGGAAAGATCGCGGCCCTCGCGGCAGGCCGGGCGCCCTTCTTCGAACCCGGCCTGCCGGAGATCCTCATCAGGAACACCCGTGCCGGGCGACTGCGTTTCACCACCTCCCTGCGGGAGGCCGCCGACTTCGCGGACGTGCACTTCGTGTGCGTCGGCACACCGCAGCGCGCCGACTCCCTCGCCGCCGACCTGAGCCATGTGGAGGCGGTCGTCGACGGTCTGGCACCGCTCCTCACCCGCGACAGCCTCGTCGTCGGGAAATCGACCGTGCCGGTGGGCACCACCCGGGCTCTCACCCGCAGGGTGACCTCACAGGTCCGCCCCGGCGTAGCCGCCGAGGTCGCCTGGAACCCGGAGTTCCTGCGCGAGGGATTCGCCGTCCAGGACACCCTGCGCCCCGACCGGCTGGTCGTGGGAGTCACCTCGTCCCACGCCGACCGGACGCTGCGCGAGGTCTACGAACCGATGCTGCGGGACGGTGTCGCCTACGTCAGCACCGATCCCGCCACCGCGGAGCTGGTGAAGGTCGCGGCCAACTCCTTCCTGGCGACGAAGATCTCCTTCATCAACGCCATGGCGGAGGTGTGCGACGCCTCGGGCGCCGATGTGGTGACGCTGGCCGACGCCCTCGGCCATGACGCCCGCATCGGGCGTGCCTTCCTGTCCGCGGGCCTCGGGTTCGGCGGCGGCTGTCTGCCCAAGGACATCCGCGCCTTCCTCGCCCGGGCCGAGGAACTGCAGGTGGGGGACGCCGTGTCCTTCCTGCGCCAGGTCGACGGGATCAACCACCGGCAGCGGCGGCGGACCGTCGCTCTGGCCCGGCAGCTCCTGGGCGGTGAGTTCGCCGGACGGCGGGTCGCGGTGCTGGGTGCCACCTTCAAACCCGACAGCGACGACGTGCGGGACTCGCCGGCCCTGGCCGTCGCCGCCGAGATCGTCGCCGAGGGTGCCGACGTCCGCGTGCACGATCCGGAAGGCATCGACAACGCGCGGCTGGCACTGCCCGGACCGTCCTACTCCACGGACGTGCTGGAGACGTGCCGGGACGCGGATCTGGTGTTGCACCTGACCGAGTGGCGCCACTACCGGGCGCTGGACCCGGTGAAGCTGTCCCAGGTGGTCCGGGCCCCGCGGATGATCGACGCGCGCAACGCCCTGGACCCGGCGCTCTGGCGGGAGGCCGGCTGGCACGTGCGCGCCCTGGGCCGCCCGGTCCACGTCCCGACGCCGGGCCCGGGCGACACCCTGCGGGTCACGATCCCTCAGGCGGGCGGACCGGTCTCCACGGCTCCCACGCCGGGCGATCCGCTCAGCGGCGCTCCGAAGTAGTCCATCCGCCCGGGGTCGACCCCCATGGCCCGCAGGTCCACCGCGGCAGCGGCCAGCGTGCCGGCGCACCGTCCCGCGAGTGCGCCGCGCACCGGTTCGCCGCCGCGCAGGGCCGGACCGGCCGCGGACACCGGGACCTGGGCGAGACACGGGTCCCGGTCTGTGCCGGTGACCTGTGCGCCCAGCGACTCCTGACGCGCCTCCCGGCGCCACGTGGCCATGTCGCCGTACGCGCGCCCGCCCCACAGCAGGGACCAGGTTCCCGAGCTGTGGTAGTCGTTGCCCTGCAGCAGCACGGACGACGCGTCGAAGGCCCCCTGTGTCGCGACGACGGGCGAGCCGTCCGTGGCGAACACGTTGTTGCGCACGGTGACGCCGCGCAGGCTGGGCTCCAGCCGGAGCGCCGGTGCGCGGACGGCGCCGTTCGCCGTGGTCAGCACCGTGTTCTGGTAGATCGAGAGATCGGCGACCTGCGATCCCAACGCGACGATGCCGCCGTACTGCGCGAGCTTGCGGGCGTCGTTGTGGCTGATGTTGTACCGGATCGTGTTGTCCCTGTGCGCCGTGTTCGGGGCGGCGGAGTAGGCCAGGAAGCCTGAACCGTCGTTCCCGTAGGCCAGGTTGTACTGCATGAGCGAGTGGGACACGTTGTTGTCGAGGCCGAACCCGCCGCCGTCCACGGTGGAACCGGTGTGGTTGGCGTAGGAGACGTTCTTCTCCAGCGTCATCCGCGTCGAGTCGTACGTCCAGATGCCCTCGGGTCCCTCGACGGCGTCCGGCGAGGACGAACTCCCGTTGCTGTGGCTGACGGACCGCTCCACCGTGCCCTGGTGGACACTGCCGAGGACGATGCCGCTGCCGGTGTTGCGCTCGGACGCCTGCGGGTCTCCGGAGTTCCGGTACGCGGTCACCCTCGACACCGTCACCTCGGCGTGCGCGTAGGCGGGCGCGGCCGCGGAGAAGGGCGGACCGTCGGACACGAGACCGGCGTCCTGGTTGTCGTGCAGTGCGCAGTTCTTGATCACCACGTCACGGAAGCCGGATGCCTCGGCGCCGCCGTGCAGCCGGAGGCCGTTGTGGAAGCCCGACACCTCGACGTCCGAGACCCGGACGTACGGCAGCTTCCGGTCGCCGGGCAGGTCGTTGACGAAGGCGATGCCGTCGTGCGACCGGTAGGACGCGGCGTCGCCGACGAGGGTCAGGTCACGGACGACGACTCCGCTCGTGTTGTGCACCTCGATGGCGCGCGTGCCGCGGGCCGTGATGGTCGCGCGACCCTCTCCGTAGGATTCGATCACGACAGGCTTGCGGGCGTTTCCGGCGTCCCCCGTACCAATGCTCAGTGTGCCCGGGAAACGTGCCCCGGCCTTCAGCCGCAGCCGGTCGCCCGGCTTGAACCGCAGGGCGTCGGCGCGCAGGAGTGTGCGCCAGGCGGTCTGCGGTGTCCGCCCGTCGGCGCCGTCGTTTCCCTGCGGACTGAGATAGAACGTCCGTCCGTCCCTGGGGTTCTCCAGCAGGGGCACATACGGGTCGGGTGTGTTGCACCCGGCCAGCAGCAGCACGGTCGCGCACAGGCTGGCCGCGGTACTGCGCCGCAGCGGACCGGCGGCCGCGCCGGCGCTTCTCCGGTGGGCCGACCCCTGCAAGCCGGTGGCTCCGTCGCCTTCGTTCCGTTGGCGCAACATCGCTCCTGTCCGCTCGATGGCCGAGCGGCCCCCGATTGATGGAGACCGCGGACTCACCCTGACGTGCGAGGCCGGGATCGGCGGGCCAGCACGCGGAGTTCGGCCCAAGACATGCCTGATTGGCCTCCTGCCGGTACCGCTGCCGCACACGGAACCGGGCCGCGTCCCTGCCGGGCGGACGCAGGTCCCGCACAGACCCGCGGATGATCCCGGGACAGGTGTGCGGCATGATGACGCTCATGTCCTCGCAGTTCCAACCGGTCCTGGCACGCATCGCCGAGGAGATCGAACGCACCCCGGGGCGTGGCCGGCCCGCCGACTACATCCCGGCGCTCGCCGCCTGCGACCCGCGCCGCTTCGGCATGGCCGTCGCGGAACTGGACGGCACGGTGTACGGCGTGGGGGACTGGCGGCAGCCGTTCTCCACCCAGTCCATCACCAAGGTTTTCACCCTCGCCCTCGACCTGGCCCGCGAGGGCGACGCGCTCTGGGAGCACGTGGGCCGCGAACCCTCCGGCAACCCCTTCAACTCCCTGGTCCAGCTGGAGTACGAGAACGGCATCCCGCGCAACCCGTTCATCAACGCGGGCGCGCTCGTCGTCACCGACCGCCTGCAGACCCGTACCGGGGACTCCGCGGGAGAGCTCCTGTCGTTCCTCCGCGCCGAGAGCGGCAACCCGGGCCTGGACTTCGACGAGGAGGTCGCCGCCTCCGAGGCCGCCCACGGTGACCGCAACGCCGCCCTCGCCCACTTCATGGCGGCGTACGGCAACATCGACAACCCCGTCCCGGTCCTGCTCGACCAGTACTTCCGCCAGTGCTCGCTCCTGGCGTCCTGCGCCGATCTGGCCCTCGCCGCCTCCTTCCTGGCCCGCCACGGCATCCGCGCCGACGGCACCCGCCTGCTCACCCGCAGCCAGGCCAAGCAGGTCAACGCGGTGATGCTGACCTGTGGGACGTACGACGCGGCGGGGGAATTCGCCTACCGGGTCGGGCTGCCGGGCAAGAGCGGCGTCGGCGGCGGGATCATCGCGGTGGTGCCCGGCCGCTGCACGCTGTGCGTGTGGAGTCCGGGGCTGGACGAGCGGGGCAACTCGGTGGCGGGAGTGGCGGCGCTGGACAGGTTCACGACGCTCACGGGCCTGTCGGTGTTCTGAACACACGGCGGTCACACGGCCGCCGTCGTACCGAGGGCGCCGCGTCGGTTTCCGGCCACCCGGCGTTGACACGCTTCCCGAGTGTTGGCCATGGCTTTCCCCGTCGATCTCCGCCGCTGTCAGGTTCTGGGCCTGGCCGGAACCGCGTTCCTCGCCCTGGGCGGTGACACGGCCGGCGCCCTGCCCGTACGGGAGCTCCTGGCTCCCGCCCATGCGCGGGTCGCCCTCGGCCTGGTCGGCGTCTATTTCGGCGTCGTCCTGCTGATAGCCGCCTGGCTGCTGCTGGGACGCCTCGTCCGCGGCGCCGCACCACCCAGCCCGCGCGCCCTGCTGCTGGTCCTCGCGATCTGGGCGGCCCCGCTGCTGTTGGCCCCGCCCCTCTTCAGCCGCGACGTCTACAGCTACCTCGCCCAAGGCGCCATGGTCGACGCTCACATGGACGTGTACACCCACGGCCCCGCCCAGCTCGGCGGCCCGCTCGCCGACGAGGTCGCCCCGGCCTGGCAGCACACCGCGGCGCCGTACGGCCCGGTGTTCCTCGCCGTCGCCTCCGCGCTGACCGCACTGACCCGGGGCGAACTCCCCGCCGGGCTGATCGGAATGCGGCTCGTGGCACTGTGCGGGGTGGCCCTGATGGCGGCCGCGCTGCCCCGTCTGGCCCGGCACAGCGGCGCCGACCCGGCCGCCGCGCTCTGGCTCGGCGCCCTCAACCCGCTCGTGCTGCTGCACCTGGTGGCGGGAGCCCACAACGACGCCGTCATGCTGGGTCTCCTCGGCGCCGGTCTGGTCGCGGCGCTCGGCCGGTGGCCGGTGCTCGGTGCCGTCCTCGTCACCCTCGCGGCCCTGGTCAAGGCGCCCGCCGCGCTCGGCCTCGCCGCGGTCGTCGTCCTCCAGCTCCGCGCGGGCCGTAGCCCGGTGACGGCGGTCGCGACGACCGCGGCCGCTGCCGCCGCCACGACCGTCGCGGCGACCGCCGTGGCAGGCACCGGATACGGCTGGATCGGAGCCCTGAACACACCCGTGTCACCGCAGAACTGGGCCCTCACCAGCCTCCTCGGCCGCGCCACCCGTGCGCTCCTGGAACACCTCGGCAGCGACCTCGCGCCCCTGGCGATACCGGCCTGGCACGCCCTCGGCATCGCGGCCGCGGGACTGACCGTCCTGGCCATATGGCTGCGACTGCGCCCGCGCCCGGTGTACGCGCTCGGTCTGAGCCTGGTCACGGTCGCCGCCCTCGGCCCGGCGATCCGCCCCTGGTACGCCCTGTGGGGGCTCTTCCTCATCGCCGCGGCGGCCCCCAGCACCTCGGTACGGCACCGCACGGCCGCCGTGACCGGTGTGCTCGCGCTGGCCACCCTGCCCAGCGGCGGTCCGGCGGACACCGGGCAACTGGTCCTGGCCGTGTGCGGCGGCGCGCTCGCCGTGGTCGTCCTGTGGCAGGCCCACCAGACGGCCCAGGCACCGGCGTCGGGCCGCACCGCATGAAGGCGCCCCGCACCGACCGCGGCCGACTCCTGCTGGTCCTCGCCCTCGCCGCCGCCGTCACCGCCTTCACGGCGACCGTGCCGCTGCTGCGCGACTGGTTCGACCTGCGCGTCTACTACGGCACCGTCGACAGCTGGGTCCACCACGGCGGCCGGATCTACGACTACAGGGTGCCCGGCACGACGTACGGCTTCACCTACCCGCCCTTCGCGGCCGTCGCCATGCGGCCGATGGCCCTGTTCCCGCTGCGCGTCGTGATCGTCGTCGCGCTGCTGCTCAACCTGGCGGCCCTCGCGGTGATCGTGCGTCTCCTGGCCGGACGGTCCTGGCGACGCCACGGCTGGTTCGGCTGCGCTCTGGGGGCGTGTCTGCTCGCCCTGTTCGAGCCGCTGCGGGACACGTTCAGCTTCGGTCAGGTCAACCTCCTGCTGATGGCCCTGGTGCTGACGGACGGATGGCTGCTCGCCGCGGGGCGGGGGCGCCGGGCCGGCGTGGGAATCGGTCTGGCGGCGGCGGTCAAACTCACGCCCGCGCTCTTCGTCGTGCTGTTGCTGCTCGCCGGGCGGCGGCGGGCCGCGGCCGTGGCGGCGTCGGTGGCCGTGGGCGCGACCGCGCTGGCCGCCTTGGTGGCCCCCGACGCCTCGCGCTTCTACTGGACGCGGGCGATGTGGGACACGACGAGGGTGGGTCGCCTGGACTACGTCTCGAACCAGTCGCTGCAAGGGATCCTGGCCAGGCTGGGCGAACCGGGCCGCGTGTGGTGGGCGGCCGCGGTGCTGCTGGTGCTGGCCGTCTGGGCCGTGCGGGCCCGCCGGGCGACGGCCGCGGGGGACTGGCCGGCCGCGATCGCCCTCACCGGGCTGACCGCCTGCCTCATCAGCCCGATCACCTGGGTGCACCACCTGGTGTGGCTGCTGCCGGCGTTCGCCGTACTGGTGCGCGCAGGGCACCCGCGCGTGGCGGGCGCCCTGTACGCGGTGCTGTGCACCAGCGTGGTGTGGCTGTGGTTCGACGACGCCTCAGGCGTCGACGGCTTCCTCGGCGGCAACACGTACACCTGGATCACTCTCGGTCTGCTGCTGTGGCTGCCGGCCGGTCAGCTCCGGGGCGGACGACCGGCCTTGGCCCGCAGGACGAAGGCGACGGCGACCGCGCCGAGCCCGGCGGCGCCCGCGATCGCCCCCGTCCGCGGCCAGCCGGACCCGTCGTGCGGGACGGGCGTGGCGGCCGCGGCCGCGGGCGCCGGTTCGGGGCCCGGCCGCGGCCTGACCCGCAGCGCGTCCAGCGAACCCACCGGATCCACCCGCCCCGACGCGTCGAACCCCCAGTCGAGCAGCGCGCGCGCCTCCTCGTACACGGCGAAGCCACCGCCCGACTGAGGGTTCATCACCGTGACGACGAGCCTGCGCCCACCCCGCTCGGCGGCGGCGACGAGCGTGTTGCCCGCGTTGCTGGTGTAGCCGTTCTTGACCCCGACCAGCCCGTCGTAGGGCTCCACCCCGTCGGCGCCGGTGAGTAGCCGGTTGGTGTTCTGGATGGCGTACGACCAGCCGCCGCCACCGGGGAACTTCGCCTCGACCGTGCCGCAGTACCGGGCGAAGTCGGGGTTGTGCAGTCCCGCTCGCCCGAACACGGCGAGGTCGTACGCGGACGAGACCTGGCCGGGTGTGTCGTAGCCGTCGGGCGAGCGGACGTGGGTGTCGAGGGCGCCGAGCGCTCGGGCCTTGGCCTGCATCCGGGTGGCCGCGAAGCGCCAGCCGCCGCTGAGCCGGGCCAGCACGTGCACGGCGTCGTTCCCGGAGTTGAGGAACACTCCGCGCCACAGATCGGCGACCCGGTACGTCTGCCCTTCCCGCACCCCGACGAGGCTGCTGCCGGCCCCGACGTCCGCCAGCTCCTCGTTCCCGACCTTGTGCCGGATCCCACCGGGCAGGGTGGGCAGCACGGCCAGCGCGAACAGCGTCTTGAGCGTGCTGGCGGGCGGCAGCTTGCGATGCGCGTCGTGCGCGGCGAGCACCTCCCCGCTCTCCGTGTCGGCCACGACCCACGACAGCGCGGAGACGTCCGGCACCCGGGGCGCGTCCCGGTGCGGGCGGACCTGTGTGCCGGAGCGGTACAGCAGTGCGGGCCGCGCGGCCGCGGCCCGCGGGCCACCGGGCGCATCGGGGTCGGAGCCCGTGCGGGCGGCCGCCGAGACAGGGGCGAGCGCCAGCAGGCCCGCCGTGCACAGGGCGCAGGCCGACACGGCAACCCGGGAGGTAGATCCGATAGTCATACCGCAAACCTAGGAATGGACCCGCCCTACACCTCGCTGGCCGGGCCGTGCGGGGCGCGCGTGCACCCGGACGGGGGAGTGCGTCAGCCGCTGGGCAGCGTCGGCAGGACGCGGCGCAGGAACGTCGCGTTGTCCGGGGTCTCGCGCATGCGCTCCAGGAGGGTTTCCAGGCTGGGCTGGCCGTCGCGGGTCTGCAGGGCCCGGCGCAGGCCGCGTACGGCGGTCAACTCGGCCGGGGGCAGCAGGAGTTCCTCGCGGCGGGTGCCGGAGGGGTTGATGGCGACGGCCGGGAAGACGCGGCGGGAGGCGAGTTCGCGGTCGAGGCGGAGCTCCATGTTGCCGGTGCTCTTGAGCTCCTCGAAGAAGAAGTCGTCGGCACGGGAGCCGGTCTCCACCAGGGCGGTGGCGAGGATGGTGAGCGAGCCGCCCTCCTCGGCGGCCCGGGCGGCGCCGAAGAACCGCTTGGGGCCGATGAGCGCGGTCGCGTCCACGCCGCCGCTGAGGGTGCGGCCACCGGCGGCGGCCGCGTTGTTGTGCGCCCGGCACAGCCGGGTCAGCGAGTCGAGCAGGATCACGACGTCCTCGCCGTCCTCGACGAGCCGCTTGGCCCGCTCGATCACGAGGTCCGCGAGCGCGATGTGCTGCTTGGGTGTGCGGTCGAACGTGGAGGCGTACACCTCGCCGCGCACGGAGCGCCGCATGTCGGTGACTTCCTCGGGGCGCTCGTCGAGCAGCACGACCATCAGCCGGCACTCGGGGTGGTTGCCGGCTACGGCCGCCGCGATCTGCTGGAGGAGGACCGTCTTGCCGGTCTTGGGCGGGGCGACGATCAGACCGCGCTGACCCTTGCCCACAGGGGCGATGAGGTCGGCGACCCGGCCGGTGAGACCGGACGCCGGATGTTCGAGGCGGATGCGCTCGCTCGGGTGCAGCGGCGTCAGGTCGCGGAAGTGGCGGCGGCCGCGCAGGTCGTCGGGGGTGCGGCCGTTGACCCGGGCGACCTCGGTGAGGGCGCGCTGGGTGCCGCGTACGCCGTCGACGACGTCGCCCTTGCGCAGACCGTACTTGCGGATCAGCGCGGGGGAGACCTGGAGGTCGGACGGCAGGGGCAGCATGCTCTCGGCGCGCAGAAGGCCCTTCCCGTGCGCGTCGATGTCGAGGACGCCGGTGGCGGCGCGGACCGGGAGCTGCTGGACAGGGGGGTGTTCGAGTGTGGTGGTCATGGTGGTCGGTCCTTTCGAGGACACAGGGCATGGGACATGCGGAAGGAAGGGGAGTGCCGCGGAGTTCGGGAAGGCGGACAGAAGGCCTTCGGGCGGCGGAGAGAGCACCTCGGAAACGGTGAGGACCGTCGACTGCGAGGTGCGGGGAGAGCCGGTACGACGACCGGCGAAGTGAAGGTGAATCGGCACCGGCGCCCAGGACCGGGCGTACACAGGTGCTAACGGGACGGTACCACGGTGGGTCAGCGTGTGGCGAGGAGTCCGTAGAGAAGCGGGATCCGCGGCTCGGGAAGACGCCACCAGCCGGACGGGGTGCGGACCATCTGCGGCCAACGCGGCCAGGGAAGCTCGTCGCTCTCCCGGAGCCGCCGAATGGCCAGTCCTGCCCCGGTCAACGCGTTGATGACCTCGTCTATTCCGTGCATCCACTCATAGCTGTCGGTGGCGTCCGCCACGGCCGGCCCGTCGGTGTAGGTGTGCGTCGCGTCACGGTGCACGGCGTCGCCACCGCCCAGATAGTCGTGCCGGAGCAGCAGCTCGGGCCCCTCACCCGGGGCGGGCTTCGGTCCCAGCGAGTTGAGCAGCGGATGGAACTCGGCGATGTACAACCGCCCGCCCGGGCGCAGCAGTTGAGCGACGACACTCGCCCACCGCTCCAGGTCGGGCAGGTAGCACAGCGCGCCCTTCCCGGTGTACACGACGTCGAACTGCCGCCCGCCGAGCGCCTCGACGGCGTCGTAGACATTGGCCTGCACGTACGCGACGTCCAGCCCCGCCTTCGCCGCGATGTCCCGCGCGGCCACCACTGACGCCGCCGAGAAGTCCAGGCCCGTCGCCCGGGCCCCGCGCCGGGCGAAGGCGATCGTCTCGGTGCCGAGGTGGCACTGGAGGTGGAGCACGTCGCGGCCGTTCAGCTCGCCGAGGTCGTCCCACTCGAACCCGGCG
This sequence comes from Streptomyces sp. NPDC087859, assembly GCF_044742595.1. Classification (NCBI taxonomy): domain Bacteria; kingdom Bacillati; phylum Actinomycetota; class Actinomycetes; order Kitasatosporales; family Streptomycetaceae; genus Streptomyces; species Streptomyces sp. NPDC087859. Next base: position 286,253 of record NZ_JBIUUU010000008.1, on the reverse strand, counting down.
AACCAGCGCGCGGGATCGAGGTCCTGGTCGAGACCGTAGAAGCGGCTGGCGAGGTGGACGGGGGTACGGGCGTCCCAGTTGGCCTGGTTGGCCCGCATGAACCGCGCGTGCTCGTCGGTGCTCATGAGGCCATCCAACCGGAAGAGCCCGCACTCCGAGCCGCATACCAGCCATCGGAACCCCCGAGGGCGGTTCGCCGGCGTATCTCGTGACGTCAGGAGGCGGAGGTCGCCTCGGCCTCCTTCGCGATCCGCTCGAACTGGGCGCCCATGGCCTCCGCGAGAGCCTGGGCTCCCGACAACGGCCGCACCATGACCGTGAGTTCGTCGATCAGACCGTCCTCATTGACGTGGATGAAGTCGCAGCCCGTCAGCGCGCGGTCGCCCACCCGGGCGGCGAACACCAGAGCATGGTCGCGGCCGTCGGCCCCGGCGAGCTCGCGCTCGTAGCGGAAGTCCTCGAAGACCCGGGAGACACCCCGAAGGATCGCCGCCGTGATCGCCTTGCCGGGGTACGGCTTGAAGACGACCGGGCTGGTGAAGACGACGTCCTCCGCCAGCAGCGCCTCGACCGCGTCGAAGTCCCACGCCTCGACGGCCTCACGGAAAGCACGCATACGACCTCGCCTCATAGTCAATTAGTTGAGTATTCGTGTTCTACGGTATGCCTCGGCCTGCGGCGTGTCCATGGGGGTGCTCCCCTAAGCTGACGCGATGTTCAGCCCAGAAGGCCCGAGCCTCCGCGAACTCGCCGTCCAGGCCCTGTCCTCCGTGGAGCGCGGCTACGACCTCCTCGCCCCGAAGTTCGACCACACGCCCTTCCGGACCCCGGACTCGGTGCTCGACTCCGTCGCGCGGGCGCTGCGGCGGAGCGGTCCCTTCGACGCCGGGCTCGACCTGTGCTGCGGCACCGGGGCGGGGGTGGAGGTGCTCGCGCGGGTCTGCCGGGAGAGCGTCACCGGCGTGGACTTCAGTGCCGGCATGCTGGACGTCGCCCGCGAGCGTGAGCGGCCCGCCGGGCCCCGGGTCGACTGGGTCCGAGCGGACGCCCGCGCGCTGCCCTTCCGGCCCGCCTTCGATCTTGTCGTCAGCTTCGGGGCCTTCGGGCACTTCCTGCCGGGGGAGCTGCCGGGGCTGTTCGGCCAGGTCCGCTCCGTACTGCGGCCGGGCGGCCGCTTCGCCTTCCCGGTTGTCGCCCCTCCCCGGCCCGGATCGCTCGGCTACTGGATGCTGCTGGGCTTCGACATGGTGATGCGGGTGCGCAACGCGGTGTGGCGGCCGCCGTTCGTCATGTACTACCGGGCCTTCCGGCTGGGGGAGGTGCGCGGGGAGCTGGAGCGCGCCGGTTTCCGCGTCGAGCTGGTGGCGCTGCCCGAGTTCGGCCGCCGGGGCGACGGAAGCCCGCGCGTCCGGATGGTCGTGGCGCGGCTGCCGTATTGAGGGACGGAGCCACTGAGGGGGATCCGGTGCTGGTCGGCGCGGCACTGTCCGGCACCGGGGCCCGGCCGTCGTACAACGGACAGCCGGCCCCGGACGTGCCGGTACCGGCCCGGTGCCCTCACCGACGCCCCGCCATCCGCCGGCCGTGCCTGGCTTACGGGCTAGAAACCCTCCCCCGTACCGTCTCCGCCCAGCGCCAGTCCGATCGCCGCCTCCGGCCCCAGCTCCCCGCCCTCGCGCACCGCTGCGGTGAACCGGGCATCGCCCAGGGAGGCGCGCAGTCGGCGCTCGTACTCGCGGTGGAAGACGGAGGTGTCGGGTCTGCCCAGCTGCGGCAGCCCCGCCGTGCGCCACAGGCTTCTGCTGACGCCCAGCAGGCGTGCCGCCAGCTCGTCCTCGCCCCGGGCGGCCTGCGCGGCGACCAGCAGGTCGGCGACCGCGGCGGCGCCGAGCCGGTCGTGCACCCGCCACTTCGCGGTCAGCGCCTCGCGGGCCGGGCGCAGCGCCTCGTCCGGCCGGCCGAGGCCGATCGCGGCGAGCGAGACGAAGAAGTCACCCCAGGCCCGCATCCACAACTCGCCCCGCTTCTCGCACTCCTGGCGCAGCCGTCCGGCGACCGAGGCGCAGCGCTCGAACGCGGCCTGCCCGGCCAGGAGATACGCCTGGAGGGCGAGCGTCATCAGCTGGAAGAACTCGGCGCCGCCGTCGCCCCCAGGGGCCTGCCGGGTGCTCCCGTACAGCACCGCCGAGCGCGCCGACTCGCCCCGCACCGCCAGGCTCGCCCCGGTCAACGGCAGCGCGGGAACCGGGAGACGGCGCTCCTCGGCCAGCCACACATAGGCGGTGCTCACCGACTCGGCGGCCTCCAGGTCGTCCGGTACGAGCGTGACCAGCCGGTGCGCCCACACGGCGAGGGTGTGTTCGGCCCCGCCGCCCTCGGAGGCACGGAGGAGCGCCTGCTCCAGACAGCCGCGGCCCTCCTCCGCGAACCCGCAGGCGAACCAGAAGTACCAGAGGCTGCCCGTGAGTTCGAGCGCGATCTCCGGCTCGGGCGCCGCCAGGCACTCCTCGACCGCCAGCCGCAGATTGGCGTGCTCCGCGGTCAGCCGCTCCGCCCACATCCGCTGGCCCGGCCCCAGCCACTCCGCCTCGCCCTGACGGGCGATCCACCGGAAGTAGTCCCGGTGGCGGCGCCGGACCGCCTCCTCCTCGCCGAGCCCGGCCAGCCACTCGGCGCCGAACGAGCGGACGGTGTCGAGCATCCGGTAGCGGCCCGCCACGCCCTCGCCGTCCCGGGCCACGATCGACTTCTCGCTGAGCGAGGCGAGCAGCGCGAGGACGTCCTCGGCACTCAACGGGCCGCCGTGGCACACGAACTCGGCCGCCTCCACGTCCCAGCCGCCGACGAAGACCGACAGCCGGGCCCACAGCAGCCGCTCCAGCGGTGTGCACAGCTCATGGCTCCAGCCGATGGCCGTGCGCAGCGTCTGGTGCCGGGCAGGCCGTGGGCGGGCGGACGAGACGAGCAGGTCGAAACGTGAGCCCAGCCCTTCCAGCAGCCGGTCGAGAGGCAGGCCCCGCAGCCGTACGGCCGCGAGCTCCAGGGCCAGCGGGATCCCGTCGAGGCGGGCGCAGACTGCCGCCACACCGGCCCGGTTGGCCTCGGTGAGCGCGAACGACGGCACCGCGGCCGCGGCCCGGGCCGCGAACAGCGCCACCGCGTCGTCCCGTTCACCCAGCGGCAGCGGCGCCACCGCCAGCAGCTGCTCGCCCGGTACACCCAGCGCCTGACGGCTGGTCGCCAGCACCCGCAACTCCGGTACCTGGGACAGGAGTTCCTGCACGACGCGCGCGCACTCCGCCAGGACGTGCTCGCAGGTGTCGAGGACGAGCAGCAGCGGCGGCCCGGCGAGGTGCTCGCACACGGCTCCCAGGAGCGGCCGCAGGGTCTGCTCGGTCAGCCGGGTCGCCTGCGCCACCGTGTTCGTGAGCAGGTCCGGATTCCTGAGCTCCGAGAGCTCCACCAGCCAGGTCCCGCCGCGGAAGGCCGGCTTCGCGGCATGCGCGGCGCGCAGTGCGAGCCGGGACTTGCCGACACCTCCCGGTCCCGTCAGCGTCACCAGGCGCGCTGTCCCCAACAGCCCTGCCATCTCGGTGAGTTCGAGCCTGCGGCCGATGAACTCGTTCGCCTCGGCGGGAAGGTTGCCGATCCTGCCGCCCTGCACAGAGGCCGCCATCGTCCCCCCTCACCGCAACCCGACGGTAGGTCACCCTAGACCCTGACGGGGAACCGGAATCCGGCGTAGCGTGGAAGCGGTGACGCCCCGTCGAGGGAGGCGCGCGATGGTCCTCGCATCCGCTGTGACGGCTGTGGGCCAGATGCGCCACGGTGACCATCTGCTCCTCGGCTACGACACGGACGAGGAGCGCGAGACCGTCCTCGCCGCGTTCCTGCTCGACGGCCTGGCCAGCGGCCACCGCGGACTGCTCCTGCCGCCGGCCGACATGCCCGCGGGCGTCGCCCTGTCGTTCCTGGAGGCGCACGGCTGCCTGGTCGACGAGGAGGTCGCGGCCGGCCGGCTGTGCGTCGACGCCCATCTCGCCACCCCCGAGGGGCTGTGGGACCTCGACGAGATGATCCGCCGCGAGACGCGCCGCGCGGTCGGCGACGGTTTCCTGGGGCTGCGGGTGTGCACGGAGATTCTGCGCGCGCAGGCGGGGAAGGGGCTCAAGACGCTCCACGACAGCGAACTCCTGCTCGACCCCGTGTTCGCCGCCCTGCCGGTGCTCGGCATCTGCCAGTACGACAGCCGGGTCTTCGACGAGACCGAACTGGCCCCGCTCGCCGGGCTCCACCACGGCCTGGTGGGCGCCGACCAGGTGTGGCGTGACGACCTGCTGACCATCACCCGCACCTTCGCACCCCCCGGACTCGCCCTCGCCGGGGAGGTGGACGACACCAACGTCACCGCCGTCGCCCGCGCCCTGCACGCCGAACGGGCCCGCCCCGCGAGCGGCGCCCGCATCCGGCTCGACCTGCACGAACTGCACTTCATCGACGTCGGCGCACTGCGCCTGCTGGTCTTCTCCGCTCTCGCCCTCTCCGCCGTGGACGGCACCCTCGTCCTGTCGGGAGTCGCCCCGCACATCCAGCGGGTGATGCGGGTGACCGGCTGGGACCGCGTACCCGGCCTGCGCTTCGAACCCGACGGAGACACCCCATGACCCGCACACGCTTCGTCCATCAGGCCCTCCGCTACGGCTCGGACACCGAATTCCTCGACGGCACGGCAGACTTCGTCACCGACGGCCTCGACGCCGGCGACGCCGTCCTCGCGGTGGTGAGCCCGCACAACATCACCCTGCTCGTCGAGACGCTCGGCGACCGCTCCCGCGAGGTCGAGTTCGTCGACGCCCACGACTGGTACGACTACCCGTCCCGCACCCTGGGCCGCTACCACGCCTACTGCGACCGGCAGGGCACCGGACGACGTGTGCGCGTCCTCGGCGAACCCGTCTGGGCGGGGCGCAGCGACTTCGAGACCAGGGAGTGGATGCGCTACGAGTCCCTCCTGAACGTCGCCTTCGCCGGTACGGGCCACTGGATCCTCTGCCCGTACGACACCCACGCACTGCCCGCCGACATCGTCCGCACCGCGGCCCGCACCCACCCCGAACTCACCCACGGAGCAGCCGACTTCACCGACCCCACCGACTTCTGTGCGGAGTGCGACGCGCTGAGGCCCGCCCGCCTGCCCGCGAGCCCGGACGACCTCCCCTTCGCCCGCGGTGGCTCGGCCGCCGTGCGCCAGGGGCTCGCCGCGTACGCCCGCCGCGTCGGCCTGCCCGAGCAGCGGGCGTACGACCTGGTGGCGGCGGTGCACGAGAGCGTCGCCAACGCCCTGCGCTACGGCGGCGGGCGGGGTGTCGTACGGCTGCGCAGCGACCCCGAGTACGTCATCTGCGAGATCAGGGACGAGGGAGCGCACTCCTCGGCGCCCCGGCCGCCCTTCCCCGGCCATCTGCCGCCCGAGCCGCGCGCCCCGGGCGGCCACGGGATGTGGCTCGTACGGCAGCTGACGGACCTGGTCACCGAGGACCTGGACCCGACCGGTTCCGCCGTGCGGCTGTACTTCCGTCGGCCGGCAGCGTGAACTCGTAGACCAGTGCCTCCTGTCGGGCGTCCAGGACCAGGTCGGTGATCTCCAGGGGGCGGGCGTACTGGTCGTGGACCCGGCGGGTTACCCGGACCGAGGGGGTGTCGGCGAGCGGCGTGATGGAGTCGCGGTGGTGCAGGGTCAGGCCCGCCTTGCGCATCCAGTCGTAGGCCCGCCGCAGCTGAGCCGAGGCGTTGCCGTCGGCCCGCCCGCGGTACCGGGCCAGCTCCTCGACCTCGGCGAGCGCCACGGCGGAGAAGGAGGTCAGGGCCGTACGACGGCCCGACTCGTAGCGATGCACCAGGGTCGGGCGGTGCGGGGCGAGCCCCAGTGCCTCGGCGTGTTCCGGCGGGGGAGTCTCCCAGGTGACGGTCGCCCGGTCGGCCGCACCCGGGCCGGCGGTGTCGGCGCCGACCGGAAAGGCGAGCGTGGACGGAGCCTCGACCGGCGTCGCGGGAAGGGCGGCATGGCTGCCCCGCCGGTCGGTGGCGACCAGGCCGTCGCGGCGCAGCACCTGGAGCGCCTGGCGGACGGTCTCCCTGCTGACCCCGAAGTGCTCGGCCAGCTTCCGCTCACCCGGCAGCCGTTCACCGGGTGCGATGGTGCCGTCGCGCAGCTCGTCGAGCAACTGTGTGGCGATCCTCCAGTACAGGGGCTGGTCCTCGTGCGGGGTGGTGGTGCGGGCCATGCCGCGCCTCCTGTCGGTGACGTGCCGTAGCCGTGCGGGCTCATTGCGCCACCAGATCTAGCATTGGTCTAAACCACAAGGGAAGGGCGGCCCGTGGGATCGACCGAAACCGGCCCACCCGTCACAGGGCCTCGTAGAGGGCACCGATCAGCGCCATCTTCCGGGGGTCGTCGGCGATATGAGGCCCCATCCGGTTCATGACGTAACCGAGCGACACCTCCGCCTCGGGGTCGGCCAGCCCGCAGGAACCGCCGAATCCGTCGTGCCCGAAGGCCCGGGGATTGGGTCCGTACGACGCGTTCGCCCCGCTCAGCCACAGCCCAAGACCGATCTCGGTCTCGCTCTCGAAACCGGCGCCCAGCACCAGGTCCCGGCAGCTGCCCTGCCCCTCGCGCACCCGCTCGGCCGCCTCCGGCGACAGGATGCGGCGGCCGTCGTACGTCCCCCGCCCCGCGAAGACGCCGTACAGCTGGGACACGGCACGGGCGGTCCCGTGGCCGTTGGCGGCGGGGATCTCGGCGGCCCGCCACTCGGGCGTGTTCGCCTCGGCCGCACCGGCCGGCGGGTTGGCCAGCGCGGCCAGCGCCAGGGGCGCCAACTGGCTGAAGATCGCGGCCTGTTCACTGCTCGACGCGGCCGGCGGATGGACCAGCTCGGCCGCGCGCCCGTACTCCTTCTCCGGCAGCCCCACGGTGAAGTCGATGTCGAGCGGACCGGTCACCTCCCGCTCCAGGAAGGCCCCCGGAAGCAGCCCCGACACCCTCCGCACCACCTCGCCGACCAGGAAGCCGTACGTCAGCGCGTGGTACCCGGACCGCGAGCCCGGCTCCCACCAGGGCTCCGTCCCCGCGAGCCGCCGCGTCGTCAACTCCCAGTCGTAGAGCTGCTCCAGCGAGTGCGGCTCCCGCGGCCCGGACAGCCCCGCCCGGTGCGACAGCAGATGCCGTACGAGCACCTTCTCCTTGCCCGCCGCGGCGAACTCGGGCCAGTACGCGGCCACCGGCGCGTCGAAGTCCAGCAGCCCCCGGTCGGCGAGGATGTGCGCGCACAGGGCCACCGGGCCCTTCGAGGTCGACCACACATTGACCAGCGTGTCCCGCTCCCACGCCCGGGTGCGCGCGGCGTCCGCCCACCCGCCCCACAGATCCACCACGGTCCGCCCGCCGACGGTGACGGCCACCGCCGCCCCCAGCTCGCCCCGCTCCCGGAAGTTCTCCTCGAACGCGACACGCACCGCCGCGAAACGCTCGTCGCAGTGCCCCTGAACGCGGGCTCCGTGCTCGGACATGGCTGGCCTCCGTCGTCCGCCGAAAGCCCGGACCGCGGCACTGCGGTCCGGGCCCGATGAACGTACCGACTGGTCGGACTGGAGGGAAGACCTGGTTCCTCAGACGTACGAGCGCAGCCAGCGCAGCTTGACGGCCTGCTGGTAGGGGCCGCCGCCCTCGTGGTCGTTGAAGTCGTAGACCTCGATCTCCTTTTCGTCGTGCGCCCAGGAGTTGAACGCGGCGAAGACCGTCGAGGGCGGGCAGGTCTGATCCTCCAGGGCCGTGGAGAAGAGGGCCGGGGCACGGCCGCGGGCGGCGAAGTGGACGCCGTCGAAGTAGGACAGGGTGCGCAGGGCGTCCTCGGTGCGGCCGCGGTGGGTCTTGAGGAACAGGCCGATCTCACGGTACGGGTGACGGTCCGTCAACTTCGCCGCCCGGGGGAAGTCGCACAGGAACGGCACGTCCGGCGCGACGGCGACCAGGTCAGGTACCAGACCGCCCACGGCGATCGTGATGCCGCCGCCCTGGCTGGTGCCGAGCACGACCGTGCGGGAGGCGTCGGTCGCGGGATGCGAACGGGCCGCCTCGACGGCGCGCACCCCGTCCGTGAACACCCGGCGGTAGTAGTAGTTCTCGGGTGCGTCGATGCCCCGCGTCATGAAACCGGGGTAGGCGGGCGCCCCGCCCACCGGATCCGCCGTGCCGCCGCCCCCGCCCCACGCGCTGCCCTGGCCGCGGGTGTCCATCACGAAGTGCGCCCGGCCCGTGGACGCCCACAGCAGATGCTCGTGCGGCAGCCCGCGCCCGCCTCCGTACCCGATGAACTCCACCACCAGCGGCACCGGTTCGGCGGCTCCGGCGGGCAGTGTCAGCCAGCCCTTCACCGGGTGCCCGCCGAACCCCGCGAACGTCACGTCGTACACCTCGACCGTCGTCAGACCGGTGTCGACGAGTTCGAAACGGGCGTCCAGGTCGTGCTCGCGGGCCTCCTGGAGGGTCTTGGTCCAGAACGTGTCGAAGTCCTCGGGCTCGACGGACGCGCTGCGGTACTCGTGGAGCTCGTCGAGGGGGAGGTCGAACAGGGCCATGCAGGACCGCCTTTGAAGAGGGCCAGTGATGATCACACCGTACGTGTGAGGTCCGACGACTCGCCAGGCCTTCGGCCAGGTACCTGTCTACGATGACGTCATGACGTCAGCCGTTGATCTGCTGGTCAAGGACGCCGAACTGCTGGTCGTGGACGGGGATCGGGAGATCCCCGGCGGCTGGGTCGCCGTCGCCAATGGTCGGGTCACCGGCGTGGGCACCCCGGGAAGCGAACCCGGGGCCGCGACGACCCTCTCCGCGGCGGGACGGCTCGTCACCCCGGGCCTGGTCAACACGCACCATCACCTCTACCAGAACCTCACCCGCTCCTACGCGCCCGCCGTGAACGGCACGCTCTTCGACTGGCTGACCACTCTCTACCCGCTGTGGGCCGCCCTCGACGAGGAGGCCGCGTACGTCTCGGCCTACGTGGGCATGGCCGAGCTGCTCATGGGCGGCTGCACGACCTCCTCGGACCACCTCTACGTCCACCCGCGTCCACGCCTGGTCGACGCCGAGATCAGCGCCGCCCGCGACATCGGCTTCCGCTTCCACGCGACGCGCGGCTCCATGACCCGGTCCGTCGAGGACGGGGGACTGCCGCCGAGGAGCGTCACACAGAGCACGGACGAGGTGCTCGCCGACAGCGAGCGTCTGATCAAGGCCCACCACGACCCGGCACCAGGTGCCCTGATCCGCGTGGCGCTCGCCCCCTGCTCGCCGTTCTCGGTCACCAAGGAAGTCATGACGGCCACGGCCGAACTCGCCGAGCGCCACGACGTACGCCTCCACACCCACCTGGCCGAGGACCACGACGAGGACACGTACTGCCTGGAGACCTACGGCTGCCGGCCCGTGGAGTACTTCGAGGACTGCGGCTGGATGAGCGACCGGACCTGGGTCGCCCACTGCATCCACCCCAGCGACGACGAGATGCGCCGCCTCGCGGCCGCGGGCGTCGGCGTGGCGCACTGCCCCAGCTCCAACATGCTGATCGGCGGCGGCACGGCCCGGGTGCGGGAGATGCGCGAACTCGGCCTGCCCGTCGGCATCGGCTGCGACGGCTCGGCCTCCACGGACCACGCCTCCCTCTGGATGGAGACCCGGAACGCCCTGCTGCTCGGCCGCTACCGCGGTGGCCCCGGTGCGATGAGCGCGCGGGACGCCCTCGACATGGCCACCCGCGGCTCGGCCCGCTGCCTCGGCCGCGACGAGGAGATCGGCCATCTGCGCCCCGGCGCCTGCGCCGACCTCGTCGTCTGGGACCTCCACGAGGTCGCCCTCGCGGGCGCGCTCAGCGATCCGGTGGAGGCCTGGCTGCGCTGCGGGCCGGCCCGGGCGTGGACGACGGTGGTCGGCGGGCGGGTCCTCGTCGACCGCGGGGAACCCGTGCTGCCGGGCCTGGCGGGGGCGTTGCGGGACCACGGGAAGATCGCGCGGCGGATGCAGAGGATGGGCTGACGCGGGACCGCCGGGCGCTCGCGGGGTCGGCTCACGCCCACCGCCACCGCGACCACTCCGGCTCGGTGCGCGCCCACTCCTCCTCCCACTCCGCCAGCCGGTGCCGCGTGGACACATGCCGTACGGCGGCACGGCCCAGGAGGATCAGAGCGGCCGCGCCGCCCGTGGCGCAGGCGCCCATGGTGAGGGTGTACTGCCAGACGGAGAAGCCGTCCGGGGGCGGCTTGACGTTACGGCCCCGGGAGTCGAACCACACCTCGACCACGTCACCGTCGCGCGTGCCGCCCGGGACCCGCGCCGTGGCGGTCCGCTCGTTCCCGCCCGGTTCCGTCCAGCGGACCGTCGTGAGATACGTGTGCTGTCGGGCGCCCTGCATCGTCGCCGGTGAGCCGGGATCCACACCGACCACCTCGGCCCGCACGCTGTGCCGCTCGGCACGCTGGGACGCCGCGGTCGCCTGCGCCTCGGAACGCGCCCAGCCGGCCGCGCCCACCCCGGCGAGCGGCGCGGCCACGAGCAGCAGTACGGCGACGGCCAGCACCGTCCACGCCTCCACGACGTCCGACCGGCGCCGCAGCGGATTCCGCCGCCACCGCCAGCCGCGCACCCGGGTTCGCATGTCGACCTCCGCACCGCGTACGCCTGCGAGTGCCCGCACAGACCCAGTACCCGCTCACAGCCTCGCTGCACAGGAGTGCCCGGCAGTGTCGCCGTGAAACGGAGGGACGCCGGGGAGGGTCAGCCGAACCGTTCGATCCGGATCCGCTCCACCGGCTGCCCCGCCGCGACCAGCAACCGCGACGCGTGCTCCGCGAAGGCATTGGAGCCGCACACATAGGCCTCCCACCCACCGGGAGGCTGCTCGGCCAGGAGCGGCGCCACATGTGCGGCCGCCATACGTCCCACCGGTACCCCCTGCGGGGCCCTGCGGGTGAAGACGGGCGTCGTCTCGGCGTCGAACTCGCCCGCGTAGATGAGCTCCTCGGGGCTGCGTGCCGACACCAGCAGCCGCAGCGGCACGGACAGGCCCTGTGCCCGGTGGTGCCGCACCATCGACATCAGCGGGACGACCCCGGAGCCGGCGCCGATCAGCAGCGCGGGCCGGTCGCCGGGCCAGGCGAAGAAGCCGCTGAGCGGGCCGCGCACCTCGACCTCGTCACCGGGCTCGGCGACCTTGTGGAACCAGCCCGAGACCTCGCCGCCCTCGACATGGTCCAGGGTCAGTTCGATGTGCCCCGCGTCGTCGGGCGCGGACGCGATCGAGTAGTGGCGCTGGGCCACATAGCCGTCCTCGGCGGTCAGCCGCAGCATCAGATGCTGACCCGGCAGATGCCCCGCCCAGGCGGGCACCGCGAACCGGAAGGTGGCGGCGTGCGGAGTCTCCCGGCGGATCTCGGTGAGCGTCGCGGTCTGCCACAGCGCGGCGGCCCGGTTGCTGACGGCGATGCGCCCGGGCACGGCGAACCGCGTCGGGGGAGTGAACGAAGGCGCTTGCACGGCTTGCTCAGTCACCGGAGTACCTCTGCTCCTCCCACGGGTTGCCCCGCGCGTGATAGCCGTTCTGCTCCCAGAACCCCGGCTCGTCCTGGTCGAGGAGCCGCAGGCCCGCGATCCACTTGGCGCTCTTCCAGAAGTACAGGTGCGGTACGAGCAGCCGCGCCGGCCCCCCGTGCTCGGGGGACAGCGGCTTCCCGTCGAACTCCCACGCGATCCACGCCTTGCCGCCGGTCACGTCGGCCAGCGGCAGGTTGGTGGTGTAGCCGGTGTGGGAGTAGGCGACGACATGGGTGGCGGACCCATGTGGCCGGACCACATCGAGGAAGGCGTCCAGCGAGACACCCCCGAACCGCACCCCGAACTTCGACCAGCTCGTCACACAGTGGATGTCACCCTCGTACACCGAACCCGGCAGCGCGTGCGCCTCGTCCCAGTCCCAGGTGCGCGGTTCCTCGACCAGCCCGTCGACGCGGAAGGTCCACTCGGCCGGCGACAGCTCCGGTGTGACCTCCGCGGACAGCACGGGCCAGTCGTCGCCCGCGTCGTACTGGCCGGGCGGCAGCCCGGCGTTGTGGGCGCGGGGGCGCCCGGTGAAGCCTCGGGTGACGTTCATGGTTCAACCGTACGCTGTGGTCGGCAGTGCTCCGTCCCTGGTCAGGACCGCGATCATTGCGGCCGTATGAACACTCCGCCGCCTGGGGAATAGCTGTTCGCCGATCTTCCTTCCGACTGGTGCCCGGCGCGAGCGAAGGAGAGTGGGAGCCATGCCCAAGGCGTACGTGTTCACGCGGTACGGCGGTCCGGAGACCGAGGCGCTCGTCGAGGTCGAGCGGCCCGTGCCCGGACCCGGACAGCTGCTGGTCGCCGTGCGTGTCGCAGGCGTGAATCCGGTCGACTGGAAGCTGCGGACCGGATACCGCCGGCCCACCGACACCGGCGAGCGCGTGTTCCCCGCGGTCCTCGGCAGCGAGGTCTCCGGTGTCGTCGAGGCGGTCGGCGACGGCGTCGACGGGTTCACCGCCGGAGACGAGGTCTTCGGCAACACCCTGACCGGCGGCTACGCCGAGTACACCCTGCTCCCCGTCGCCCTGGCCGCGCGCAAGCCGGCCGGGCTGGCGTTCGCCGACGCGGCGACCCTGCCCGTGGCCGCCGCGACGGCGTACGACGGGGTGCGCCAGCTGGACCTGCCCACGGGAGCGACCCTTCTGGTCACCGGGGCGGGCGGCGGGGTCGGTGCCGCGGCCGTGCAGATCGCCCGGGCGCTGGGAATCCGCGTGCTGGGCGTCGCGAGCGCGGGCAAGAAGGACTTCGTCGAGTCGCTGGGCGCCGTCCACGTCCCGTCGGGACCGGACTGGTCCGAGCGGGCGCGGGCGGCGGCACCGGACGGCGTCGACGGGGTCTACGACCTCGTGGGGGGTGAGGTGCTGACCGAGGCGGCGCAGCTGCTGACCGACCGGACGAAGCTGATCACCGCGGGGGCGTCGGAGCAGGACGTGGAGCGGCTGGGCGGCGCCCGGGTGGCCCGGGCCCGTACCGCCGCCGTACTGGAAGCCGTGGCGCGGTTGGTGGTGAAGGGCGATCTGGACCCGCATGTCGTGCGGCGGTTCCCGCTCGCCGAGGCCGGCGAGGCGTTGCGCACCGTCGAGGACGGTCATGCGCGCGGCAAGGTCGTGATCGAGGTCGCCGGATGAGCCACGGCACCACGTCGGCGGGCACGCCCCGCCCCGGCATACCCCACGTCCTCGACAACCCCGCCCTCGCCTCCCTGACCGGGCCGCACGCCCACTTCGCCGAGCGCCGCGGACGTGTCGTGCGCTACCCGCTGGACGTCTCGCCCTGGCTGGCCCTGCCGGACGAGCCGGACGCCGACGACTGGGCCGACCTCGCGGCCCTCGCGGGTCCCGGCGCCGAGGTCCCGCTGCCCGGCTACCGGGGCGAGGTGCCGGACGGCTGGGAGATCACGGCCCGCATCGACGGCGTACAGCTCGTCGACGACGGGGTGGCCGCCGCACCGGAACCGGAGGCCGTGCGCCTCGGCCCCGCCGACGTACCCGAGATCCTCGACCTGGTCGAGCGCACTCGGCCCGGGCCCTTCCTGCCGCGCACCATCGAGATGGGTACCTACCTGGGCATACGCCGGAACGGTGCCCTCGTCGCCATGGCGGGGGAGCGGCTCCACCCGCCCGGGTGGACCGAGATCAGCGCGGTCTGCACCGACCCCGCCTTCCGCGGCGAGGGCCTGGCGACCCGGCTGATGCACGCCGTCGCGTACGGCATCAGGGAGCGCGGTGAGACGCCGTTCCTGCATGCGGCCGCGGGGAACACCGGTGCGATCCGGCTGTACGAGTCGCTGGGCTTCCGGCTCCGTCGCAGGACCGCGTTCGCCGCGGCACGGGCGCCGGAACGGCTGGTGGCCGTGTCCTAGGCGCTCAGCCCTCCTGCGGGCCCGACCAGGCGTTGTACCGCACGAGGTAGTCGGCGAACCGTGCGAGATCCTCCTCCGGCCAGTTCGCGAGCCGCTCCCGGAAGGCGGCCCGGCGGCTCACGGTGACCTGGGCGAGGATCTCCCGGCCGGTCTCCGTCAGATGCAGCACGTGGACACGGTGGTCCTCCGGGTCCCGGCGCCGCTCGACGAGCGCGGCGCGTTCCAGCGCGGTCACCTGGCGGCTGACGGTGGATTTGTCGAGGGCGTAGTGCGCGGCGAGGTCGGTGGCGCGGCAGCCGTCGCGCTCCTCCAGGTGCCCGAGCAGCGTGTACGAGACCAGCGACAGCTCGGGGTGCATACGGCCCGCCGACGCCCGGGCCCGCCGGGCGAAGATCGTCATCTCGCGCTGGATGCTCTCGACGGCCTCGGTTGCGTCCACGGGACCTCCTCCACGGCTCTCGTTGCATACTACAACTTGCGAGAGTTGGGTATGCCAACCATGGGAGGTCGTGGGCGGGTAGGGTTGCTGCCTCCATGACTTCCACTTCTGCCTCCTTGCGCGACTCCGTCGTGGCGGCACTGCGCGCCGCGGGCTGTGTCTTCGCCGAGGACGAGGCCCAGTTGCTCCTCGCCGCCGCCCGCACCCCGGACGAACTCACGGCGATGGTGGACCGCCGCGCCGGCGGCGCCCCCCTCGAACTCGTCGTCGGCTGGGCCGAGTTCCGCGGGCTGCGCATCGCCGTGGAACCCGGGGTCTTCGTGCCCCGCCGCCGCACCGAGTTCCTGGTCGAACAGGCCCTCGCCCACGCCCCGGACGCCTCCGTCGTCGTGGACCTGTGCTGCGGCTCGGGCGCGGTGGGAGCGGCCCTCGCCGACGCGCTCGGCGGTGCCGAGCTGCACGCCGCCGACATCGACCCGGCCGCGGTGCGCTGCGCGGGGCGCAACATCGCCCCCTTCGGCGGCCACGTCCACGCGGGCGACCTCTACGGGGCGCTGCCCGGGCGACTGCGCGGCCGCGTCGGCATCCTCGCGGCGAACGTGCCGTACGTCCCCTCCGACGAGGTCGCGTTCCTGCCCGCGGAGGCGCGCGAGCACGAGCCGCTGGTCGCCCTGGACGGGGGGAGCGACGGGCTGGACGTGCTGCGCAGGGTCGCCGCCGGGGCGCCCGAGTGGCTTGCGCCCGGCGGCTGTCTGCTCGTCGAGACGAGCGAACGGCAGGCGCCCACGGCCGTCGACGCCTTCACCCGCGCGGGGCTGACATCGCGGGTCGTCGTCTCCGAGGAGTGGTACGCCAACGTCGTGATCGGCGTCAGGTCGTAGCGCCGCCGCCGGACCGGGTACCGGCCACGTACACCGTCTCGTCCCGCTTCAGGCCGTCGCCACCTGGTCGTCGTCCGCCTGGTGACGGGTTCCTGTGAATCGGGAAGGTCAACCCGGTGTCTGGGCGCGGGCGATGAGCAGCGCCACGTCGTCGGAGTTGTCCGGCTGGTGCAGTGTGCGCAACAGGAGGTCGCACACCTCCTCCAGTGGGCGGTCGGGGCCGTCGAGGAGGTCCAGGAGCGCGTCCAGGCGTTCGTCGAGGGGATGTTGGCGGGTCTCGACGAGACCGTCCGTGTAGAACACCAGCCGGTCGCCGGGTTCCAGGTCGACGGTCGTGGTGGAGAAGGCGACCCCGCCCACGCCCAGCGGCGCCCCGGTGGGCAGGTCGAGGAGTTCCGGCTTGCGTCCCGAGCGGAGGCGGACGGGCGGCAAATGCCCGGCGTTGGCGATCCGGCACTGGCGCAGATGCGGGTCGTGGACGGCGTAGACGCAGGTGGCGATGGAGTCCTCGAGGTCCTGGGTGATCCGGTCGAGGTGCTCCAGGAGCCGGGCCGGTTCCAGGTTCAGGGAGGCCAGGGTGTTCGTCGCGGTGCGCAGCCGGCCCATGGTCGCGGCGGCGTTGATGCCGCTGCCCATCACGTCGCCCACGACCAGCGCGGTCTTGCGGCCGTCGAGGGGGATCACGTCGAACCAGTCGCCCCCGACCTCGGCGGTCGCCCCCGCGGGCTGGTAGCGGGAGGCGACCTCCAGGCCGCCCGTCACCGGCGGATGGCTGGGCAGCAGACTGCGCTGCAGCGTCAGGGCGGTGTCGCGGGCGTTCTGGTACCAGCGGGCGTTGTCGATCTGCACGGCGGCACGGGCCGCCAGCTCCCGGGCCAGCAGCAGGTCGTCCTCGCTGAACGGCAGCGGATTGCGGGTGCGTTTGAGGTCGAGGGCGCCGAGCACCTCGCCGCGCGCGATGAGCGGCACGGCCAGATACGAGTGGACGCCCGCGCGGGCCAGCTGTCCCGCCGCCTCGGGGGAGCGGGCGATGCGGGGCAGGTCGGCTTCCTCGACCTCGGCCACCATGACCGGCCGGCCCGTGCGCACGCACTCGGTGACCAGACGGTCGGCGCCGTACCGGGCGACCTGTCCGGGCGGGTCGGCGGCGCTGAGGGCCTCCGTGGGATGGTCCGCCTGGACGGCCAGGGCCCGGATCACGGCCGGCTCGGTGGGGCCGAGGATGCTGCGTCTGCCCTCCATCACCGCGTCCAGCAGATCCACGGCGGCGATGTCGGCGAGCTCCGGCACGGCGACCTCGGCCAGCTCGCGGGCCGTGCGGTCCAGTTCCAGAGTGGTGCCGATACGGGCGGAGGCGTCCGCGATGACGGCCAGGCGCCGTCGGGCCGCTTCGGCCGCGACGGCCGTCCGATGCTGCTCGGTGATGTCCACCACCGAGACGGCGACGCCCAGCACGGTGCCGACCGCGTCCTCCAGCCGGTAGAGCGAGACCGACCAGGCATGGTCCTCGTCCGGGTCGGCCGGGGTACGGCCCAGGGTGTGCTGGTCGACGAGCGGGCGACCGGTCTCCAGCACCCCGCGTGCCGCCGCCTCGATGCTTTCGACGTCGATCTGCGGCAGGACCTCGCCCATGGTCCGGCCGATGTGCTCCTCGGCCGGGACGCCGTTGAGCCGTTCGAGTTCCGGGTTGACCGTGACGTACCGCAGGTCGGTGTCCAGGACGGCGAGCCCGATGGGGGACTGGGAGATCATCCGCGTCGACAGCGCCACGTCCCGTTCCAGGCCGCGCACGGTGTTCTGGTCGGCCGCGAGCCCCAGCGCGTACACGTCCCCGCGGTCGTCGAGGAGGCGCATGTTGCGGAACTCCACCAGCCGCGTGGTGCCGTCCTTGCGCCGGATCGGAAAGGCACCGGCCCAGCCCTCGCCGGTGACCATGACGTCGGCGAACAGCTTGACGACCAGGTCGAGGTACTGCTCATGGACCATGATCCGGGCGGCGAACTGCCCCAGCGCCTCGCGTGCCGAGTAGCCGAACAGCTCCTCGGCCTGGGGACTCCACAGCACGATCTTCCCCTCGGCGTCCAGGACGACCGAGGCCACGCCCAGTACGTCGAGCAGTCCGCTGGGCCGTACCGCCCCGCGCACCGGCCCGTCGCCCTCGGCGACCGGAGACCCGGTTGCACTCATCGCACGCACCGCCTTCGACCGTCCACACGGCACGTCGTCCCCCGTGCCGACTCCCCTGTTGTACCGCGCCCAACTGTCGCCGGGGCGCCTGTGGCGCCCTCCTCCACCATCCCTCAACACGCCGGAGAACGTCCGGCGACGTTAGCAGTACGACGCCTGCGCCCTTTGGTCTGTGCATGATCAATACGTCGGGAGCCGGGGTCCTCACTGGTCCCGTCGGCACAGTGGTGCTTTTCTGGGGATGTGGCGCGGTTCGCGGGGAACCCGTGGGTACCGCGCCATCGCCACGAGAGGAGCCATCGTGATGGACCGATCGCATGAGGAGTCCGTCTCCATCGAGATCAGCGGATGCAGCAAGGAGGACGCCCGCATCGTGTTCGACACGCTGTCGACGTGCTTCGAGTCCGACCGGGGCGCCGACGAGGTGCCGCAGCAGCTGCACGAGACACGGCCCATGGTGTGGCTCGGGACGTTCGAGGTCAGCGACGCGCGCGCGTGTCCGCCGCCCGCGAGGCTGTCGTCCTCCGTGGAGGCCGACGCGCAGGGTGGCTACTGGGCCATCGAGCGGTTGCGCACCACCCTGGACTCCATGTTCACGGTGCGTGATCTGTCGTCGGCGTCCGGGGACCAGGAGCGGGAGCTGCACGTCCGTCTGGAGAGCCGCTGAACCGGAATGCCGCGGACGGGTCGTCGTCTCGATGCGGGCCGGTGGGGGCTTGTCGCGCCCGCGCGGTGGCAGCCGCATGTCAAAGACAGCCCCGCGCCCCTTCGGGGCGCGTCGTCGGGCCGCCGGCCAGGAGGCCTGACACCGCCTCGCGGTAGACGGCGAGCACCGTCGGCAGGTCCGCCAGGTAGGCCCGTTCGTCCGTGCCGTGCAGGCCCTCGTACCGCACGCCGAATCCCGCCGTGGCCGGGATTCCCTCCGCCGCCAGCAGGTTGCCGATGTTGGAGGGGCCCGCCGTCTTCGCCCGGACCGTCAGCCCCGTACGGGTGGCCGCGTCCAGGAGCGCGGCGGCGGGCTGCTCGTCCTCGGCGAGACGGAAGGGCGGCCAGGAGGCCATCGGAGTGACCGTGGCCGGTGTGCCGAGTTCTGCCGCCGCCGCGCGGACCAGGGCCTCGGCCGCCCGGGCGTCGAAGGCGGGCGTCGTGCGGATGTCCACGCCCACCTCGCACCGGTCCGGCACGACCGAGAAGCCCTCGCCGCCCCGGATCGAGGTGACCGTCAGCTTCGGCGGCAGCGGGAAATCCCCTTGGGCGCCGGGTAGTTCGCGCTCCTCCAGGAGCCGTACGAGCCGCGCCGCACGGGACACCGCGCCCGGCGTCGTACGCCTCGAGCCCGAGTGCCCCGACTCCGCGTGCACCACGACAGTCGCCCGCCAGAAACCCCGCCCGCCGACCACCACCTCGGCCGGCCCGGGGTAGCCGATCATCACCCCCGCCGGGCGCACCGCCGTCGGATCGGCCAGATAGGCCCGGGCGCCGCCGAAGCCGCCGGTGTGCTCGTCGACGTCCAGCAGGACCGCGAGCCCGCCGCGGAACGTACGGCCGTGCAGCTCCGCCGCGATGGCGCAGAACATCGCCGCCGCGAGCTTCGAGTCGGCCGCTCCCCGTCCCCGCAGCCAGCCGTCCACCACGTCCCCGGAGTCCGGCGGGAACGACCAGGCGCCCTCGTCGCCGTAGGGGGCGGTGTCCACGCAGGCGTCCAGCGCCCACCACGGACCGGGCAGGCCGCCCGGGACCTCCACCAGCAGACCGGTGAGGCTGCCCGCGTCGTCGTACAGGCGTCGGTGCGGCAGCTCCCGCGTGGTCAGCCAGCCCTCCAGAACGCCCAGGACGGGGGCGTAGTCGTCGATTCCGCCGCGGCTCGGGCGGCGGATCAGCTGCTGGGCGAGTTCGACGATCTCGGCGGTCATGGGGCCACTGTGCCCGAGGGTGTCCGGTGTCACGCACCCCCGATTATGCAACTAGTTGCAAAAAGCGCCCGCCGTCCTCTACAACAGAAGCCACGACACCCGCCCACGGAGGGGCCCCATGAGCCGTTACCCGCACCTGCTGAGCCCGCTGGACCTGGGCTTCACCACGCTGCCCAACCGGGTCCTCATGGGCTCCATGCACGTCGGCCTGGAGGAGGCCGAGCGCGGCTTCGAGCGGATGGCGGCGTTCTACGCGGCACGCGCGCGTGGCGGAGTGGGCCTGATCGTCACCGGTGGCATCGCGCCCAACGAGGCGGGACGGCCCGGCGAGGGCGGCGCGAAGCTCACCACGGAGGCGGAGGCCGAGCAGCACCGGGAGATCACCGAGGCCGTGCACCGCGAGGGCGGCCGCATCGCGATGCAGATCCTGCACTTCGGCCGGTACGCCTACCACGAGGGCCTCGTCGCGCCGAGCCCGATCCAGGCGCCGATCAGCTGGTTCCCGCCCCGTGAGCTCACCGACGCCGAGGTCGAGCAGACCATCGACGACTACGCCCGCGCCGCCACTCTGGCCAAGGGGGCCGGTTACGACGGTGTCGAGATCATGGGCTCCGAGGGTTACCTCATCAACGAGTTCATCGCCAAGCAGACCAACCACCGCACCGACCGCTGGGGCGGATCGTACGAGAACCGCATGCGGTTCCCGGTCGAGATCGTGCGGCGGGTGCGCGAGGCCGTCGGCGAGGACTTCATCATCATCTACCGCCTGTCCATGCTGGATCTCGTCCCGGGTGGCTCCACCCACGACGAGGTCGTCACGCTCGCCAAGGCCGTCGAGGCGGCCGGCGCGACCATCATCAACACCGGCATCGGCTGGCACGAGGCCCGCATCCCCACCATCGCCACGTCGGTGCCGCGCGGCGCCTACACCTGGGTGACCAAGAAGCTCATGGGCGAGGTCGGCATCCCCCTGGTCACCACCAACCGCATCAACACCCCCGAGGTCGCCGAGGAGTTGCTCGCCGACGGGTACGCGGACATGGTGTCCATGGCCCGCCCGATGCTCGCCGACCCCGACTTCGTCACCAAGGCCGCGGCGGGCAGGCCCGAGGCCATCAACACCTGCATCGGCTGCAACCAGGCCTGCCTCGACCACACCTTCAGCGGTCAGATCACCTCCTGCCTGGTCAACCCGCGCGCCTGCCACGAGACCGAGCTGGTGCTGTCGCCGACCCGGCTGCGCAAGCGGGTCGCGGTCGTGGGCGCGGGCCCGGCCGGACTCGCCTGTGCCGTGAGCGCCGCCGAGCGCGGTCATGACGTGACGCTCTTCGACGCCGCGGGCGAGATCGGCGGCCAGCTCAACGTCGCCCGCCAGGTCCCCGGCAAGCAGGAGTTCGACGAGACCATCCGCTACTTCCGCCACCAGCTCGACTGGCACGACGTCGACGTACGGCTGAACACCTGGGCCGCCGCCGCGGACCTCGCCGCCTTCGACGAGGTCGTCGTCGCCACCGGTGTCACCCCGCGCACCCCCGACATCCCCGGTGTCGACCACCCGAGCGTCGTCGGCTACCTCGACGTCCTGCGCGACCGCGTTCCCGTCGGCCGGCGGGTCGCCGTCCTCGGCGCGGGCGGCATCGGCTTCGACGTCGCCGAGTTCCTCACCGACGGCGGCGACAAGGCGCACGAGGACCCGGCGACGTACTTCCGCCTCTGGGGCGTCGACATGGACCACACCGGCCCCGGCGGACTCACCGCCCCCGAACGCCCCGCCCCGCCGCGCACCGTGCACCTGCTCCAGCGCAAGACCACCAAGGTCGGCGCGGGGCTCGGCAAGACCACCGGCTGGATCCACCGCACCGAACTCAAGCACCGCGGCGTCACCATGGTCCCGGGCGTGCGCTACGACCGGATCGACGACGCCGGACTCCATGTCACCGTCGGTGAGGAGAGCACGGTCCTGGAGGTCGACACCATCGTCCTGTGCACCGGACAGGAGCCGCGCCGCGACCTGTACGAGGCGCTGGTCGCCGCCGGCGTGAGCGCCCACCTCATCGGCGGCGCGGACGTGGCCGCCGAACTGGACGCCAAGCGGGCCATCAAGCAGGGCACCGAGGTCGCGGCCGCCCTCTAGGGGGCCGTCCCTAGGATGACCCCATGTCACTCCCGCACGCGATCCTCACCGCCCTGCTGGAAAGGCCGTCCTCGGGGCTGGAGCTGACCCGCCGTTTCGACAAGTCGATCGGCTACTTCTGGTCGGCGACGCATCAGCAGATCTATCGCGAGCTGGGGAAACTCGAGGCGGAGGGCCACATCCGGGCCCTTCCGTCGGAGCAGCCGGCCCGTGGGCAGAAGAAGCGGTACGAGGTGCTGCCGACGGGCCGGGACGAACTGGCCCGCTGGACCGCCGCGTCCCAGGATCCCAGGCAGTACCGCGACAGCCTGTTCCTGCGGCTGAGGGCGGCGGCCGTGGTCGGCACCGAGGGCATCGAGGCCGATCTGCGCCGCCATCTGGAGGTGCACGGCAAGCTGCTGGCCGAGTACGAGGAGATCGAGAAGCGGGACTTCCCGCCCGGGAAGGACAGCCCGCAGGACCGGTTGCAGCACCTGATCCTGCGGGCGGGGATCGATCTGGAGACCTTCTGGACGCGGTGGCTCACCCACGCGCTGGAGGAGTTCGCCGAGCTGCCCGATCAGAGCCGGTAGGGCTTGGCGCGACGGCGCAGGAACCAGGCCGCCGCGATCCCGCCGATCCCGACGAGGGCGGCGCCGGCACCCAGGGTGAGCGGACCGTAGTCCTTCGCGGCACCGCCGAGGCCGCCCATGACGCCGCGCGACGGGGAGGCCGTGGCGGAGATCGTGGGAGTGGTCGTCGTCGAGACGATGACCGACTGGGTGCCCGCCGTGGTGTTGTTCGAGCACATCACGATGACGGTGTAGGTACCGGGGCTCACGTTCGACCAGGCGGCCGACTGCAGGGAAGTCGTCCCCGACAGCGTCACCTGACGGCCCTGGGCGAAGTTCGCCTGGCCGCTGTTCAGGAGCGAGGCGGTTCCCCAGCTGCCGTTCACCTGGGTGCAGGCACTGGTCGTGACGGACACGGTGGATCCGGTGGTGCTGACCGAGATCCCCGAAGCCGCGGCCGCCGGTACGGCGGCCAGCGCGATGGCGGCGGCAGCGGTCAGGCCGGAGCGGAGGAGAAGCTGAGTAGTACGCATGGACTGCCCTCCGGCGGCACGGTTGGCGGTACATCCGTAGCGCCGCCGAGGTCGGGAATCGCCCGTGCGCCTCAGGGGCAGCCAACGTGCCCGCGGCCCGGCGCGCACCCGGACCGCCTCCGGGCAGGTGACGGATTCCTTCGTACGGCCCAGGCGTGAGGTGCCGTCACGGCTCCCCGCCGCCGGTCGTCACCGTCCGCTCCGCCGAGAATCCGCCCCAGGTCCCGTCGGGCAGCCTGGCCCGGATCCGCACCCGGTGGGTGACCCCGGCCTCCCGGCCCGCATAGAAGTCGTACGTCGCCCGGCCGCTCGGCGGGTTCCCGCCGAACACCAACGAGGTGGCCGGACGGCCGTCCAGGTGGACCTGGTACTCCGTGACCACGCCGTCCGCGCGCGGCGGGACCCAGGAGAGGGCGAGGTAGTACGCCCCGTCGTCGCCGAGACGCGTCGCCGCGCGGAAGCCGGTGGGTGCCGTGCCGCGACCGTCGTCGGTGCCCGGCGCGGTGGTGAGGCGGACGGTGCCGCTCGCCGGGGAGACGTTGTCGGCCGCGTCCCGGGCGCGCACGGTGAAGGCGTAGCGGGTGCCCGGCCGCAGCCCCGTCACCACGGTCGCCGTCTGGTTCCCGCCCACGCTGTGGATCTTCGTGGCGCCCTGGTGGATGTCGTACGACAGCACACCCCGGTCGTCCGAGGACGCGGACCAGGACAGCTGTACGGCCCGGCTGCCGATCACCCGGCCCTGCGGCCTCCCGGGCGCTGTCGGCGCCGAACCGTCCGCCGTCACGGCCGCCGGCGTGGTGGCGCGGACCTCCCGGCTGCTCGGGCCCACCCGCCCGTCGGTGTCCCGCGCCCGCACGGTGAAGACGTAGGTGGTGGACGGCCTGAGCCTGGTGACGTCCACCATGTGCGCGGAACCCGGTACCTCCTTCACCTTCGTGGTGTCGCGATACACCTCGTAGGCCTTGACGTCCCCGTCGGTCGCGTTCCACATGACGTGCACGCTGGTCGCGCTGCCGGCCGCGGCGGTGATGCCCACGGGTGCCGCGGGGAGCCGGCGGGCCTCACCGTCGCCGTTCCAGGCGCAGGAGGCGAGGAGCGTGAGCATTCCGCAGAGCATTGCGCGGAGTGCTCCGCGGAGTGCTCCCGGCAGTGCGAGGGCACGGCGCACGGACGGCCTCCCCGGGACGGTATTGGTCCGGACCAATATGGCGCCGTCGGCGGGAGAACATCAAGAGGGCCGTCGTGGGTGACCGGACGGAACGGTTACGTATGCTGAAGCTCCTCACGGTCGAACTCCCCTTGAGGGATCGGGAGTTCGTGCCGTTGGCGCGGGCCGCTGTCGTCGCTGTTCCCGCGCCGGACGCGGGCGGCCGGGCGGCCGGAGCCGACGCGGGCTCAGGCGCCCGGCCCCTGTCGCCAGTTCGGGGACATGTGCCACCGACCAGGGGGTGTGCACCGTCCGGCCCCCTATCGGTGGCCGCTTGATCGGAACGGCAGCAGATTTGGCTGAGTGTCCGTCAATGTCCCCCAGGAGAGGGTCCCTCATCGTGCGTGTGCAGTCACTGACGCTGGTCGCGGCAGGAGCCGCCCTGCTCGCCGCTCCGACGATGTCGCCCACTGTCGAGCCGACGGCCCGGCAGGAGCCGGTGGCCGCTCGGCACGAGGGCGACGTCCGCGCCGCCGATCTGCTGGCCAAGGTGCGTGACTGCGCCCAGGTCTCGCGCGGCCGCTACCGCAGCGACGACGGCCGGCCCGCCACCATCCCCGTCTGCGGCACCCGGGAGGCCGTCTTCTGGAAGGCGGACATGGACATCGACTGCGACGGCCGGCCGGGCCTGCGCTGCAACCGCGGTACCGACCCGTCCTTCAGCGCCGCCACCGCCTACCAGCAGTCCGACGGCCGCCAGCTGAACGCCGAACGCCTCCCGTACATCGTCGTACCCACCCCGAGCGCCATCTGGGACTACCGCGCGAGCGGCGTCCGCGGCGGCTCGGTCGCCGCCGTCATCCACCGCAACCGGGTGCAGTACGCGGTGGTCGGCGACGTGGGCCCCCGCGGCATCATCGGCGAGGCCTCCTACGCGAGCGCCGAGGCGCTCGGCATCGAGCCGGACCCGCGCGGCGGCGGCACGGCCTCCGGGGTCACCTACATCGTCTTCAAGGACTCGCAGGTGAAACCCATCGAGGACCATGCCGCCGCCATCGCGACGGGGGAACGGCTGGCCCGCCTCTTCGTGCGCGGCAGCTGACCTCAGATCTTGCGGTAGGTGTACGCCTCCGCGGCCGCCGCCTCCACCGCCGCAAGGCCGGCGCCCGTCGCCGCGGTGACCACCGCCGCCACCGCGCCCTCCACGAACGGGGCGTCCACCAGGCGGGTGTCGTCCGGGAGTTCGTCGCCCTCGGCGAGCAGCGCCTTCACGGTGAGCACCGCGCTGCCGAGATCGGTCAGGACCGCGACCCCGGCACCGCGGTCCACCGAGGCGGCGGCCGCGGCGATGAGCTCCGAGCTCGTGCCCAGCTCGCCGCCCTCGGTGCCGCCCGCCGCGGCGACGGGTACCGCGACCCCAGGGCCCGCCAGCCCCTTGGCGAGCTCCGCCACCGACGCGGCCACGTCCGCGCTGTGCGAGACCAGCACGATCCCGACGAGCTTGCCGTCACTCACCGTCGGCCTCCGTGAGCGCGGCGATCAGCAGAGCGGCCGAGGTGGCCCCGGGATCCTGGTGCCCGATGCTGCGCTCCCCGAGATAGCTCGCCCGCCCCTTGCGGGCCTGCAACGGCGTCGTCGCCAGGGCGCCCTCCTCGGCGGCGGCCCGTGCCGCGACGAAGCCGTCGCCGAGCGCGTCCACGGCCGGCACCAACGCGTCGATCATGGTCTTGTCGCCGGGCGCGGCACCACCCAGCGCCATCACCGCGTCCACTCCGGCCCGCAGCGCCTCGGTGAACCGGTCCTCGCTCACCTCCGCGTCCTCCCCGAGCGCCTTGCCGGTCCGCCGCAGCAGCGTGCCGTACAGCGGCCCGGACGCCCCGCCGACCGTCGAGATGAGCTGGCGTCCGGCGAGCGTCAGCACCGCACCCGGGGTACCCGGTGTCTCCTTCTCCAGCACCGCCGTCACGGCGCGGAACCCCCGCAGCAGATTGCTGCCGTGATCGGCGTCCCCGATGGGCGAGTCGAGGTCCGTCAGCCGTTCCGCCTCACGTTCGACGGACGCGGCGGTCGCTGTCATCCAACGGCGGAAGAAGTCGGCGTCGAGCACTGGATCTCCTTGCGTGGTAGGTACGTTGACTGCTCGCTGCCGTCGGCTCACATGCCCCAGCGCAGCCCCGCGGTCTTCACCGGCTCGTCCCACAGTCGCAGCAGTTCCTCGTCGATCTGGCACAGGCTGACCGAGGCGCCCGCCATGTCGAGGGAAGTGACGTAGTTGCCTACCAGCGTGCGGGCCACGGCCACGCCCCGCGCGGTGAGCACCCGCATCACCTCGGCGTTGAAGCCGTACAGCTCCAGCAGCGGGGTCGCTCCCATGCCGTTGACCAGCAGCAGGACCGGGTTGCGCGGGTTCATGTCCTCCAGGATCGCGTTCACCGCGAAGTCGGCGATCTCGCCGGAGGTCATCATCGACCGCCGCTCCCGGCCCGGCTCGCCGTGGATGCCGATGCCCAGTTCCAGCTCCCCGTCGGGCAGGTCGAAGGTGGGGCTGCCCTTGGCGTACGTGGTGCACGCGCTCAGCGCGACGCCGAAGCTGCGGGAGTTCTCGTTGACCTGGCGGGCGATCGACTCCACCCGCTCCAGCGGCTGGCCCTCCTCCGCGGCGGCGCCCGCGATCTTCTCCACGAACAGGGTGGCGCCCGTGCCGCGCCGGCCGGCCGTGTACAGGCTGTCGGTGACCGCCACGTCATCGTTGACCAGCACCTTGGCGACCTGGACGCCCTCGTCCTCGGCGAGTTCGGCGGCCATGTCGAAGTTCAGGACGTCACCCGTGTAGTTCTTCACGATGAACAGCACGCCGGCCCCGCTGTCCACGGCGGCCGCCGCCCGCACCATCTGGTCCGGGACCGGGGACGTGAACACCTCACCGGGGCACGCCGCCGACAGCATGCCGGGGCCCACGAAACCGCCGTGCAGCGGCTCGTGCCCGGAGCCGCCGCCGGAGATCAGCCCTACCTTGCCGGCCACGGGCGCGTCCCGCCGTACGATCACGCGGTTCTCGACATCGACGGTGAGTTCGGGATGGGCGGCCGCCAGGCCTCGCAGGGCGTCCGCGACGACGCTCTCCGGGACGTTGATCAACATCTTCATGGAGGACCTCCTGATGGCCGAAAGGCTGCTCCTGGCAGTATCGGTCCTCAGAAGGCGCGGGTCACGGGGGCGAAGGGTCCTGGGTGCGTCGTACGGCGTGCGGTGCGGGGGTCAGCGGCCGCCGGGTCCGCCGCTGCCGAAGGAACCGCCACTGCCCTCGCTCCACTGGGGCCGTTCCCTCTCCGGGCCGGTCCGGGTGCCGGAATTGCCGAACGCGGGCGACTCGTGCGGGGTCATCCGGTGATCGCTCCGGGGCACCTCGTCGGGCTCCCGGTTCTCCACGACCTCACGGACGGGTCCGCCCTCCGGCAGCCGTGGCTGCTCCTCGGGGGTCGGCGGCGGGAGCTCGCGGCGCCGTAGCCGGGAACCCAGCCAGAAGGCACCGATCAGCAACGTCACGACCACGACACCAGCGACGATCAGCCCGACGCCGACAGCGCCGCGGCCCGCGGCCACGTCCATCCATGCAGTAGTCATGGCACGCGAGTACCCCTGGCCTCCCGCATGAACCACAACGGAAAATCCGGCCGCACCCCCTGGGGAACACCGGGTTTGACACGATCCACCGCGGCTACCCGCGCGGTGTGACAACGACGACGACGCAGCAGGAGCTCTTCCGATTCCTGGAGGACCGCTTCGCGTGTGCGCAGGCGTGCACCGAGTGTGCCCGGGCGTGCGCGCTGCGGGCGAGCCTCGTGGATCCGGACGGCACCGAGCAACAGGAACTCGTACGACGCAAGGGCATCATGTGCGCGGAGGTCTGCGACGCGACCTGCCGACTGCTGTCCGAGCAGAACCGACTGGACGAGAACGGCATCCGCGTCCAGCTGGAGTGGTGCAGGACCGTGTGTCTGGAGACCGCGCACGCCTTCGACGCGATGCCGGGCGGCGAAGAGGGCGCGAAGGCCTGCCGGACGTGCGCACAGGCCTGCACGGACTTCATGGCCACACTGCGCTGACCACGTTCGGCCTCAGCCCCGGCCGAGGGTGTGCCCCAGGCGTACGTTCCAGCGCCCCGCCCGGCCGCTGAGCTCGACCGCCGACAGCGGTGGGACGTCCGTACGCCAGAACGCCGACTCCGGTGCGCCCAGCGCCCGGACGACCGCCGCCCGCACGATCTCCGGCTCGGCCACGGCGACGGTGCGCCCCTCGCCCTGGGCGACCGTGTCCAGCCACGAGCCGACCCGGTCGCACACCGCGCGCACCGATTCCCCGCCGTGCGGCGCGGCCTCGGGGTCGGACAGCCAACGCGCCAGCGCCTCCGGCTCTTCGGCGCTCACCCCGGCCAACGTCGAGCCGCGCCACCGCCCGGCGTCCAGAGCCGCCAGCAACACGGCGTCCGCGGCGTCGAGTCCGAGCGCGGCGGCCGTCTCGCGGCAGCGCACGGTGGGGGAGCAGAGGACCCGTTCCGCCACCGGCAGCGAGCCCGCTGCGGCCTGGGCGAGGCGGCGGCCGGACGCGTCGAGAGAGCAGCCGTCATCGAATACGGCCTCCCGCAGCGCCTTGGTGACCGCCGGTGAGATCAACGTCACTCGACTCGTCATACGCCCGTTCCCCCGCTCAACAGCCCCTCCAAGATCGGTACTTGACGGGCCGAACGGCCCTCGCCGGGCGCTCGGGGTGCTCCCGTGCGCTCTTGGCCGCACCTCTCCCACGCGGTACCGTCTCGTCGATATCGACGACGGTTCGGTGGAAGCCGGTGGGATTCCGGCACGGTCGCGCCACTGTATGCCGGGAACGCCCTTCGGGTGCGGGCCGGGTGAGTCAGACCCGCCCCGTCGTCCTGTGCACCACTGACACGGGACGCGAGTTCCCCCAGGAGGTACCTGCCATGGCGCAGTCCGTCGCCCCGCCGACCACCGGTTCCACCGCGGTACCAGCAAAGCTGCCGATCGGCGCCATCGCCCCTTGGGCGGTCTTCTTCGGCGTGCTGATGCTGGTCCTGCTCTACTTCGTCGGCGCCGAACAGGGCGCCACCTCCCTCATCTCCGGTGAGGGGGTCCATGAGTGGGTGCACGACGCCCGCCACCTGCTCGGCTTCCCCTGCCACTGACAGCGACGAGGAAGCACTCCTGCGCATGAACTCCGCAACTGTCAGAAACCTGCTGGTCCGTGGCATGCTCGCGGGCCTCGCCGCGGGCCTGGCCGCCCTCGTCGTCGCGTACTTCCTGGGCGAACCGCGCGTCGACCAGGCCATCGCCTTCGAGGAGGCCCACGCCCACGAGCACGGCGGCGAGGAACTCGTCAGCCGCACCCTGCAGTCCACCGCGGGCCTGTCCACCGGCGTCCTCGTCTACGGGGTCGCCTTCGGCGGCATCGCGGCGCTCGCGTACTGCTTCGCGCTGGGCCGGATCGGCCGCTTCGGGCCGCGCGCGAGCGCGCTGCTCCTGGCGGCCGCCGGACTGGTCTGCGTCTACGTCGTCCCGTTCCTGAAGTACCCGGCCAACCCGCCGGCCGTGGGCGACCCCGACACCCTCAACCAGCGCACCGCGCTGTTCTTCCTGATGATCGTGCTCAGTGTGCTGCTGGCGATCGGGACGGTCATCCTGGGCAAGCGCCTCGCGCCGCGCCTGGGCAACTGGAACGCCACCGTCGCGGCGGGCGCGTTCTTCGTCCTCGCGGTCGGTCTGGCGTACGCCTTCCTGCCGTCGTTCAGCGAGGTCCCGGAACACTTCCCGGCCGGCCTCCTGTGGCAGTACCGGCTTGCCGCCCTCGCCGTCCAGGTGACCCTGTGGACCTCCTTCGGGCTGGTCTTCGGGCTGCTGGCGGAGCGGCTGTTGGCTCCGAGGACGGCTGCGGAGAAGGCCGCTGCCGCGCGGCCGGCTCCCGTGGCCCACTGAGCCGTTCAGGCGTCACCGCACCGACGAAAGGGCCCCCGGTACTCCGGGGGCCCTTTCGTGTGCCCTCGCCATTCCCAATTTCTGGAACACGTTCTACCGTGTGCGCCGACAGGACCGGTCCCGGGGAGCCTGGAGGCGCCGTGCATCTCGAATACACGCCCGAGCAGCAGCGGCTGCGCACCGAACTGCGCGCCTACTTCGCCGAGCTGGTGCCCGAGGACTCGCTCGCCCGCCACGGCGACCGGCGGGAGCAGAAGCGCTACTACCGCGACATCATCCGGCGGCTCGGCGCGGACCGCTGGCTCGGCGTGGGCTGGCCCAAGGAGTACGGCGGACGCGGGCTCAGCGCGATCGAGCAGTTCATCTTCTTCGACGAGGCCGCCCAGGCCGGTGTGCCGCTGCCGCTCATGGCACTGAACACCGTCGGACCGACGATCATGCAGTTCGGCACGGACGAGCAGAAGGCGTACTTCCTGCCCAGGATCCTCTCCGGCGAGATCGACTTCGCGATCGGCTACAGCGAGCCCGACGCGGGCACGGATCTGGCGTCCCTGAAGACCCGAGCGGTGCGTGACGGCGACGCGTATGTCGTCAACGGCCAGAAGATCTGGACGACCAACGGCGACACCGCCGACTGGGTCTGGCTCGCGACCCGCACCGACCCGTCCGCCCCGCCCCACAAGGGCATCAGCATGCTGCTGGTGCCGACCACCGACCCCGGCTACTCCTGCACCGTCATCAACACACTCGCCGGCCACGACACCACGGCCAGCTACTACGAGGACATCCGCGTCCCCGTCACCCGCCGCGTCGGCGCCGAGAACCAGGGCTGGCGGCTGATCACCAACCAGCTCAACCACGAACGCGTCACCCTCGCCGCCCACGGCACCATGGCGATCCGCGCCCTGCACGACGTCCAGCGCTGGGCCACGGAGACCAAGCTCGCCGACGGCCGTCGCGTCGTCGACCTGCCCTGGGTGCGCCGCCTTCTCGCCCGGACCCACACCAGGCTGGACGCCCTCAAGCTCCTCAACTGGCAGATGGTCAGCGCGGTCCAGGACGGCACGCTCACCCCGCAGGACGCCTCCGCGGTCAAGGTGTACGGCTCCGAGGCCCGCCGCGACGCCTACGCCTGGCTGATGGAGATCGTCGGCGCGGCGGGCGCCCTGAAGGAGGGCTCCGCCGGCACGGTCCTCCATGGGGAGCTGGAACGCGGCTACCGCTCGGCCGTGATCTTCACCTTCGGCGGCGGCAACAACGAGATCCAGCGGGAGATCATCTCGTGGATCGGCCTGGGGATGCCGCGGGTACGGCGTTAGCCTTCGTGACATGGGTGATCCCGGACTGTTCACACCGAAGTCGGTGACCTGGCAGATGCACGGCGACCCGATGATGTGGGTCGCCGGTGTCCGCGCGCTCTATTTCCAGGCCCTGCACCCGCGTGCGGTGCGCGGGGTCATGCAGAACTCCGACTTCCGCAAGGACGCCTGGGGCCGGCTGCTGCGTACCGCGAACTTCGTCGGCACCATCAGCTACGGCACCACCGAGGCGGCGGAGAAGGCGGGTGCTCGCGTCCGGAAGATCCACACCATGCTGTCGGCCGTCGACCCGGACACGGGGGAGCGGTACGGCGTCGACGAACCCGAGCTGCTGTTGTGGGTGCACTGCGCGGAGATCGACTCCTATCTGCATGTCGCGCGCCGCTCCGGATTCCGGCTCACCGACGAACTGGCCGACCGCTACATCGCCGAACAGCGGGTCGGCGCCCGCCTGGTGGGCCTCGACCCCGACGCCGTACCCGCCGACCAGGCGGAACTGGCCGCCTACTTCGAGAAGGTGCGCCCCGAACTCGCCGTCGGACCCGAGGCACGCGCCGTGGACGACTTCCTGCTCCGCCCGCCGACGCACCCCCTCCTCGTCCCGGCGCGCGAGGTGCTGTGGCGGCGCGTGGCACAACTGGCGTACGCCTCTCTGCCGCCGCACGCCCACGAGCTGTACGGCAGACCGGCCCCGAAACCCGCCACCGTCACCCGCCAGTTGCGTGCCACAGGCACCCTTCTGCGCGGTGTCCCCGCACGTCTTCGCTGGCAACTCCCGCCCAAACACATCCTCCGGGCCATGTCACGGCTCGGCCCCGGCTCCCGCCCGACCCCGTACAAAGTGGGTGGATAGCTCGCCATACTGGACGGGCCAGGGGCGGGGCGAGACCATCGGGGGCGATCGCAGCAGATGGGGGACAGCAAGCTGATCCAGGGCCGCTACCGGCTGCTCGATCCGATCGGGCGCGGCGGCATGGGCGAGGTGTGGCGGGCGCGCGACGAGTCGCTGGGCCGTCGGGTCGCCGTGAAGTGCCTCAAACCGCTG
Source organism: Streptomyces sp. NPDC087859 (assembly GCF_044742595.1). Lineage (NCBI taxonomy): Bacteria > Bacillati > Actinomycetota > Actinomycetes > Kitasatosporales > Streptomycetaceae > Streptomyces > Streptomyces sp. NPDC087859. The sequence continues at coordinate 254,096 of NZ_JBIUUU010000008.1, read as the reverse complement.
GGTCCGTCCCACGACCAGTCCTTCACCCGGGTGCTGCGCGAGCGGTTCCGCCGAGAGGCCCGGGTGGCCGCCTCCCTCCAGCACCGCGGGGTCACCGTCGTCCATGACTTCGGAGAGTCCGACGGAATCCTCTACCTCGTGATGGAGTTGCTGGAGGGGCGCAACCTCAGCCAGCTCCTGGAGGACAACAAGCATCACCCGCTGCCCGTCGCGGACGTCGTGGAGATCGCCGACCAGGTGGCGGCGGCCCTCGCCTACACCCACCAACAGGGCATCGTGCACCGCGACTTGAAGCCCGCGAACATCATGCGGCTCACCGACGGCACGGTGAAGATCTGCGACTTCGGCATCGCCCGCCTCGGCCACGACATCGGCTTCACCTCCCGCCTCACCGGCACCGGCATCGCCATGGGCACCCCGCACTACATGTCGCCCGAGCAGATCGGCGGCTCCGAGGTCGACCAGCGCAGCGACCTGTACTCGCTGGGGTGCGTGCTCTACGAGATCGCCACCGGGGTACCGCCGTTCGACCTCGACGACGCCTGGGCGATCCTCGTCGGCCACCGCGACACCCCGCCCCGCCCACCGCGCAGCCACCGCGCGGAGGTCCCCGCGTACCTCGAGAAGATCATCCTGGATCTGCTGGCCAAGCTGCCCGAGCAACGCCCGCACGACGCCCGCGAGGTGGGCCGCCGCATCAGCCTGGGGCGTACGACACCGACGTACGTGCCCACCGTCGTGACACCCCAGCCGACGCTCGGGCCCGAGCCCACCGCCCGCGCGGCCCGGCTGCCGTCCTGGACCCGTGGCATGACCACCGGCCACAAGGCCACCGGCGCCGGCCTCGCCGCCACACCACCGGACGCCGGAGCGGGGCTCACCGGCGAGTGGATCCCCCGGCCCCCCACCGGACGGCAGGTCGAGGAATCCGGCCCCTTCGACCCCGCCGCCCCGCCCCCGGAGGGGCTCACCGCCCTGACCGGACGGCACAACGCGGGGCTCAGCCTGGGCCGGCTGGGCCGCTGGGCGGAGGCGGGCGAGGTGCACCGCGCGGTGGCCGCCGAGCGCGAGCACCTGCTCGGCCCCGACCACCCGGACACCCTCGCCAGCCGCTACGAGGTCGCCTTCACCCTCAGCCGCACCGGCCGCGCCGCCGACGCCCTGCGCGAGTACAAACACGTCGCCCGCAGCCGCAGTCTCGCCCTCGGCCCGGACCACCCCGACACCCTCGCCGCCCGCCAGGAAATGGCCTATGTGCTGGGCCAGTTGGGCCGCCACTTCGACGCCCACCAGGTCTACACGTCCGTCCTCGCCGCCCGTGAGCGCACCATGGGCGCCGACCACCCCGACGCCCTGCGCTGCCGCCACAACCTCGCCTTCAACCTCAGCCGGCTCGGCCGCCTGGAGGACTCCTACCGCATGGCCTGCGACGTCGCGGCGGCCCGCGCCCGCGTCCTGGGCCCCGCCCACCCCGACACCCTGGTCACCCGCTACGAGGTCGCCTACGCGCTGGGCCAGTTGGGACGCTGGCCGGAAGCCCTGCAGACCTACCACGAGGTCGCCGAGGCCCGCGCCCAGGCCCTCGGCCCCGACCACCCCGACACCCTCGCCGCCCGCTACGAGGTCGGCATCAGCCTCGGCCGCCTCGGCCGCAGCACGGAGGCGCTCCAGCTCTACCGCGACCTGATCGACGACCGCACCCGCGTCCACGGCCCCGCCCACGCCGAGACCCTCCGCGCCCGCCACGGCCTCGGCGTCAACCTCGGCCGCCTCGGCCGCTGGGAGGAGGCCCTCGCCGAGTCCCGCGACGTGTGCGCCATCCGCGAGCGCGTCCTCGGTCCGGAACACCCCGACACCCTGGTCAGCCGTCGCGAGGTCGCCGTGGGCCTGGGCTGGCTGGGCCGGTGGGCCGACGCCCTCACCGAGTACCGCAGAGTCGCCGCCGCCCGCGAACGCGTCCTCGGCGCCGACCACCCCGACACCCTCGCCAGCCGCAACGACGAGGCCCACTGCCTGGAACAGCTCGGTCGTGGCGCCGAGGCCGTGGAGCTGTACCGGAGGGTGGCGGTGCTGCGACAGCAGCGGGCGTCCCAGGGACCCTGACCCCGTCGCCGTACCGCCGTACACCCCTGGCCGCCGGTGATCATCGCGTGTTACGAAGAGACATGCCTGCTCTCGAGGGACACACGTACGACGCCGTGATCGTCGGCGGGGGCCACAACGGCCTCGTCGCCGCCGCCTACCTGGCCCGGGCCGGACGCTCCGTCCTGGTCCTGGAACGCCTCGACCACACCGGCGGCGCCGCGATCTCCAGCCGGCCCTTCGCCGGCGTCGACGCACGGCTGTCGCGCTACTCGTACCTGGTCAGCCTGCTCCCGAAGAAGATCGTCCGGGATCTGGGCCTCACGTTCCGGGTCCGTAAGCGCACCATCTCCTCGTACACCCCCGTCGAACGCGACGGACAGCCCACCGGCCTCCTGGTGGGCGGCGGCGAGCGACGCACCCGCGAGGCCTTCGAGCGCCTGACGGGCGGGAAGCGCGAGTACGAGGCCTGGCAGCGCTTCTACGGGATGACCGGCCGTGTCGCCGAACGGGTCTTCCCGACCCTCACCGAACCGCTGCCCACGCGGGACGAGCTACGGCACCGGGTGGACGACGAGGAGGCCTGGCGGACGCTGTTCGAGGAGCCGATCGGCGTGACGGTGGAGGACCGTTTCGCCGATGACCTCGTCCGGGGTGTCGTCCTCACGGACGCCCTGATCGGCACTTTCGCCGACGCCCACGACCCCTCGCTGAAGCAGAACCGCTGCTTCCTGTACCACGTGATCGGCGGCGGCACCGGCGACTGGGACGTCCCCGTCGGCGGTATGGGCGCCCTCACCGACGCCCTGGCCGCCGCCGCGCGCGACGCTGGTGCCGTCATCGCCACCGGGCACGAGGCGGTGCGGATCGCCACGGACGGTCGTATGGCGGAGGTCGCGTTTCGGACGACCGAGGGGGAGGGGACGGTGGCCGCCCGGCACGTCCTGGTGAACGCCTCCCCGCAGGCACTGGCGGACCTGACCGGCGATGAGCCGCCCGCCCCCGCGGAGGGCGCGCAGCTCAAGGTGAACATGCTGCTCAAACGGCTGCCCCGGCTGCGGGACAGCTCCGTCGATCCGCGCGCCGCGTTCTCCGGCACCTTCCACATCGCGGAGGGGTACGAGCAGCTCGCCACCGCCTACGCCCAGGCCGCGGCCGGTGAGCTGCCCGCGGCCCCGCCCTCGGAGATCTACTGCCACTCGCTGACGGATCCGACGATCCTCGGCCCGGAGCTGGTGGAGCAGGGGTACCAGACGCTGACGCTGTTCGGCCTGCACACGCCTGCGCGGCTCTTCGAGGAGGACAACGACGGCGTCCGCGAGGAGCTGTTGAAGTCGACGCTCGCCCAGCTCGACGCCCAGCTCGCCGAACCGCTGGCCGACTGCCTGGCCGTCGACGCGGAGGGGCGGCCCTGCATCGAGGCGAAGACACCGCTCGATCTGGAACGGGATCTGCGACTGCCCGCAGGGAACATCTTCCACCGGGACCTGTCCTGGCCGTACGCCCAGGAGGGAGCCGGGCGGTGGGGCGTGGAGACACGGCACGGGAATGTGCTGCTGTGCGGGGCGGGTGCCGTGCGTGGGGGCGGGGTCAGCGGGGTGCCGGGGCACAATGCGGCGATGGTGGTGTTGGAGGGGGCGGCCGGGGGCTAGGGCTGTCCGGCGGATCATGCCGGCGTCGCGGAGTCCGGCACGCGCATCTGCCGCGTCGACAAGTGCCGTTGCTCGCAGCCGGCCTGATCCGTCGGACAGACCCTGGGCGGGGGGTGCTGACGGGCGCCTTCAGTCGGCGGCCGGAACCCACCCCACGGCTGCGATCCGTTCGGCGTCGCTCGAGCGCGTCTCGTCGAAGAGGACGCCGTCGGCGGCGCCCACGCGCAGTCCGTCGACGTACGCTCCACGGCCCACGTACAGCCGGTCGGTCGTGTACCGCCAGCGCAGGGCCAGTTGACGGTGCGTCGGAAGATCCGCCGTGAGGCGGTGCCATACGCGGCCCGACCAGCCGGTGAGCGTGCCCGTGGGATGCGTCTCGGCGGGTCGTGTGGTGGTGAACGGGACCGGCTGCCAGGTCGCCCCGCCGTCCGTCGTCCCCTCCAACGCGAGGGTGTCCGCCTGGGGTTCGGTGTCCCACCACAGTGCGCACCGCAGCCGAGCGCCGCCGGACGACGTGTCGAGCGGCGGCAACGTGAGCGTGGCCGTCGTGGCGCTCGCCATGCCGGAGAACCAGGCGCCGCGGCCGTACCGCGGGCGTACCGGAACAGCGCGCGCCAGGTTGTTCGCGGCGGCCACCCGGGGAGCGGAGCCGGAGCGCCAACTCCGCACCGGGTGGACCGAGTTGCCCAGCGCGATCAGGAACGAGTCCGTCGTCGGGTCGAGGACCAGCGACGTGCCGGTGAAGCCCGTGTGCCCGGCCGTGCGCGGTGTCGCCATCGCGCCCATGTACCAGTGCTGGTAGAGCTCGAAGCCGAGCCCGTGTTCGTCCCCGGGGAACGCGGTGTTGAAGTCGGTGAACATCAACTCCACGGACTCGCGGCGCAGGATGCGGGCCCGGCCGTAGGAGCCCCCGTTGAGCAGTGTTCTGCCGAGGACCGCCAGGTCCCAGGCGCAGGAGAAGACGCCCGCGTGGCCCGCGACTCCGCCCAGGCTGAACGCGTTCTCGTCGTGCACCTCACCCCACACCAGTCCTCGGTCGAGGCCGGACCAGGGCTTTCGCGCGTCCTCCGTCGCCGCGATCCCCGGTTTCCAGGAGGCGGGCGGGTTGTAGCGGGTGCGACGCATGCCGAGCGGGGCGGTGATCTCGTCGTGGAGGAGCGTGTCCAGGGTGCGGCCGGTGATCTTCTCCAGGACCAGCTGGAGGGAGATCAGGTTGAGGTCGGAGTACAGGTACTTCGTACCCGGCGGGTTGAGCGGTGCCTCGTTCCAGATGAGCTGGAGCTTCTGCTCGTACGTCGGCGCGTTGTAGAGCGGGATCCAGGCGCGGAACCCCGAGGTGTGCGTGAGGAGCTGCCGGATCGTGATGTCCCGCTTGCCGGCGCCGCCGAACTCCGGGAGGTACGCGGCGACCGTGCCCTCCAGCTCCAGCGCGCCCCGCTCGATCTGCTGGACCGCCAGGATCGAGGTGAACAGCTTGGACACCGAGGCCAGGTCGAAGACGGTGTCCTCGGCCATGGGGATCCGGTCCTCGGGCGGGAACTCGACGCCGGTGTCGGTCTTCTCGTCGTACGCCGAGTAGCGCACCGCCATGCCGATCGGCCGGTGCAGCGCCACGGTGTCGCCGCGGCCGGCGAGCAGCACGGCCCCCGCGTACCAGGGATGCTTGGGGGAGGGGGCGAGGAACGTCTCCGCGTCGGTGACGAGTTGGCGCAGGTGGGCGGCGAGGAGGCCGGCCTGCGCCGGGGTGCCGTGGCGCAGTGTGCTGCGGCCGGTGGACGCGGCCGCGGGCCCGGCGGGGAACGGGGCGATGGCCAGCGCGCCCCCCAAGGCGAGGGCTCTTCGCGTGATGTGACGGTGGGTCAGTCCGGTGGACACCTCATCAGTCATCGTGGAACTCTAACCCGGCGACCAAATCTGACGGAGCATCAGAAAACCTCTTCCGTCCTCCGGAGGACTGCGGCATCCTGCGCCCATGCAGACGGAGCTGAGCAAGAAACTGGGAGTCGAGCACGCCATCTTCGGCTTCACGCCGTTCCCCGCCGTCGCTGCGGCCATCAGCCGGGCCGGCGGCTTCGGCGTGCTCGGCGCGGTCCGCTACACCGCCCCCGACGATCTCAAACGCGACCTCGACTGGATCGAGGCCCATGTCGAGGGCCGGCCGTACGGGCTGGACGTCGTCATGCCCGCCAAGAAGGTCGAGGGGGTGACCGAGGCCGAGGTCGAGGCCATGATCCCCGAGGGGCATCGGCAGTACGTCAAGGACACCCTGGCCAAGTACGGCGTGCCCGAACTGGCCGAGGGGGACGCGTCCGGCTGGCGGATCACCGGGTGGATGGAGCAGGTCGCCCGCACCCAGCTCGACGTCGCCTTCGACTACCCGATCAAGCTGCTCGCCAACGCCCTCGGCTCACCGCCCGCGGATGTCGTGGAACGCGCCCACGACCGGGGCGTACTCGTCGCCGCGCTCGCGGGCAGCGCCCGGCACGCCGTCAAGCACAAGGAGGGCGGCATCGACATCGTCGTCGCCCAGGGCTACGAGGCCGGCGGACACACCGGTGAGATCGCCTCGATGGTGCTGACCCCCGAGGTCGTCGACGCCGTCGGCCCGCTGCCGGTACTGGCCGCCGGCGGCATCGGCAGCGGACGGCAGGTGGCGGCCGCGCTGGCGCTCGGCGCCCAGGGTGTGTGGCTGGGCTCGCTGTGGCTCACCTGCACCGAGGCCGAGATGTCCTCGCCCGCGGTGACGCGGAAACTGCTGGAGGCCGGCTCCGGCGACACGGTCCGCTCGCGTGCCCTGACCGGGAAGCCCGCACGTCAGCTGCGGACCGAGTGGACGGACGCCTGGGACGACCCGAACGGCCCCGGCACCCTGCCCATGCCCCTCCAGGGCCTGCTCGTCGCCGATGCCCTCACGCGCATCCAGAAGTACGAGGTCGAGCCCCTGCTCGGCACCCCCGTCGGACAGATCGTCGGCCGGATGAACAGCGAACGCAGCGTCCAGGCCGTCTTCGACGACCTCACCCGCGGCTTCGAGCAGGCCGTCGACCACGTCAACCGCATCGCCGGAAGGAGCGGCCAGTGACGAGCACACCCCCGCCCGGCTTCTGGGCCCAGGCCACCGCCGACCCCGACCGCACCGTCCTCGTCGCCCCCGACGGCGAGAAGTGGACCGCCGGCCGGCTGCACGCCGCCGCCAACCGCCTCGTCCACGGTCTGCGCGCCGCAGGGATGGAGCGCGGGGACGCCTTCGCGGTCGTCCTGCCCAACGGCGTCGACTTCTTCACCGCCCATCTCGCCGCCACCCAGGCCGGTTTCTACCTCGTCCCGGTCAACCACCACTTCGTGGGCCCGGAGATCGCCTGGATCGTCGCCGACTCCGGCGCCAAGGTCTTCCTCGCCCACGAGCGCTTCGCCGGCCCCGCCCGCCAGGCCGCCGACGAGGCCGGCCTGCCCGCCACCCACCGCTATGCGATCGGCGAGATCGAGGGCTTCCGCCCGTACGCCGAACTCCTCGAAGGGCAGCCGGAGTCAGCGCCCGGGGACCGCACCCTCGGCTGGGTCATGAACTACACCTCGGGCACCACAGGCCGCCCCCGCGGCATCCGCCGCCCGCTGACCGGCAAGCTCCCCGAGGAGGCCTACCTCGGCGGCTTCCTCGGCATCTTCGGCATCCGGCCGTACGACGACAACGTGCACCTCGTCTGCTCGCCGCTCTACCACACGGCGGTGCTCCAGTTCGCGAGCGCGTCGCTGCACATCGGTCATCGCCTGGTGCTGATGGACAAGTGGACGCCCGAGGAGATGCTCCGGCTGATCGACCAGGAACGATGCACCCACACGCACATGGTCCCGACCCAGTTCCACCGCCTGCTGGCGCTGCCGGGGGACACCAAGGCACGCTACGACGTGTCCGCCATGCGGCACGCCATCCACGGCGCCGCGCCCTGCCCCGACCACGTGAAGCGGGCGATGCTCGACTGGTGGGGACCCTGTGTGGAGGAGTACTACGCGGCCAGCGAGGGCGGCGGCGCCTTCGCCACCGCGGAGGACTGGCTGAAGAAGCCGGGCACGGTCGGAAAGGCCTGGCCCATCAGCGAGTTGGCGATCTTCGACGACGACGGCAACCGTCTGCCGCCCGGTGAACTGGGCACCGTGTACCTGAAGATGAACACCGGCGGCTTCTCGTACCACAAGGACGAGACGAAGACGAAGAAGAACCGCATCGGCGACTTCTTCACCGTCGGTGATCTCGGCCTCCTCGACGAGGACGGCTATCTCTTCCTCCGCGACCGCAAGATCGACATGATCATCTCGGGTGGGGTCAACATCTATCCCGCCGAGATCGAGTCCGTCCTGCTCCAGCACCCCGCGGTCGCCGACGCCGCCGCCTTCGGCATCCCGCACGACGACTGGGGCGAGGAGGTCAAGGCGGTCGTGGAACCGGCCCCGGGCCACGAACCCGGACCCGACCTGGCCGCCGACGTCCTCGCCCACTGCGTCGGCCGGCTCGCCGGCTACAAGTGCCCCAAGACGGTCGACTTCATCACCGAGATGCCCCGCGACCCCAACGGCAAGCTGTACAAGCGACGGCTGCGGGACCCGTACTGGGAGGGCCGGGTCCGCCCGGTGTGAACCCCTGTAAGAAGGGTTCCCCGAACCCGACGGCGCCGTCCGGCTCTCGCCGGAGAGCCGGACGGCGCCGGGTCCGGCTACGCCCTGGTGACGTGGGACTCAGCGTTCGCGCACATGGACCACCTTCAGTCCGGGCGACGTCAGGATGTCCTTCTCGCAGAAGCGCGACGTCACCCACTTCTCCTGGGAGTACAGCCGGGTCTGGTCGCTGTGGTGCGGCGAGTTCGGGTTCGAGGACTGGGAGTACGACAGGAGGGTGCGGGCCACCGGGCAGCGGCTGCCGTCCCAGCCGACCGCCTGGATGTAGCTGGAGCCGGTGGTCACCTCCGTGTAGCCCCCCTGAGCCGGGTCCCACACCGGCTCGACCTTGTTCCAGACGCCCAGGGACTCGGTGCCGCCCGAGACCGCGATGCGCTGACCCTTGCGCACGACGAACTGGTGCTGTCCGAGAGGGGAGTTCAGCGCGATGCCCGCCGCCCGCAACTCGGTGACCGCGTCCGCCAGGGCCGTGGCGAAGGCGGGCGACGCCGTGTTGAGGGTGTTCGGTGTGTGCACCGGGTCGGCGGCCGAGAACGGCACCTTCCACAGCTGGGCCGCCGGGATCTTCCGCCACAGCCGGTCGAAGAGCAGCGCGCCCCGGCTGTCGGTGTTCACCGTACGGTCCCACGTGGCGAGCACCCCACAGGCCGCGCTGACATCAACGGCTGTGCCGCCACTGCCCGTTGCGGTACCTCCCGGCAGCGCCGCGCACGCCTTCGCCGCGTCGGCCGCGGCCAGGTCGCCCGCGGGCACCCGGTTGGCGAACTGCTGCGCCTGCAGGTCCCGCACGGTCAGCCGACCGCGCTGTGCCATCGCCGACACGTCCTCGATCGCGCCCCGGGTCCGCAGCGACCGCTGGGTGCCGATGGTGCCGAAGACCCGCTCGTACCCGGTCAGCGGCCGGTCGGCGTTGGCGAGCCAGGCGCTGTCGTTGGAGTTCTCCGCGTACGCGGCGTCCTTGAGTGTCGGCATCTTCGCCGGACCGAAGACGCCCGGCTGCACGGCGTCGGGATCGGAGCCGGGCGCGCAGTCGCCACGCGAGCCGTCGAGGATCGCCAGCCCGGCGGAGGGATAGGTGACCTTGCCGAGCGGTGTGGAGCAGCGCTGGGCCAGCTCGTCGGTGATCCGGGGGAGCACCTGGGACTGGGTGAACAGGGTGTGGCCGCCCGAGTCGGCGGCGACCGTGTTCACCCACGGCAGCCCCTGGGTGCGCTGGAGCGAGCCGAGCACCTCCGCCGTGGAGCGCGCCTTGCTGAAGCCGAGGGCGGTGTCGGAGGCGCGCAGGTTGGCGGCGTTGGGATCGTTGAGGGCGTACGCCGTCGTGCTGGACCAGGGCAGGGGCAGCGAGGCGCCGAACGACGTGACCACGGGTCCGTACCGGGTCCACCACTGCGTCCGTGTCACCGGGACGCCGTCCTTCACCCGGACGGTCACCGTGCGCTTGGTCATCCTCTCCGGCTCGCCGTCCACGAGGTAGGCCGTGGGGTCGGCCGGATCCAGCGTCAGCTGATGGAGGTTGAGGGGGACGCCGGTCGCGACGGTGTGGCTCCAGCCCACCTTCGCGTTGTGGCCGATGGAGACCGTCGCGGAGCCGAGCAGGGAGCCGCCGGAGACGTTGAGTTCGCCGGGGATCGTCTGCTGCGACTGCCAGAAGCGACGGCCGCCCTGCCAGGGGTAGTGGGGGTTCCCGAGCAGCAGCCCGCGGCCGTCGGCGGTGGTCGTGCCGCTGAAGGCGACGGCGTTGGAGCCCATGTCGGCGGTGTCGGCGGCCAGCAGTTCCCGGGCCGCGCGGGCGGTGTCCTGGGCGTCGGGCGCGGCCGTGGAGGTCGTGGTGGGCGGCTGGGCGGCGGTGATGCCGTCCACGCCACGCCCCTGCCCGCCGAGGACGGCGAGCGCGAAGCCGCGCGCGGCCACGTCGAGGGCCGTCACCGGGCGGACCCAGGCGGCGCCCTTGCAGGCGGGGTCGGTGACGCGGTTCTGCTCGAGCCAGGCGTTGTAGCCGGCCGCGAAGCCCCGCATCAGGTCCTTCGCCTGGCGGCTCGGCCCCCGCGGTGCCGGTTCGGCGAGCAGCTTCTCGACCGTGCGCGCCTCCCGCACGCCCTGGAAGTAGAGGTCGCTGGAGAGGTTCCTGGCGGCCGAGGAGAGCGAGAAGTCGGGTGCCGCGTCGGGCCCGAAGTACCGGGAGCGTTCCCCGCGCACGGTCACGAAGCCGTCGGCGAGCGTGCACACCTGGTCGGCGGCCTGCGCCCAGCCGGTGCCGAAGCCGAGGTCCGTGTAGTTCTTCGCGAGGATGTGCGGGATGCCGTACTCGGTGTAGCGGATCGTGGCGGACAGGCCGCCGTGCGAGGGGTGCTGCTGACGGTTCTGGCCTTCGGCCGCGGCTGCCGGCAGCGCGGCCGTGGCGGTGAGCAGGGCGACTGCCGCGACGAGTATGCGTCTGAGGCGGGTGCGCATCGTGCCTCCCAACGTCATTGAGGGAAGGGGCGGTTGAGCGTACCAACGGGTATGTGTCCTCGACCCGTGCTTGACCTCCCGCGGTGAGGGACCGAGGATCATGTGTCATGACGCCTGGACACGGCAGCACGGTTGACGGGGTGCTGCGGCGCAGCGCCCGGCGCACCCCGGCACGGGTCGCGGTGGAGTACGGCGACCGCTCATGGACGTACGAGGAACTGGACGAGGCCGTCTCGCGCGCGGCGAGCGTCCTGCTCGCCGAAGGCCTGTCGCCGGGCGACCGGGTCGGCGCCTTCGGCCGCAACTCCGACGCCTACCTCATCGCCTTCCTCGCCTGCGCCCGCGCGGGCCTGGTGCACGTCCCGGTGAACCAGCACCTGACCGGCGAGGACCTGGCGTACATCGTCCGCCAGTCGGGCAGCGCGCTCGTCCTCGCCGATCCGGACCTGGCGGACCGCCTCCCGGACGGCGTACGCACCTTGCCGTTGCGCGACGCGGACGACGCGCTGTCGGCCCGGCTGGAGTCGGCGCCCGCGTACGACGGGCCCGAACCGCGCGGCGAGGACCTGGTCCAGCTGCTCTACACCTCGGGCACGACGGCGCTCCCGAAGGGCGCGATGATGACGCACCGCGCCCTGGTGCACGAGTACCTGAGCGCCATCACCGCACTGGACCTGAGCGCGGGCGACCGTCCCGTGCACGCCCTCCCGCTCTACCACTCGGCGCAGATGCATGTGTTCCTGCTGCCGTACCTGGCGGCCGGGGCGACCAACATCATCCTCGACGCGCCCGACGGTGACCGGATCCTCGACCTGATCGAGGAGGGCCGCGCGGACAGCCTCTTCGCGCCGCCGACGGTGTGGATCGGCCTGTCGAACCGCCCCGACTTCAGCACCCGCGATCTCGGCGGACTGCGCAAGGCGTATTACGGCGCGTCGATCATGCCGGTGCCGGTCCTTGAGCGACTGCGGGAACGGCTCCCGAAGCTCGCCTTCTACAACTGCTTCGGGCAGAGCGAGATCGGCCCGCTGGCCACGGTCCTGGCCCCGGACGAGCACAAGGGCCGGATGGACTCGTGCGGCCGGCCGGTGCTCTTCGTCGACGCCCGCGTGGTCGACGAGGACGGCAAGGAGGTCCCCGACGGCACACCGGGCGAGATCGTCTACCGCTCACCGCAGTTGTGCGAGGGCTACTGGGACAAGCCCGAGGAGACCGCCGACGCCTTCCGCGACGGCTGGTTCCACTCGGGCGACCTCGCGGTCCGCGACGCCCACGGCTACTTCACGATCGTCGACCGTGTGAAGGACGTCATCAATTCCGGGGGTGTACTGGTCGCTTCACGCCAGGTCGAGGACGCGCTCTACACCCACGACGCCGTCGCCGAGGTGGCGGTGATCGGCCTGCCGGACGAGCGCTGGATCGAGGCGGTGACGGCTGTCGTCGTCCCCCGCGAAGGGGAAGAAGTGGAGGAGGCCGAACTCATCGCTCACGCACGCGAGAAGCTCGCCCACTTCAAGGCGCCGAAGCGGGTGCTGTTCCTGGACGAGCTGCCCCGGAACGCGAGCGGGAAGATCCTCAAGCGGGAGCTCAGGGACCGGTTCGCCTAGCGGGGACGCAGATCCACGATCCGGCGGATCTTGCCCACCGACCGTTCCAGCGACTCGGGTTCGACGATCTCGACGGTGACGGAGACGCCGATGCCGTCCTTGACGGCGGTGGTGATCGCCGACGCGGCCGCTTCCCTCGCCTCGGGGGTGGCGCCGGGGCGGGCCTCGGCACGTACGGTGAGGGCGTCGAGGCGGCCTTCGCGGGTGAGGCGGAGCTGGAAGTGCGGTGCCACGCCGGGCGTCCGCAGGACGATCTCCTCGATCTGGGTGGGGAAGAGGTTCACGCCACGCAGGATCACCATGTCGTCGCTGCGGCCGGTGACCTTCTCCATACGGCGGAACACGCGTGCCGTGCCCGGCAGCAGCCGTGTCAGGTCCCGGGTCCGGTACCGGATGACGGGCATCGCTTCCTTGGTGAGCGAGGTGAAGACCAGCTCGCCCTTCTCGCCGTCCGGCAGCACCTCACCGGTGAACGGGTCGACGACCTCCGGGAAGAAGTGGTCCTCCCAGATGTGCAGCCCGTCCTTGGTCTCGACGCACTCCTGCGCCACTCCCGGACCGATCACCTCGGACAGTCCGTATATGTCGACCGCGTCGATCGCGAACCGTTCCTCGATCTCCTGGCGCATCCGCTCCGTCCAGGGCTCGGCACCGAAGACGCCGACGCGGAGCGAGGTGCCGCGCGGGTCGATGCCCTGGCGCTCGAACTCGTCCAGCATCGTCAGCATGTACGACGGGGTCACCATGATGATGCCGGGCTTCAGGTCCTGGATCAGCTGGACTTGACGGGCCGTCATGCCGCCGGACGCGGGGATGACCGTACAGCCGAGCCGTTCGGCGCCGTAGTGGGCGCCGAGGCCGCCGGTGAACAGGCCGTAGCCGTAGGCGACGTGGACGATGTCGCCCGGCCGCCCGCCCGCCGCCCGGAGGGAGCGGGCCACCATGTCGGACCACAGGGAGAGGTCGCCCTCCGTGTACCCGACGACCGTCGGGCGGCCGGTGGTGCCGCTCGAGGCGTGGATGCGGCGGATGCGGTCCTGCGGTACGGCGAACATCCCGTACGGGTAGTTCTCGCGCAGGTCCGCCTTGGTGGTGAAGGGGAAGCGGGCGAGATCGGCGAGGGACCGGCAGTCGTCGGGACGGACACCCGCTTTGTCGAAGGACTCCCGGTAGAACGGCACATGGTCGTACGCGTGCCGCAGAGACGTCCGCAGCCGCTCCAGCTGGAGCGCCCTCAGCCCCTGCGCGTCGAGTCGTTCCCCCGCGTCCCACAGCTCCGTCGCGTCCGCCACCGGAACGTCTCCTTCACCAATCACGGCAATACGGGCGACCGATCATTCGGTCGAGTTCCTGGGGATCAGTAATCCAGGCCACCGGCGATCAAGCAAGGGGTCGGCCCGCACTTTCTCGACGCGCCGCCTCCGCATCGGGCTCCGGCAGGGAACTCCGTTGCGACGGGGACGCGGGACGGTGAGGATCAGCGCCATGCCGACCTTCACCTCGTACGACGGGACCGAACTCGCCTACCACCTGAACGGTGAGGGGCCGCCCCTCGTCGTCCTGCCCGGCGGACCCATGCGCGCCTCCGTCTACCTCGGTGACCTGGGCGGCCTCGGCGCCCACCGGCGACTCGTCCTGCTCGATCTGCGGGGCACCGGAGCCTCCGCGACCCCCGCTGATCCGGCGACGTACCGCTGCGACCGGATCGTGGACGACGTGGAGGCGCTGCGGGTCCACCTGGGACTGGCGGAGATGGATCTGGTCGGGCACTCGGCGGGCGGCAGTCTCGCCATGCTGTACGCCGCCCGGTATCCGGCACGGGTACGGCGGCTCGCGCTGGTCACGGCCATTCCGTGGGCGCTGGGCATGCCGGTGACGGACGAGGACCGGCTGGCCGCGGCTCCGCTGCGCAAGGACGAGCCGTGGTACGAGGAGGCGTTCCCCGCGTTCGCGGCCTCGCTCGACGGGACCGGCGGCTACGACCCCGTGTTCGCGCCCTTCTTCTACGGCCGCTGGGACGGGGCCGCCGCGGCGCACGACGCGCGCGGGGACGAGGAGTTCAACGACGAGGCGGCAGACGCGTACGGATCGGCCGGCGCCTATGACCCGCCCGCCGCCCGGGAGGCGCTCGGGCGGCTGGACCGTCCGGTGCTCGTGCTCGCGGGGGAGGTCGACAACGCCCCCCGGCCCGAGCTCGCCCGCCGTGCCGCGGACGTGTTCCCGCACGCCGAGCTCGTGGTGCAGCCCGGTGCCGGGCACTATCCGTGGCTGGACGACCCGGAGTGGTTCGTACGACGGATCGTCACGTTCCTCGGGGCGCCGCTGCCCTCGGCAGGGTAGGGACGTTACTTCGCGTACGCCCTCATGAACCGGTCGCGGAACGTGTCCATGCCCCACTCGGGCGCGTTCCCGGCGGGCTTGAGGCCGTCCGTCCAGCCCCAGTCGGCGATCCGGTCGAGGATCTTCGGGTCGCGGGCCACGATGGTGATGGGCACGTCCTTGTTGGTGTCACCCCCGGTGACGGTCGGGACGGGCTGGTGGTCGCCGAGGAAGACGAGGACCGTGTCGTCGTCGCCGTAGCGCTCGACCCACTCGGTCAGGCTCTGCAGCGAGTACTCGATCGCCTTGCGGTACTCCGTGCGCACGGACTTGGAGCTCTTCCAGACCTCCTTGGGGTCCGTGCCCTCCTTCTTGATCTGCTCGAAGACCGAGCCGTCACCGAGCTGGTCCCAGTCGACCATGCGGGCGATGGGGGACCAGGGGTTGTGGCTGGAGGCCAGGATGATCTCCGCCATGATCGGGTCGCGGTTCTCCTTGCCGTGCTCCAGACGCTCGAAGGCCTCCAGGCTGAACTGGTCGGGCACCGGCGTCCAGCTGAAGTAGGGGCCGTTGTAGCCGAGGTGCGTGGAGTCGTAGATGTGGTCGAGGCCGAAGTACTTGCCCTCGGGCCAGGCCTTGCGCACCCCCGGCACGATACCGACCGTGCGCCAGGCGCCGGTCTTCTGGAAATAGCTGGTCAGGGTCGCGCGGTCGCCACCGGTCAGGCTCCGGTAGCGCTGCTGGTTCTTGACCCACAGGCCGGACAGGAACGTCGAGTGGGCGAGCCAGCTGCCGGCGCCCGTCACGGGCGACCGGAGCCAGCCGCTGCGCGAGGCGAAACCGGCGGCCTTGAGCCTGCTGTTGCCCTCCTGGAGGGCCGCGTCGATCTGCGGGGCCATCGCCGGGTCGTCGATGGCGACCCGGCCGTAGCTCTCGATGAAGGTGAACAGGACGTCCTTGCCGCGCAGCCCGGTGAGCAGCTGGTCGGGCGGGGTCTTGGCGAAGGCGTCGACGGCGGCCTTCTTCTCGAACTCCTGGGCGTCGAAGATGCCGTCGCGCACCTGCTGCACCCGGTTGGCGACGAACTGCGTGTTGCCCTTGGTGGCGAAGGGGACCCCGCCGAACTGCACGCCCAGTGTGAAGCAGACGATCCACACGATGCCGAGGACGAGCGTGCTGCGCAGCGCCACGGGACGGTGCCGGACCAGGAGGTTCGTCAGCCGCACCACCGCGAGCGTGCACAGGGCGAGGACGGCGACGGCCAGCACGATGGCCGCGGTCACCGCGAGCACCTGTCCCGAGCGGCCGAACGACTCCCTGACGAAATCGGTCGCGTCGTCCAGCAGGATCCAGTCGAAGACCAGGTCGAAGGGGCGGGCCAGGGTCTGGCGGAAGCCCATGTCGAGGAACTTGACGATGGTGAACAGCCCGATGAACACGCCCGAGACGACGGCCGTGACGCGCCGTGCCCGCCTCGGCAGCGCGAGGAGGAGGCCCGCGAGGAGGATCGCCTCCACGGGCAGGCGCAGGAACGCCTGGACGTTCATCCGGTCGAGGCGGTTGGGCATGAGCAGCGCCCCGAGCACCAGGGCGGCGGCGAGGACGGTCGTGCCGATGGTCACGCCGCGCGCGGTACGGGGGAATCGGGTCCGCCAACCGAACCAGCCGGACTTCTCCCTGACCTCCTCGACCGACTGCTGCCCCGTCTCCTGGTCGTCCGTCTCCGCACCGCCCTCGGTGGCTTCCGGCAGCTGACGAGAGCGAGGTGTGAAGAGCGACACCCGGCGGTCCTTCCGTACGGTCTTGCGATGGCATGCCAACAGGGCCCTGTGGCCGAGCCTGCCACCACCAGTACGTCCGCACGTCACCTTCGGTTCAATCCCCCGGGACCGAAACCGAGGAAAAGCCGAGGAAGGGACCGGGAAATCACCCGTCCGCCCGCACCGCCACCGCCCGTGCCCACCGGTAGTCGGCCTTCCCGCTGGGGGACCGCTGGATGGAGTCCTCGATCACCAGCTGACGCGGGACCTTGTAACCCGCGAGCCGGCTGCGGCAGTGCGTGCGGATGTCGTCGAGGGACGGCCGGGGCGCGCCCTCCCGCAGCTGTACGACGGCTGCCACGTGGTGGCCCCACTTGGCGTCCGGCACCCCGGCCACCAGTGCGTCGTACACGTCGGGGTGGGACTTGAGCGCCTGCTCGACCTCTTCGGGGTACACCTTCTCGCCGCCGGTGTTGATGCACTGGGAGCCGCGGCCGAGGACGATGACGACGCCCTCCTCGTCCACGGTCGCCATGTCGCCGAGCAGCACCCACCGCTCTCCGTCCTTCTCGAAGAACGTCTCCGCGGTTTTCCGCGGGTCGTTGTAGTAGCCCAGCGGCACATGGCCGCACTGCGCGACGCGGCCCACCTCGCCCACGGCGATCGGCTCGTGCGTGGCCGGGTCGACCACCTGTGTACGGGAGTTGACGCGCACCCGGAAGCCGCGCTCGGGGCCGGCGTCATCGGTGGCCGTGCCGTTGAAGCCGGATTCCGAGGAGCCGAAGTTGTTGAGCAGCATCACGTTCGGGACGAGCTCCAGGAACTGCCGGCGCACGGTGTCCGACATGATCGCCCCCGACGAGGACACGCTGAACATCGACGAGGTGTCCGTGCCCTTCATGGGGCCCTTGAGGGCGTCGATCAGCGGCCGCAGCATGGCGTCCCCGACCAGGGACATGCTGGTGACCTTCTCCCGCTCGATCGTCCGCAGCACGTCCTCGGGTGAGAACTTGCGGTGCAGTACGACCCGTTGGCCGAAGTTGAAGCCGATGAAGGCGGTGAGCGTGGAGGTGCCGTGCATCAGCGGGGGAGTGGGGAAGAAGGTGATCCCCGAACCGCCGGCCGCGACCCGCTCGGCGAGCTCCTCGGGCTTCTTCACCGGCTCGCCGGTCGGCGCCCCGCCGCCCATTCCCGAGAAGAACAGGTCCTCCTGACGCCACATCACACCCTTGGGCATCCCGGTGGTGCCGCCGGTGTAGATGATGAACTGGTCGTCGCCGGAGCGCTGCGGGAACCCGCGCTCGGGGGACCCGGCGGCCTCGGCGTCCGTGAAGGCCACGGCGTCCACGCCGGGCACGGGGTCGCCCACGCGCACCAGGTGGCGCAGCTTCTCGGTCAGCGGCAGCGCGGCGGCCACCCGGTCGGTGAGCTCCGCGTCGAAGACCAGTCCCACCAGATCGGCGTCCCGGTAGAGGTACACCAACTCGTCCTCGACATAGCGGTAGTTGACGTTCACCGGCACGGCCCGGGCCTTCAGGCAGCCGAGCGCGACCTGGAGGTACTCGATGCCGTTGTACATGTGCAGCCCGACGTGCTCACCCGGCCGTATCCCGCTGTCGATCAGATGGTGACCGATGCGGTTGGCCGCCGCGTCCAGCTCCGCGTACGTCAGCCGGCGCTCCGCACCCGTGCCGGGGACGTCGATGTACACCAGCGCCTCGCGGTCCGGGACCACGTCGACGACCGACTCGAACAGGTCGGCAAGGTTGTACTCCACCGCTCCTCCTGACCTCGCTCCGCACCGGTTGCCGGTCATCAGAGCAAAGGGCGCCCCAACTGTGAAGGCTCCGCGCGAAGAAATCTGACTGACTGTCAGAAAACTCTTGAAGAGCCCGGGCCGCTCCTGCAACCTGTTCTCGTTCTTTCAGAGGGGAGATGGGCGATGGGTGGCACGGAACACCTCACTGTGCAGCGCGAAGGCGCCACACTGGTGCTCACACTCAACAGGCCGGAGGCCAAGAACGCGCTCTCGCTGGCGATGCTCGTCGGCCTGTACGACGGCTGGGTCGAGGCCGACGCCGACGACTCGGTCCGCTCGATCGTGTTCACCGGCGCGGGCGGCTCGTTCTGCGCCGGCATGGACCTCAAGGCCCTGGCCGGCAAAGGCATGGAAGGAGAGCAGTACCGGGACCGGCTCAAGGCCGACCCCGACCTGCACTGGAAGGCGATGCTGCGCCACCATCGCCCCCGCAAGCCGGTGATCGCCGCGGTGGAGGGCCACTGCGTGGCCGGCGGCACCGAGATGCTCCAGGGCACCGACATCAGGGTCGCGGGCGAGTCGGCGACCTTCGGCCTGTTCGAGGTCAAGCGCGGCCTGTTCCCGATCGGCGGCTCCACGGTCCGCCTCCAGCGCCAGATCCCGCGCACCCACGCCCTGGAGATGCTGCTCACCGGCCGCCCCTACAGCGCCCGCGAGGCCCTGGACATCGGCCTGGTCGGACACGTGGTCCCTGACGGCACGGCACTGACCAAGGCCCTGGAGATCGCGGAACAGATCAATGCCTGCGGCCCGTTGGCGGTCGAGGCCGTCAAGGCCTCGGTGTACGAGACCGCCGAGATGACCGAGTCCGACGGCCTCGCCGCCGAACTCAAGCGCGGCTGGCCCGTCTTCGACACCGCCGACGCCAAGGAGGGGGCCCGCGCCTTCGCGGAGAAACGACCGCCCACCTACAAGCGAGCGTAGCGCTCGGCTGGGTGCGGCGGTTCGGACACCGCGGGCCGTCAGTGGCCGGCCGCGCAGTTCCTCGCGCCCCTTTCGGGCGCGAGCCACCCACCCCGCTCCGAAGGAGGCAACCCCGATGCCCGCAGTCCTCAAAGCACCACTCGTCGTCGAATTCCCCTTCACCCGCTCCCTCGGCCCCGTCCAGAGCGCGTTCCTCACCGGCCTGCGCGACCGCGTCGTCCTCGGTGTGAAGACCGGCGACGGCCGCACCCTCGTACCCCCCGTCGAGTACGACCCTGTCACCGCCGAGGAGATCCGCGACCTCGTCGAGGTCGCCCCCACCGGCACGGTCACCACCTGGGCCTGGAACCACGAACCCCGCCGCGGCCAGCCCCTCTCCTCGCCCTTCGCCTGGGTGATGGTCCGCCTCGACGGCGCCGACACCGCTCTCCTGCACGCCCTCGACGCGCCCGGCCCCGACGCCGTGCACACCGGCCTGCGCGTCCGCGTCCGCTGGGCCGAGGACCGCGTCGGCGCGATCACCGACATCGCCTGCTTCGAGCCGTACGACGGTGACCCGGCCGAACCGGCCGGCCACAGCGGCACGTTCGAGGACCCGGTCACCGGGATCGTCGCGGCCGCCCGCCTCGACTACACCTACTCGCCCGGACGCGCCCAGAGCGCCTACATCAACGCCCTCTCCGAACGGCGCAACGTCGGCGAACGCTGCCCGTCCTGCCGCAAGGTGTACGTGCCGCCGAGGGGCGCGTGCCCCACCTGCGGCGTCGCCACCTCGGAACAGGTGGAGGTGGGACCGGGCGGCACGGTCACCACGTTCTGCATCGTCAACATCAAGGCGAAGAACCTCGACATCGAAGTGCCCTACGTCTACGCCCACATCGCCCTCGACGGAGCCGGGCTCGCGCTGCACGGACGCATCGGCGGCATCCCGTACGACCAGGTGCGGATGGGCCTGCGCGTCGAACCGGTGTGGACGGAAGGGGGCCGCTTCCCCGACCACTACCGGCCCACGGGAGAACCCGACGCGGACTACGAGATGTACAAGGAGCTGCTGTGACCAGGGACATCGCCGTCGTCGCCTTCGCACAGTCCGACGTCCTGCGCACCACCGAGGAACAGTCCGAGGTGGAGATGCTCATGCCGGTCCTGCACGACGTCCTCGACCGGACCGGCCTGAAGACCGCGGACATCGACTTCACCTGCTCCGGCTCCAGCGACTACCTCGCAGGCCGCGCCTTCTCCTTCACCCTCGCCCTCGACGGCGTGGGCGCCTGGCCGCCGATCTCCGAGTCGCACGTCGAGATGGACGGCGCGTGGGCGCTGTACGAGGCCTGGACCAAACTGCTCACCGGGGACGCGGACACCGCGCTCGTCTACTCCTACGGCAAGTCCTCGCCCGGGTCGCTGCGCGATGTGCTGACCCGCCAGCTCGACCCGTACTACGTGGCCCCCCTGTGGCCCGACTCGGTCGCCCTCGCCGCCCTCCAGGCGCAGGCACTCATCGACGCGGGCGCCACCGACGAACCGGCGCTGGCCGCGATCGGTGCCCGCAGCCGTGCCGTCGACAACCCGCGCGCCCAACTCAAGGGACCCGTCCCGCAAGGGGAGTACGTCGTACGGCCGTTGCGCACCGGCGACTGCCCGCCGATCGGCGACGGAGCGGCCGCCGTGGTGCTCGCGGCAGGGGAGCGGGCCCGCGACCTGTGCACGCGCCCCGCCTGGATCCGCGGCATCGACCACCGCATCGAGGCACACGCCCTCGGCGTCCGCGACCTGACCGACTCGCCCTCCGCCCGCCTCGCCGCCCAGAAGGCGGGCGCCTTCGAACGACCCGTCGACACCGCCGAGTTGCACGCGCCGTTCAGCTCCCAGGAGATCGTGCTGCGCAAGGCGCTGCGGCTGGACGACGACGTCCGGGTCAATCCGTCCGGCGGGGCACTCGCCGCCAACCCGATGATGGCCGCCGGGCTGATCCGCATCGGTGAGGCCGCCGCCCGCATCCATCGAGGCGAGTCCGACCGGGCCCTCGCGCACGCCACCTCAGGGCCCTGTCTGCAACAGAACCTGGTCGCCGTACTGGAAGGGGATCCGCGATGAGCAAGGAGCCCGTGGCCGTCATAGGCGTCGGTCAGACCAAGCATGTCGCGGCCCGGCGGGACGTGTCGATCGCCGGGCTCGTACGGGAGGCGGCGCGACGGGCCCTCGACGACGCCGAGTTGGACTGGGCCGACATCGACGCCGTCGTCATCGGCAAGGCGCCCGACTTCTTCGAGGGCGTCATGATGCCGGAGCTGTATCTCGCGGACGCGCTCGGCGCGGTGGGCAAGCCGATGCTGCGGGTGCACACGGCGGGCTCGGTGGGCGGTTCGACGGCACTGGTCGCCGCCGGGCTCGTCGCGGCCCGCGTGCACGGCACCGTCCTGACGCTGGCCTTCGAGAAGCAGTCCGAGTCCAACGCCATGTGGGGCCTGTCCCTGCCGATCCCCTTCCAGCAGCCCCTGCTGGCCGGGGCGGGCGGCTTCTTCGCCCCGCACGTGCGCGCGTACATGCGGCGCAGCGGCGCGCCCGACACGGTCGGCTCGCTGGTGGCGTACAAGGACCGGCGCAACGCGCTCAAGAACCCGTACGCGCATCTCCACGAGCACGACATCACCCTGGAGAAGGTCCAGGCCTCGCCCATGCTCTGGGACCCGATCCGCTACTCCGAGACCTGCCCGTCCTCCGACGGGGCCTGCGCGATGGTGCTCTCCGACCGGGCGGGGGCGGCTCGCGCGCCGCGCCCGCCCGCGTGGATGCTCGGCGGCGCCATGCGCAGCGAGCCGACCCTCTTCGCGGGCAAGGACGCGGTCTCGCCGCAGGCCGGAAAGGACTGCGCGGCCGATGTGTACCGGCAGGCGGGCATCGCCGATCCGCGCCGGGACATCGACGCCGTGGAGATGTACGTGCCGTTCTCCTGGTACGAGCCCATGTGGCTGGAGAACCTCGGCTTCGCCGACGAGGGCGAGGGCTGGAAGCTCACCGAGGCAGGGGTGACGGAGCTGGACGGCGATCTGCCCGTCAACATGTCGGGCGGTGTCCTGTCCACCAACCCCATCGGCGCCTCCGGCATGATCCGCTTCGCGGAGGCGGCACTGCAGGTGCGCGGGCAGGCCGGGGAGCACCAGGTGGAAGGGGCCCGCCGGGTCCTCGGGCACGCCTACGGCGGCGGATCGCAGTTCTTCTCGATGTGGCTCGTGGGGTCCGAACCCCCTGATGCGTGAATTGCCTCCCGGAAGGTCACCGAAAGGTCCCCCTCACGTGGCCTGTCGGCACTCGGAGTCGATCGCTAGGCTGACCGCGGACGACGCAATCGGGAGGAGCACGGACGTGGCCGAGACCACCATCCAGCAACAGCCGCTCATGGGCTGGGACAAGCCCGAGCTGGACCTCACCAGCGCCGACTGGCACTCCAGCAGCCGTGGCCTGGGGGATGTCCAGATCGCCTTTGTCGAGGGTTTCATCGCGATGCGCAACAGCGGCCGCCCGGAGAGCCCTTCCCTGATCTTCACACCTGCCGAGTGGGGCGCGTTCGTGTCGGGCGCGCGGGAAGGGGAGTTCGACCTCACGTGAGGTGACGGGCCGATCCGGCGGTGTTTCACCTGTTTTTCCGGACACGCGACCTTGAGCAGCCTGCCGGGGCCGGCGTCTGAGCGACGCTGGCGCCGGGGGGAAGGTCGTACTCCGGAGGTGAGGAACCCATGAGCACCCTGCCGGTCATCGCGGCGGTCGACGGTTCGGACGGCAGCCTGCGCGCCCTGGACTGGGCCCTCGACGCCGCCCGCGGGCGCCGGGCCCCGTTGCGGGTGGTCCATGTGCGGCAGTACGCCGCGTGGGCCCGACCCGACGTCCTGGCCGCCGGGCCGCCGGAGTCGGACCGGGACTCGGTGCTGGACCTGGCGCGCACCCGGGTGGCGGAGATCGCCGACCCGCCGGCGACGGAATATCTCGCGCTGGAGGGCGCACCGCCCGCGCTGCTGCCCGAACTGGGCTCTACCGCACAGCTGTTGGTGCTCGGCTCGCGGGGGCGCGGTGGCTTCGCCGGCCTGCTACTCGGCTCCAACGGCATGGCCGCCGCGCGCGACGCGGAGTGCCCGGTGGTCGTGGTGCCGCGGCCGGGCCGTGATGGGGGCACCTCCCACGCCTTTCGGGCAGTGGGGGAGGACTCGCGGACGCCCGCCGAACCGGGCCCGCGCGTGGTCGTCGGCCTCCAGGCCGACAGTCCCGACGAGGCCACGCTCGCCTTCGCCTTCACCGAGACCGCCCTGCGGGGCGCCCGCCTCCAGGTCGTCACCGCCTACCAGTGGCCCCTCCAGACGTGGGCGATGCCGGGCGAGCTCGTCCCCGTGATGATCGACCAGGACGCCGTCGAGAGAGAGACCCGCACGCTGGCCGAGGGCTTCCTCGCGCCGCACCGCGAGCGGCATGCCGGGGTGCGGGTCGATCTCCGTGTGGCCCCGGGGGACGCGGCCGGGCAGCTCGTCGGGGCCTCCGAGGGTGCCGAGCTGGTCGTCGTCGGCCGGCACCGGCGTCGGCTGCTGGCGCCTGCCCGCATGATGGGCTCGGTGACGCAGGCGGTGCTGCTGCATGCGGCGAGCCCGGTGGCGGTGGTGCCGCCGGGATCCGGGAACGCCTAATGGGTGAGAATGCCGCCTATCATTAGGTCCATGCAGGACTCGACCGACAGGGACACCCGCCTCGCGCTCGACCTCGCCCTCACCATCCGCCATGACGGACACGGAGGCGTGGCCGATGACCTGGGCGAGCCCGCCGGGCTCACCGCATGGGTGCGGGCCCACCCCGACATGGTGCCGAACGTCGCCGCGTACGAGGCGGAAGACGCGGAGCTGACCGCCGTACGAGAGCTGCGTGCCGCCGTCCGGGCCCTGTTCGCCCGCGCGGTACGGCCCGGAGAGCCGAGCCCCGCCGATGCCGCGCGGCTGCTGCCCGTGCCGGAAGCCGTCGAACTGCTCAACGCGGCTGCTGCCCGCACCCCCACCGTCCCCGTCCTGCGATGGCCCGACGGCTCCGGACCCGCCGTGCGGCGCCGTGCGGCGCGGGGCGAGGGAGAACTGACGGCGGTCCTCGCACAGGCCGTGATCGGCTTCCTCGCGGGCCCGGACCGGGAACGGCTGCGCGCGTGCCATGCGCCGCGCTGCGTCCGGTACTTCATCAAGGAGCATCCGCGGCAGGAGTGGTGCAAGCCTTCCTGCGGGAACCGGGCCCGGGTGGCCCGGCATCATGAGCGGCACAAAGGGAGTGCCCAGCCGCGCACCATGGCGTTCGGACCGGCCAAGGTCGACGCGTTCGAGGCGACTTGAGCGGAGCCCGCCGACAGGGGCTCGCGGCGCCCGCCGGAAGCGTACGCTGAGGTGCCTGTAGGCCACGGCGCGCGCCCGCTCCCCGCGTGGGCGCACCACCGTGGCAGGGGGTGCACCATGGGTCGGCGCAGCACCAGGAGCAGCAGGACGCTTTTCGAGCGCGAGAGTGAACTCGCCGCCGTGGACGAGGCGTTGGGCGAGCTCACCGGTTTGCGTGCGGACGGGTCGGAGTCGGTCGGCCGCCCTCGCGGCGCGCTGCTCGCCTTCGCCGGAAGGGCGGGGATCGGCAAGACGACCCTGCTGGCCGAGGTCCGTCGGCGTGCCGCCGCGCGGGGCTGCACCGTGCTCTCCGCGCGCGGCGGGGACCAGGAGCAGCGCGTCGCCTTCCATGTGGCCCGGCAACTTCTGCAGCCCCAGTTCGCCGGAGCGGCGCAGACCGATCTCCGTGCCCGGCTGGGCAGTTGGTACGACATCGTCGGCCCGGCCCTCGGGCTGTGCGCGCCCACCGACGGCGCCCCGCCCGATCAGCAGGGCCTGCGGGACGGGCTGGACTGGGTGCTCACCCATCTCGCCGTGCAGCGCGCCCCGATGGTCCTGGTCCTCGACGACGCCCACTGGGCGGATCCTGAATCACTGCGCTGGCTGGCCGCTTTCGCACCGCGCGCCGAGGAACTCCCGCTGCTGCTCGTCGTCGGGTACCGGCCCGACGAACTCCCCGATCACGCCGAGTCGTTCCGGGGACTGCCCGGCCGGGCCGGTGGCCGGCCCATCGACCTGGAGCCGCTCAGCGCGGTCGCCGTCGCCGGTCTCGTCCGCGAAGCACTCGGCACCTACGCCGACGACGCGTTCTGCCGCGAGTGCTGGGCCGTCACCGCGGGCAACCCCTTCGAGACCGTCGAGCTCACGGCCAAGGTGCGCGACCGCGGCCTGACCCCCACCGAGGCCGGTGCCCACCTGCTGCGCGACCTCGCCGCCGCGGTCAAGGGCAGCGGACTGATCGCCCGGCTCGAACGGCTCGGCACCTCCACCGTCCGCTTCGCCTGGGCCTGTGCCGTCCTCGGCACCGAGATCCACCCCCAGCTGGCCGCCGCCGTCGCGGGGCTCGGCCAGGAGGAGGCCGCGGACGCCGCGGACGCCCTGCGCGGCGCCCGTGTCCTCACCGGTGCCGAGACCCTGGAGTTCGTCCACCCGCTCATCGCCACCGCCGTCTACCGGGCCATCCCCCAGGGGGTCCGCGTCGCCCTGCACGGCCAGGCCGCCTGGTGCGTCATCAACGACGGACAGGGTCCCTCGGCCGCCGCCCGCCACCTCCTGGAGACCCACCCCGACGGCGACGCCTGGGTCGTCCAGCAACTGCGCGCCGCCGCCGACGAGACGGTCCGCTCCGGAGCCCCCGACGCCGCCCGCAGCTACCTCGCCCGGGCCCTGCGCGAACCCCCGCTCTTCGAGGACCGGGCAGCCGTGCTGTACGAACTGGGCAGCGCGTCCCTGCTCACCGAACCGGCCACCACGGTGAACCACCTGCGCGCCGCGCTGGAGGAGCCCATCGCCGACCGCCAGTTGCGGCATCACATCGTCTACCGGCTGTCCCAGGTCCTGGCCCACAGCGACCGGCTCGCCGAGGCCTCCGACACCCTCGCCCGGGAGATCCGCGTCACCGAGGACGCGCGCGTCAAGCTGCGCATGGTCGCCGAGCAGTTCATGTGGGACGCCTTCCGTGCCGACGAGCCCGACCACCCCTCCCGCTCCCGCCGTCTCACCAAACTCGCCGACCGCCTCAAGGGCCGCGACCTCACCGAGCGGTACATCATCGGCCTGCGCGCCTGGGACGCGACGCTGCGCGGCGAACCCGCCCATGTGGTCCTCCACCACGCCGAACGCGCTCTCGCCGGCGGTCTCGGCTGGGCCGAGCCCGACCGCGGTTTCGAGGTGCCCGTGCTGGTGGCGATGGCTTTCATGTACGCGGACCGTCCCGGCCGTACGGAAGAGCTCTTCGCCGCCGGGATCGCCGACTTCGAACGGCAGGGCTGGCGCGGCGCCCACCTCTCCTTCGGCTACACGCTCCTCGCCTACCTCCGCTTCCGCCGCGGCCGGCTCGCCGAGGCCGAGGACTTCGTGCGCGCGGGACTGAGGCTGGCCGAACGCGTCGGGCCGGGCACACCCGCCCACTGGTACGCCGTCGGCATCCTCATCGAGGTGCTGCTGGCCCGCGGGCGCGTCACGGAGGCCGCGCAGACCGCCGAGGACTACTCCTTCAACGAACCCTTCCCGGCCGCCGTGGTCTTCCCCGACGTCCAGACCGTCTACGGCGAACTGCTGCTCGCCCGCGGCCTCACCAAGGACGCGGCCGCCGAGCTGGCGGCGGCCGGCCGCCGTCTCGACCCCCGTGGCATCCGCAACCCCGCCTGGTGCCCCTGGCAGCTCCACCTCGCCCGCGCCGAGAGCCACGACGCCCCCGAACGCGCGATCACCACCGCCCTCGAAGCGCTGAGCCGCGCCCGCCAGTTCGGCGCCCCCTCCGCCATAGGCCAGGCGCTGCGCACGGCCGCCGAGGTGTCCTCGGGCACGGTCCGGGTGAAGTACCTGGAGGAGTCGGTCGCCCACCTGGAGTGCTCCCCGGCCGCGTACGAGCTGGCATGCGCGCTGGTGGCGCTGGGGACGGAGCTACGGCGCACGGGGCGCTCCACGGAGGCGGCGGAGCACCTCTACCGGGGCCTGGACGCGGCGGTGCAGTGCGGAGCGGACGGCCTGGTGGAGGCGGCCCGCGACGAACTCGCGGCGGCGGGGTTGCGCCCGCGCCGCCTGCACAGCACGGACACGGACACGCTGACGACTCGCGAACGCGCGGCAGCCTCCCTGACGGCCGAGGGGCGCACCAAGCGTGAGATCGCCGACGAGCTGGGCATCGACGAGCCGGCGGTCACCCGCCTGCTCTCGGCGGTCTACCGAAAGATGGGCACCGACCACAGCGGACTGGCGGCGGCTCTCAGGCCGACGTAGTGCCCCACCCACCAGGGGGCGCGGAGCCGTGTCGAGGTGCGGCTCCGCCGCGTGGGCGCGACCAGCCCCCGCCCACCCGCACCCGTACATCGACCGAAGCACCCCAGGACCGCACGTGCCCATCGCCGAACGGCACCCCGTACCATTGGCGCATGTCGTTCCTCCGCCGCCGCAGCGCAACTCCCGCCGGCCCCGACTTCGACGTCCTGGCCATGGACCCGGGCGACTGGCCCGGCAATCTCGGCGCCGGTCTGCTGCCCGCCCCGGACGGCACCTGTCAGGGTGTCTTCCTGCGCTACGACCTGTTCGGCGGCCGCGGCCCCGCGATGATCATCGGTAACCTCCCCGAGGGCTCCCCGGCTCGGGAGCTCGCCGAGGGCGAGGTCCCCTTCGAGGTGGCCCAGCTGCTGATCGCGCTGGAGAACGAGGAGGAGGTGACCGTCGTGGGCGCCGAGGACGTGCCGGTGATGCAGGGCGACAACCTCCTGGTGGTGCGGCGCCTGAAGCTCTCCGAGGGCCGGATCTCCTGCGTGCAGTTCGACCGCAGCGACAATGTCCTGGTGACCATCGCCGCGTGGGACCGCCCGATCACCGACGATCTGTACGCCCTCCTGAAGCCGCTGCCGGCGGAGCTCTTCCAGCAGGGCTGACCCCGCCCCTCCCTGTTCGGCCTTCCGCACGTCTTGTCATGAGCCTTGTCGCCAAGTCATCGGACCTCTAGCGTCAAGGTCATGTCGTATGAGATCACTCGAAGAACGACGTTAAAGGCTGCGGCAAGCGGTGCCGGTGCGCTCGCGTTAGGGCCCGGTGTCAGCGAGGCGGCCGCCGATTCCTCCGATGTATCGGTGCAGCCCTTGGTGCTCTGGTACGCCGCCCCCGCCGCCGACTGGGAACGCGAAGCCCTCCCCATCGGCAACGGCGCACTCGGCGCCATGATCTTCGGGGCCCTCGCCTCCGAACGGCTCCAGTTCAACGAGAAGACCCTGTGGACCGGCGGCCCCGGTTCGGCCCAGGGCTACGACCACGGCAACTGGCGCGACGCCCGCCCCGGCGCCGTCACCGCCGTCCAGGACGAGCTCGACGCCCGGACCACCCTCGACCCCGACGCGGTCGCCGCCCGCCTCGGCCAGCGGCGCGTCGGCTACGGCGCCCACCAGACCTTCGGCGACCTCCACCTCGACCTCCCCGGCGCACCGGCCACCACCCCGGACGACTACCGCCGCGAGCTCGACCTCGACAAGGCCGTCGCGTCCGTCACATACACCCACCAAGGGGTGCGCCACCGGCGGGAGTTCTTCGCCTCCCACCCCGACGGCGCGATCGTGGGCCGACTGAGCGCCGACCGGCCCGGCAGCGTCACCTTCACCCTTCGGTACACCTCGCCGCGCGCCGACTTCACCACCACCGCGGCCGACGGAACCCTGACGGTGCGGGGCGCGCTCGCCGACAACGGTCTGCGCTTCGACGCGCAGATCCGGGTGCACAGCCAGGGCGGCACCCTCAGCTCCCGCACCGACGGCACCGTCACCGTGACCGGCGCCGACAGCGCCTGGTTCGTCCTGGCCGCGGGCACCGACTACGCCGACACCTACCCGGGCTACCGGGGCGCGGACCCGCACACCACCGTCACCCGGACCGTCGAGCGGGCGGGCGCCGACCACCAGGCGCTCCTGCGCCGCCATCTGCGCGACCACCGCGCCCTGTTCCGCCGGGTCGCCCTCGACATCGGCCAGGAACTGCCCGCGGACCTCCCCACGGACCGGCTGCTGTCCGCCTACACCGCCGGTCCGGCCGCGGCCGACCGCGCCCTGGAAGCCCTCTTCTTCCAGTACGGCCGCTACCTCCTCATCGCCTCCTCACGCCCCGGCTCCCTGCCCGCCAACCTCCAGGGCGTCTGGAACCAGAGCACCTCGCCCCCGTGGTCCGCCGACTACCACGTCAACATCAACCTCCAGATGAACTACTGGCTCGCCGAGGCCGCGAACCTCGCCGAGACGACGGAGCCCTACGACCGTTTCGTCGAGGCGCTGCGCGCTCCGGGACGCCGCAGCGCCCAGGAGATGTTCGGCTCGCGCGGCTGGGTCGTGCACAACGAGACCAATCCGTACGGCTTCACCGGTGTGCACGACTGGGCGACCGCGTTCTGGTTCCCCGAGGCGGCGGCCTGGCTCACCCAACAGCTGTACGAGCACTACCGGTTCGGCGGCTCCACGGCCTACCTCCGCACCACCGCCTACCCGGTGCTGAAGGAGGCCGCCGAGTTCTGGCTGGACAACCTGCGCACCGACCCGCGCGACGGCACCCTCGTCGTCACGCCCAGCTACTCGCCGGAGCACGGGGACTTCACGGCCGGTGCGGCCATGTCGCAGCAGATCGTCCACGACCTGTTCACCAACACCCTCGAAGCGGCTCGGATCCTCGGTGACTCACCCGGCTTCCGCCGCCGTCTGGAAGAGACGCTCGGGCGGCTCGACCCCGGCCTGCGCATCGGCTCCTGGGGGCAACTCCAGGAGTGGAAGACCGACCTGGACGATCCCACCGACGAACACCGGCATGTCTCCCACCTGTTCGCCCTCCACCCGGGACGCCAGATCGAGCCCGACAGCCGGTGGGCCGAGGCGGCCAGGGTCTCCCTCACCGCCCGGGGCGACGGCGGCACCGGCTGGTCCAAGGCGTGGAAGGTCAACTTCTGGGCCCGGCTGCGCGACGGCGACCACGCCCACCTCATGCTCGGCGAACAACTCAGACTCTCCACCCTGCCCAACCTCTGGGACACCCACCCGCCGTTCCAGATCGACGGCAACTTCGGTGCCACCTCGGGGATCGTGGAGATGCTCCTGCAGAGCCAGCACGACGCGATCGAGGTACTGCCCGCCCTGCCCGCCGCCTGGCCCGACGGCTCGGTCCGGGGACTGCGTGCCCGCGGCGGTGCCACCGTCGACATCGAGTGGGCCGGCGGCCGGGCGACCCGGATCGCGCTGACGGCGTCCCGGACACGTGAACTGACCGTACGCAGCGACCTGTTCAGCAGCGGGGAGCTGACCTTCAAGGCGGTCGCGGGCCGTCACTACACCTGGGAGGCCTGAACCTCGTGGACTCCGGAGGCCGCCGCCGACACCGTCCGCCGACGGGTCCGCGACGGCCTCTCACCCGAGGAGTGGCACCGCCGACTGCTTGACGTCCCCTACCGGGAGACCTGCACGTCGACGTCGGCCGCCCGCACGAACGCCACCCGGTGACCGAACTGGATCTCGTAGTAGAGATCCTTGCCGACCACGACCTTGTGCGAGTCCGTGGTGAACGTGACCGCGTAGTAGTACTCACCCGGCACCTTGTCACCGACCACGTACTTCTGGCCCTTGGGCAGCTTGTACGGCAGCGGCGACACCGCCTGCGCGGGCACTCCCGTCGGGTACGCGGAGGCCTCGGGGTAGGCGCGCCCGTACACCGGGACGCTCTCCACGCCGGCCTTGGGCGTCACCACCTGGCCCTTCGCGCTCACCGCGGCCGGGTCCTTGCTCGGGTTCCGGAACCAGGCCTTCTGACCCAGGTACCAGATCGCCGTCCAGTCGCCGTCGCGCCCGGCGACCGCGTACTGCTGACCGGTGGAGACCCGCGAGGAGATGTCGTTCACCCCGGTGCCCGGCACCGTGCCCAGGCCGATGTCCTTGATCAGGGGGTAGGTCGTGCCCGGACCGGAGTACAGGCGCACCTCGCTGGAGCCGTGCGCCGCGCACGGCTCGCCCTTGGTGACGCAGCCCGTGTACCCCGGCTGGTTGGTCGCGTAGTCGGGCCGGATCGTCACCAGCGCGGCCTGCTTGCCGCCGGCCGCCTTGAAGGGGCGGCCGAGCAGCTCGAAGTAGTGCCGCCAGTCCCAGTACGGCCCGGGGTCGGTGTGCATGCCGCCGACGGTGGCCGTGGTCGGGCCCGGCACATTGTCGTGGCCGAGGATGTGCTGCCGGTCCAGCGGGATGTCGTACTTCTTGGCGAGGTACTTCACCAGCCGCGCCGAGGAGCGGTACATCGCCTCCGTGTACCAGGCGTCCGGATTGGCCAGGAAACCCTCGTGCTCCAGACCGATCGACTTGGCGTTGACGTACCAGTTGCCCGCGTGCCAGGCCACGTCCTTGGCCTTCACATGCTGGGCGATATGCCCGTCGGTGGAGCGCAGCGTGTACTGCCAGGAGACGTAGGTGGGGTCCTGGACGAGGTTGAGGACGCCTTCCCAGGCGCCTTCGGTGTCGTGGACGACGATGTACTTGATGCTCTGTGACTCCGGCCGGTCGCCCAGGTCGTGGTTGCCGTAGTCGTTGTCGCCAAACTCCTCGTACGGCGCCGGGATCCACTCGCAGGACACCGACTTCGGGCACTCCGTCGCCCCGCTGTCGAGCGTCCGGAGACCGGCCCGCTTCATCGTGGAGGTGTCGGGGGCGACGTCCGGCCGGGCCGCCAGGGCGACCAGCTGGCCGGCGTCCGTGGCGCGTTCCTCGCCGGTGCGGATCACGTCGTACACGTCATCGGCGTAGGCCGCCGCCGTCGCGGTGTCGTCGGCGCCCGAGAAGCGGGACACCGCCGCGTACCAGTCCGCGGGGTCATCGCTGAGCGGTTCGCCGAGGCTCTTCTGCGCGTCGGCCAGGAGTGCGGCGCCGCCGGCGATGTTCGCCGCGGGATCGGTCCGCAGTTCCTCGGTGCTCAGTCCGGTCAGTTCCGCCGCCTTCGGCAACGTCGTGAGCCGGGCCGGGAACTCCGTCGGCGCCGGCACCTGCGTCTCGGGCAGCAGGGCCGCCCGGGCGCTGTCGCCGCGCGCGTCCTCCGTGCCCTCGCTGTGGTGCGGCGCCTCGGCGAGCGCGGTCCGGGCGTCGGTCAGGTGCATCGGGCCGTAGCCGCCGGTCACGCTCGGCGCCCCGGCGTGCGTGTCCCAGCGGGACTGCAGATAGGAGACGCCGAGGAGGACGCTCTGCGGGACCTCGTATCTGGCGGCCGCCGAGGCGAACGCCAGCTGGAGGCTGTTCGCCGAGGTCCGAGCGCCGGAGGGGGTCGCGCCGAGCAGGGGCAGCAGCAGCGCCGCGGTGGCGACCGCGCCGACGGCGGCTCGCGTATGTCTGTGCCCGGAGACGCTGGTCGGGTCGGATCCTCGCATTGCAGCCTCCTGGGACGGTCGGTCGCGATGAGCCGTGCGGGGCCGGTGTGCGTCAGTGGTACCGGCTGGCCGACGATCCGTCAATCATGCCCAGGGGAAGAAGAATTCCCTTGTCAAGCGGGTGTCCCGGGAGTTTCGTGGCGGCACCGTTCGGGCCTGCGGGGCGTCAGTGGCTTACACCATTGGGCCTTTTGCGAGGGGCCGTGCGAGGGCGGACATACGAAGGTCCGCGGTGCGCCGCTGTCTCGGGCGCGCCGCGGACCTTCGTCCCCGTCAGCGAGTGCCGACCGCCGCGCGTACGGCCCGTCGGGCCAGCTGGCAGTCGTCGTGCAGCCGCCTCAGCAGTAGGCGCTGCTCCTCGCCGGACGGCGCAGCACCAGGGTGGGCCACTCCCGGTGCCGCCGGGGTCGTGTCGTGCATCGAACGCTGCACGGCCGTTTCATAGGTACGGATCTCACGGGTCAGTACGAGCATCAGGTTCACCAGGAACGCGTCGCGCGAGGCCGGGCCCGCCGACTGCGCGATCTGGCTGATCTGACGACGGGCCACCGGCGCGTCTCCGAGCACCGACCACAGCGTCGCCAGGTCGTACCCCGGCAGATACCAGCCCGCGTGCTCCCAGTCCACCAGCACTGGACCGGCCGGTGACAGAAGGATGTTCGAGAGCAGTGCGTCGCCGTGGCAGAACTGTCCCATGCCCTGCCGGCCCGCCGTCGTCGCGATGCCGTGCAGCAGCTTCTGCAGGTCGCCCATGTCCCGGTCGGTGAGCAGCCCCAGCTCGTGGTAGCGGGAGATACGGGCCGCGTAGTCCAGCGGAGCGTCGAAGGTGCCCGCCGGAGGCCGCCAGGCGTTCAGCCGGCAGATCGCGCCGAGCGCCGCCCGGATGTCCGCCCGCGGCGGCGCCTCCGCCGGGTGCCGGTGCAGCGCCGCCACGCGTCCCGGCATCCGCTCGATCACCAGAGTGCAGTTGTCCGGGTCCGCCGCGATCAACCGGGGTACCCGCACGGGCGGGCGGTGCCGGACGAACGAGCGGTATGCCGCTATCTCGTGGCGGATCCGCTCGGCCCACGCGGGGGAGTGGTCCAGTAAACACTTGGCGACGGCCGTGCTGCGCCCGGTCGTCCCCACCAGGAGGACGGAACGACCGCTGCGGCGCAGCACCTGGACCGGAGCGAACTCCGGACAGATCCGGTGCACCGACGCGATCGCCGTACGCAGCTGCGCGCCCTGAGGGCCGGACAAGTCGAGTCTCCCGCTGAGCGGTTGGGTGCCGATCCCCGGAGCGCGCCGCGTCCTGCCGGCACCGAGCACGGGGGCCGCCGGGCGAGCGGGGTCGAGGTAGGGGCCGCTGCCCGCCGGGCGGGGGTGCAGCGGCCGGGGCGGGGCGGACACGGAGGACGATGCTGCGTACATGGGCGAAACAGATCCCTTCGTGTGCCTGCAGTGCATGTCTGCGCAATGCGCTACCCGGCCCGACCGCCCGAGGTGCACCCTGGGGAGTGCTCCCGTCATATGGCAGCGGCCGGGTCGGGGTGGCGCGTTCCTACCTGACACCCATGGCCCAGTGGCACACCATCTGGCGCACCCTGGCGAACCCTGGCGAATAGTCGCTCGGCATCTCCCACCGGGCTACTGTCAACTCAGCCGAGAACCTGGGGGCTTGACGTGAGCGGACAACCCAACACCCGACTTTCGGACCTGTTCGGCCTGGCCGGCTGGTCCAAGGGTGAACTCGCGAGGCTGGTCAACCGGCAGGCGGCGGCCATGGGCCACCCCCAGCTGTCGACCGACACCTCACGGGTGCGGCGTTGGATCGACACGGGAGAGATCCCGCGCGATCCGGTGCCCCGCGTGTTGGCTGCCCTGTTCACCGAGCGTCTCGGCCGTGTCGTGACCATCGAGGACCTCGGTCTGGTCCGGCACGGGCGTACGGGGAAACGGCAGGACGCCGGGAGTGTGGAACATCCCGACGGTGTGCCGTGGGCGCCCGAGCGGACCGCGGCGGTCCTCACCGAATTCACGGGAATGGACCTCATGCTCAACCGACGCGGCTTGGTGGGTGCGGGCGTCGCGCTCACCGCAGGCTCCGCACTCAGCAGCGCCATGCACGACTGGCTGCACTCCGATCCGGCCCTGACGGCCGACGCTCCCCGAATCGACGATCCCCTGCACGCCGACCCCGCTGGGTTCGACCGCTACGAGGCCGCCCCCATCGGATCTCAGGAGATCGAGGAACTGGAGCGTTCCGTCGAGGTGTTCCGGGCGTGGGACGCGGCTCGCGGCGGCGGGTTGCAACGCAAGGCCGTCGTAGGCCAGCTCAACGAGGTGGGCGGCATGCTCGCCTACCGACACCCCGACCATCTGCAGCGGCGCCTGTGGGGCGTCGCCGCCAATCTCGCCGTCCTCGCGGGCTGGATGTCGCACGACGTCGGCCTGGAGCCCACGGCCCAGAAGTACTTCGTCATCGCCGCCCATGCGGCCCGTGAGGGCGGCGACCGGCCCCGCGCCGGGGAGGCGCTCTCCCGAGCGGCTCGCCAGATGGTGCACCTGGGCCGGCCCGACGACGCACTCGACCTGATGAAGCTCGCCCAGTCCGGCTCCGGAGAACAGGTGCTGCCGCGCACCAGGGCGATGCTCTACACCATCGAGGCCTGGGCACAGGCGTCCATGGGCAAGGGGCAGGCGATGCGCCGCACCCTCGGACAGGCGGAGGACCTCTTCGTCTCGGACCAGGGCGACGTGCCACCGCCGAGCTGGATGCAGACCTTCAAGGAGGAGGATCTGTACGGTATGCAGGCCCTGGCCTACCGCACGCTGGCGGAGCACGAGCCGACCGCGGCCGTACACGCCCAGCACTATGCGGAGAAGGCCCTGGCCCTGCGGGTCGACGGACGGCAGCGGTCGAAGATCTTCGACTTCCTGTCGATGGCCTCGGCCTGCTTCATCGCGGACGACCCGGAACAGGCGGACCGGTACGCCCGGCTGGCCCTGGTGTCGATGGGGTCCAACTCCTCGCACCGCACCTGGGACCGGCTGCGCCAGATGTACCGGCTCACCGCCGAGTACTCCAGCTACCCGAAGATCTACGAGCTGAGGGAGGAGATCAAGCTGGCCCTGCCGAGGACGGCCAAGGGCGGCAAAAGCGCACGGGCATAGGGGGTTTGTGCGCTGGAACCCCGAATTCTCGGGCTGGGCCGTCGATTCTCAGCCGGTCACCTTGGCGATGAGCACGCAGGCGTCGTCCTCGCGCTCGGTCCCGCCGCACTCCTCCACGACCATCCGTACACAGTCCTGTGCGGTGCGCGCCTCGTCGAAGCGCGGGGCCAGGTCGAGGAGAAGGTTCACGGCCGCCATGCTGTCGTGCCCGGGCATCAGCCCGTCGGTGTGCAGCACAAGCAGGTCGCCGGCTTCGAGGGGCTCTTCGGCCTGCTCGTAGGAGGCGCCCGCGGTCGCGCCGAGCAGGACACCGTCCGGTGCGCTCAGCCTGCGCCCCGTCCCGTCGCGGAACAGCAGCGGGGCGGGGTGTCCGGCCTGCGCCCAGGCAAGTGTGCGGGTCTCGGGCCGGTAGCGGCAGCAGATCGCGCTGCCGAGCGCGGGCTGCACGGTGGCGTCGAGTAACTGGTTGAGCCAGGACAGCAGTTGTCCCGGCTGGGTGCCCGCCATGGCCATGCCGCGCACGGCACCCAGCAGGGTCGCCATGCCCGAGGTCACGGCGACGCCGTGGCCGGTGAGGTCGCCGACGCTGAGCAGCATGTCGCCGTCGGCGAGTTCGAGGGCGTCGTACCAGTCGCCGCCGATCATCGCGCTCGTCGAGGACGGCAGATAGCGCGCCGCCAGATCGAGGGTCTCGGGGCTGCGTTGCGGGAGCCGCAGGGAGCCGCGCCACGGCGGCAGCACAGCCTCCTGCAGCTCTACCGCGAGCCGGTGCTCGGTCTGCGCGCGGTGCTGGTGGTGCTGCAGCGAGTCACGGGTCTCGCTCACCACCCGTTGGCTGCGGCGCAGTTCGCTGACGTCCCGCAGCACGGCCCACATGGACGTGGTGCTGCCGTCGGCGTCGAGCACGGGCTCGCCCATCATGTGCACGGTGCGCACGGCACCGTCCGGGCGCGCGACGCGGAACTCCCCGTCGATGGGCTTGGCGTCGACGAGGCAGTCCGTGACCATCGACGTCAGCTTCGGCCGGTCCTCGTCGAGCACCAGGGACGGCAGTTCGTCGAGGGTGAGCGGGGGAGCGGCCGGGTCGCGGCCCAGGATCTGGTAGAGCTCGCCGGACCAACTGGCCTCGTCCGTCAGCAGGTTCCACTCCGCGCTGCCCACCCTGCTGAGCAGGGAGTCGCGCCGGGGGGCGGTCGGCGCGGTCCCGGTGGCGGGGGCCGGCTCGACCACCGCGGGCGCGGGTGGGCCCTCCCGCAGCTGGGCCAAGTGCTCGTCGAGGTCGTTGAGTTGGTGCAGCGCCAGGTCGTACAGCGCGCGCTGCCAGCGTCCCTGCGGGTCCGATCCGTCGTCCTGGGCGTCCCGTCGTACGGCGTGCACGTCGCCCTTGAGCCGTCGCGTCTGCGATATGAGCGCGTCGACCGAGCCGCCGCCTGGCGGCTGGGCGGCTGGGCGGTCCGCAGAGAGATGGGACGGCATGACGCGCTCCGATGCGGGGAGATACGGCCAAGGTTGAGGGAGGGACCGTTACGACTGTGGCACAGCCCGCGACGCCCTGTAAGGGATTCGGCAACACACGATACGGTGGTGCTTCTGGCATATGCCACAGTCTTCACGGAGGGGTTTCCCCGTGCGATTGGCGTACGTCGCCGGATGGGGCAAGTCGTAGTCAGAGTACGTGAGTTGACGGATCGGGAGAGCCTCGGGGTCGGCATTCATTTATGTGTTCGACGGCTCCCTGTTCTATGGGGTGCGGCAGGCGGGGATCGGGCCGTGCCGGGGCTCGCACACGGGGGCCGCGCTGACGGGTTCGGAGGGCGCGGAACCGCTCGGACCGCTTGATGCGTGATGTAGGTCACACTAATTGATGCGGGCTTCGGCGTAATGCAAACGGCATCTGCGAGGTCGTACAGACATCGGCAATACGGCCGACCTCCGACCCGTAGTGGAGACCGACCATGGACATCGACCTCGAGCAGTCCGCCCACGGCCGCCTGATCACCGGCGACGAGCAGGAACTGCCCGTCCCCACGACGCTCCGCTACACCTCCGCGGACCCGCTCGCGGTGCACCTCGACTTCCCGCCCGAGGTCGCGCTCGACGGTGAGGTGGTCAGCTGGACCTTCGCCCGCTCCCTCCTGGAGGCGGGGCTGCGCGGCCCGGCGGGCGCCGGGGACGTGCACCTGTGGCCATGCGGACGCGCCCGTACGGTGGTGGAGCTCCACTCCCCGTACGGGCTGGCCCTGCTGCAGTTCGACACCTCGGCGCTGCGCCGCTTCCTGCTGCGGACGTACGCGGTGGTCGCGGCCGGTGAGGAGGATCTGAGT
Organism: Streptomyces sp. NPDC087859; assembly: GCF_044742595.1. Lineage (NCBI taxonomy): Bacteria > Bacillati > Actinomycetota > Actinomycetes > Kitasatosporales > Streptomycetaceae > Streptomyces > Streptomyces sp. NPDC087859. The sequence continues at coordinate 215,831 of NZ_JBIUUU010000008.1, read as the reverse complement.
GCGGAGGTGGACCGCGGTCTGAGCGCCCTCTTCGGAAGTGTCTGAGGGCGCTCCGGTGTCAGTACCGCAGAACTCCCGCGATCCCGCTCGCGTCGCCCAGCGTGCCGTCCGGGACGAAGCGGACCTCGGCGCCGGTCTCCAGACACTGCTCGACGATCTCGTCCACGATGTCCTCGCGGGCGTCGAGATCGCCGCTCATGGCGGGGACCAGGTGGTCGCCGCCCTCGTCGCGGACGGTCACCCGGTAGTTCTCCTCGACGGCCAGCAAGCGGACGCGGCCTTCCCTGGCGCTCTGCCACACCTCGTCGACGCCGGCCGCGAACGCCCGGCGACCGCGTGCCGTCTCCAGCTCGCGGGCCACGGCGGCGGTGTTCTTGCGGGCCTCGGCCTCCTGCAGAGGCCGTACGGTCTGCCACACCGCGTCCGGGGTGCCGTGCGCGAGGCCGCCGTGCGGGACATGGACGGCGTCCTTGGTGGCGCTTCCGACCTCGTCCAGCGCGGACAGCGCCGCGGTCTCGCCCGTGATGTAGAGCGGCCGGGGATCCTCTCGCAGGAGTCTGCCCATCGCGGTGTCGGCATCCCGCAGGAAGTGGCGGGTGTCCTCGTCGCGGAAGGTGCTCGGCAGGTCGCCGATCCGCTCCTGGCGCTCGGCGTCGAAGTTCTCCCGGCTCCTGGTCAGCGGGAAGCCGCCGGCGCGGTGCTCGGTGACCCGGTCCGTGCCGCCGTTCCACAGCGTGACCTGGTCGGCGGAGACCGAGAGCACCCAGAACGGCCGCTCGGAGGCCTGCGCGGAGACGAGATTGCGGGTCAGGAAGGTGTCCGAGAGGACCACGCGTTCGGGTACGGCGCGGGCCAGCGACCACACCTGGTGCTCACCCGGAGCGGCGAAGATCACCAGGCCGTCCTCGGCATGGGCCAGGTCCACCTCGGAGAGGGCCTGGTCCAGTTGTCGTTCGACATCGGCGCGCCGCTCCCGGCTGACCGCGGGATCGGCCTCCAACTGCTTCTTGGCCGCGGCCACGACATTGCGCAGCCGGACCGGGTCCTGGGTGTTCTCGGGCTCCCGGCGATGTGTCGGCGTCAGCACGGACACGGCCGGATAGGGGCGCGGGCGCCGCAGCTCTGTGAGGGTCGTGGGACTGAGTGCGTGCTCCATATCAGCACGATAGGACTGATTGCCGGATAGGGCATCAGGGGCAACCAAGTCGGGCATTCAGGGTAATTCGCTGCTAGCGTCGCTCGGGTCGCCGGATGACGTTCTCCGCATCACCGAGGGACGGCCCTGTGCCGCGCACGATGGTGGTGCCCCCACCGTCGTAGGACGCACATGACCCAGGCCGACGCGCAGACCCAGGCTCCCCCCGCCGCGAAGCTCTCCCTGCCGACGCTCACCACCATGGTGGTCGGCTCGATGGTCGGTGCCGGCGTCTTCTCCCTGCCCCGCAGGTTCGCGCAGGAGACCGGCGTCGCCGGTGCCCTGATCGCGTGGGCCGTGGCCGGTACCGGGATGCTGATGCTGGCCTTCGTCTTCCAGACGCTCGCGGTGCGCAGACCCGATCTCGACGCGGGCGTGTACGCCTACGCCAAGGCGGGTTTCGGCGAATACCTCGGCTTCTTCTCGGCGTTCGGCTACTGGGCGAGCGCCTGCGTCGGCAACGTGACGTACTGGGTGCTGATCATGTCGACGGTCGGCGCGATCGCACCCGCGCTCGGCGACGGTGACACCGTGCTCGCGGTGGTGCTCTCCTCCGTGGGGCTGTGGCTGTTCTTCGCGCTCATCAGCCGGGGCGTGAAGGAGGCGGCGGCGATCAACCGGATCGTCACGGTCGCCAAGGTCGTGCCGATCATCGTCTTCGTCATCCTCGCGCTCTTCTATCTCGAGCCGAGCGTCTTCGCCGACAACTTCGGCGGCGCCGACTACGCGGGTTCCCTGTTCAGCCAGGTCAAGGGCACGATGCTGGCCACCGTCTTCGTGTTCCTCGGCGTCGAGGGCGCCAGCGTCTACTCCCGGCACGCCAAACGCCGTGCGGACGTCGGCCGGGCCACGATCCTCGGTTTCCTCAGCGTCTTCGCGGTCTTCGCGTCGGTGACGATCGTGTCGTACGGCCTGATGCCGATGGAGGAGATCGCCGAACTGCGTCAGCCCTCCATGGCGGGGGTGCTGGAGCATGCCGTCGGCAACTGGGGCCAGGTCTTCGTCAGCGTCGGCCTGATCGTCTCCGTCCTCGGCGCCTATCTCGCCTGGACGCTGATGGCCGCCGAGGTGCTGTACGTGGCCGCCAAGGACGACGACATGCCGCGGTTCCTGAAGCGCGCGACCCCGGCCGACGTGCCGGTGCCCGCCCTCGTGATGTCCACGCTCCTCAGTCAGATCTTCCTCGTCATCACGCTGTTCTCGGACGACGCGTTCAACTTCGCCCTCGATCTGACCAGCGCGCTGACGCTGATCCCGTTCCTGCTGGCGGCCGCCTTCGCGGTGAAGATCGGCTGGGGCGGGCAGCGGGGGCAGTTGATGATCGCCGCGCTCGCCACGATCTACACCGCGTTCCTCATCTACGCGGCCGGGCTGAAGTTCGTCCTCGTCTCCTTCATCATCTACGCCCCCGCCACCGTGCTGTTCGTGATGGCACGCAGGGAGCAGGGCAGACAGCTGTTCTCGCCGCGCGAGTACGTCATCCTCGCCGTCTCGGTCGTCGGCGCGGTCCTCGGGATCGTCGCGCTGGCCCTGGGCTGGATCAGCCTCTGACCTCCCAGTCGTCCGGAAAGGTGCCCACCGTGACCAGTCAAGACACCCGTCCCGCCCACGGCGTCCACTCCGAGGTCGGCAGACTGCGCAAGGTGCTGGTCTGCGCCCCCGGGCTCGCCCACCGCAGACTCACCCCCACCAACTCCGACGACCTGCTCTTCGATGACGTCATGTGGGTGGAGAACGCCCAGCGCGACCACGCCGACTTCGTCAACAAGCTGCGCGAACGCGACGTCGACGTGGTCGAGCTGCACGACCTGCTCGCCCAGACCATGGCGGTGCCCGGCGCCCGCGACTGGCTCCTGGAGCGGAAGATCGTCGCCAACGAGGTCGGCCTCGGCCTCGTCGACACCACGCGCGCCTTCCTCGAGTCCCTCGAACCGGAGCGCCTGGCCAAGTACCTGATCGGCGGTCTCGCGACGACCGACCTGCCCGACGACTTCCGCACCCCCTACCTCGAACTCGCCCGGGAGTCGACCGGCGTACGCGAGTACCTCATGCCCCCGCTCCCCAACACCCTCTACACCAGGGACACCACGTGCTGGCTCTACGGCGGCCTCACGCTCAACCCGCTGTACTGGCCGGCCCGGCACGACGAGACGCTGCTGATGAAGGCGGTCTACAGCTTCCATCCCGACTTCGCGGGCTCCACCGTCTGGTGGGGCGACCCCGAACTCGACTGGGGGCAGGCGACGTTCGAGGGCGGCGACATCATGCCCGTCGGCAACGGCGTCGTCCTGATGGGCATGAGTGAGCGCACCTCACGCCAGGCCATCACCCAGGTGGCCGCGGCGCTGTTCCGGAACGGCGCCGCCGAGCACGTGATCGTCGCCGGCATGCCGAAGCTGCGCTCCGCCATGCACCTCGACACGGTCTTCACGTTCGCCGACCGCGACCTGGTCACCCTCTACCCGGCCATCATGGACGGCGTCCACACGTTCTCCCTGCGGCCCGGCGACAAGGCGCCGGGTGTCGAACTCGTCGACGAGGGCTCGACGCCCTTCGTGGACGTCGTGGCCAAGGCGCTCGGCCTGCCCGGCCTGCGGGTCGTGGAGACCGGCGGGGACGTCTACGCCTCCGAGCGCCAGCAGTGGGACAGCGGCAACAACGCGGTCGCGCTCGAGCCCGGCGTGGTGTTCACCTACGACCGCAACACGCAGACCAACACGCTGCTGCGCAAGGCGGGCGTCGAGGTCATCACCATCGTCGGCGCCGAGTTGGGGCGCGGGCGCGGTGGTGGGCACTGCATGACGTGCCCGATCGTGCGGGACCCGGTGGCGTTCTGACTAGCTCTTCGCGTCGATCACCGCGATGTTCCCCTGGGCCACCGCGCACAGCGTCTGCTTGCCGTCGGCGTCGACCGTGCTCACGTCGCAGCGGCTCACGACGCGGGTGCGGCCGGCCCGCACCACCTGGGCGTGCGCGCGCAGGATCGCGCCCGTCGCCGGGCGCAGGTAGTCGATGGTGAAGCCGGAGGTGATCAGGCCCGGCCCCACCACGGTCGCCGCGGCGAGCGTCAGCGTGTTGTCGGCCGCGTAGGAGACAACTCCGCCGTGGACGAAGCCGTACTGCTGGAGCAGGTCCTGCCGGATGTCCAGTTCGAGAGTCGCCTCGCCGTCCCCGAAGTCTGTCACGCGGGCGCCCAGGAGCCTGCTGAAGGGCTGCTCCGCGAGCACCTTCTGTGCGAGGTCCAGATCCATGGCCAGGCCCACCTCTCGCTCTCACTTCACTAGTGAAGTGAGGGTGGCGCGGCTCGGTGTCGTCTGTCAAGATCGGCCCATGGTCGAGCCGGATCAGCGCCTGTACTACCTGCTGCAGCGGGCGGCACACCGTCTGCGCACCACGCTGGACCGGCGCTGCCTCGCCGTCGCCGGCGTCACCACCGCACAGCTCGGTGCGCTGTTCGCCGTACAGGAAGAGCCGGGCATCACCCAGCAGCGGCTCGCCCACGCGCTCGGTCTGCGAGAGTCCGCCGTCACCGGACTCGTCGGACGCCTCACCACGGCGGGGCTGCTCTCGCGGCAGACGCACCCGAGGCAACACCGGGCCGTGGTGCTGGAGTTGACGGAGTCCGGGGAGGCGGCACTGGAGGCGGCCCGGCCCGAGATCGACCGCTTCAACGCCGAAGTGCGCGCCCTGCTCGGCGACGACGGCTTCGAACGGACCGCGGCCGCCATGGGCCGCCTCGCGCACTGGGAAGAGTGAGTCCCGGACACCCCCGATGCCCGGTCCGCGGCGGCGGATCTCACTCGTCGTCCTTCTCCGAACCGCAGGAGCTGCCGCTGGGCGGCAGGGTCCCGTACAGGAGGAAGTTGTCGACCTTGCGCTGGACGCACCGGGAGGAGGCGTACCCGGTGTGGCCGTCGCCCTTGTTGTCGAGCACGACCGCCGAGCCGCCGAGCCGCTTCGCCGTCTCCACGGTCCAGCGGTACGGCGTCGCCGGGTCGCCGCGGGTGCCCACGAGGAGCATCTTCGGGGTGTCGACGTTCCGGACCTCGTCGCGGATGAAGTCGGTGCCCTTGGGGCGGCCGTAGCACGTCAGCACCTCGGTGAGACGGTAGCGGCCGAAGACGGGGGAGGCGTCCTCGTACTCGGCGCGCAGACGGCCGAGGCCGCGGGTGATCTCGTCGGCGGTGGGCCGGTCGGGGTCGTCCGCGCAGTTGATCGCCATCAGCGCCGCCGACAGGTTGTCCAGCGGGACCTCGTCCCCGTCGGCCAGCTCGCCGTCGCTCTTCGCGCGGCCGGGGAGCGTGATCCCGCCCGACGCGAACGCCTCGATGCCCCGGGTGTCCCCGTCCTCGACGAGCTGGGCCAGGGCCCGCTCCAGCAAAGGCCACAGTTCCCTGCTGTAGAGGGCCTGTGCGATGGCGCCCACGAGGTCCTGGCCGGTGAAGTCGTAGCCCCAGTCGGACGGCACCGGATCCTGGTCGAGCGAGTCGACGAGCCGGACGACCTGCTCCCGGGCCGTGCGCGGGTCCTGACCGAAGGGGCACGCGATGTCCTCGGTGCACCAGTCGATGAAGTCCTCCAGCGCGATCTGCTGGCCCTCCGCACCCACTCTGCTCTGCTCGGTGAGAGGCTCCGTCAGCGTGTCCACACCGTCGAGCACCAACCGGCCGACCTTCTTCGGGAATTGAGCGGCGTAGACCGCGCCGAGCCGGGTTCCGTAGGAGAAGCCCAGGTAGTTGAGCTTCTTGTCGCCGAGGGCCGCGCGCATCACGTCCATGTCGCGGGAGGCGTTGACCGTGCCGATGTGCGGGAGGACGGGGCCGGAGTGCTCGGCGCAGGCGGCGGCGACCCGCTTCAACTGCCGCAGCAGGGCCTGCGGGTCGCCGCCGCTCTCCGTCGCCGCGAGCGCCTCGTCGGTGCCGTCCCCGCAGCTGACCGGCGAGGACCGGCCGACGCCGCGCGGATCGAAGGACACGACGTCGTAGCCCTTGGCCAGCCCCATGAACTCGTTGCCGCTCGCGGCGAGTTCACTCACCCCGGCGCCACCGGGGCCGCCGAAGTTCAGCAGCACCGAACCTCTCGGCTTCCCGGTCGCCCGATAGCGGGCCAGGGCCAGTTGAAGGGTTCCCGACGCGGGCCTGGCGTAGTCGAGGGGGACCGTGACCTTGCCGCACTGGAGATCCTTGGGGGCCTCCATGCCTTCGCACTTCGACCACCTGACCTTCTGGTCGTAGAACCGTGAGAGGTCGGGGCCTTCGCGGTGGGTGGTCGCCGTCTGCAGCCCCCCGCCCAGCAGGGCGAGGCCGACCGCTCCGGTCATCACGCAGCGCCGCGTGGACAGCTTGGCCAGCATCGATGCCTCCAGGGGCGCCCGCTGCGGACCGCGAGAACAGCGCCCTCGATCACGATAAGCGGCGCCCGGAGGCGCCGCCTCCGGGCGGGCGGGCCGGTGCGGAGTGCCTTACGCTGCGCCCCTCCGTACGCATTCGACGGTTTTACGACTAGTTCGACAACCGTGACGCTCGATGGGGTGAAAGGCCGATAAGCCATAACTCGGATGGTTCGCCTGCGTTTTATGCCATGCGGGCGAGTGCCCGCGAACCATGTTCTGGAAGGCAGGGAACCTATGAAACGGGTTACCCGAAACGGTGTGATCGCCGTCGCCGCCGTGTCCGGCGCGATGGCTGTGGCGATGCCCGCTTACGCCGACTCCGCGGCGGACGCCGAGACGGCCGGCTCGCCCGGGGTCGTCTCCGGCAACACGATCCAGCTCCCGGTGCATGTCCCGGTGAACGCCTGCGGCAACACCGTGAACGTGGTGGGACTCCTCAACCCCGCCGCGGGCAACACCTGTGTGAACGAGGGCGGCGAGAACGGCCCGGCGCCCGCGGGCGCCGCCGCGCAGAGCAGCGGAAAGGATTCGCCGGGAGTGGTCTCCGGCAACGGTGTCCAGCTTCCGGTCCACCTCCCGGTGAACGTCAGCGGGAACGGTGTGAGCGTGGCGGGGGCCGGCAACGCGGCCGCCGGCAACGAGTCCGTCAACACCTCCGGCGAACAGCCCGCCGCCGGGACCCCCGTGAAGCCGGTACCCGAGCCGGAGGCCGCCCCTCCGAAGTCGCACCCGGGTCCGAAGGCCGACGAGCCCGGGCCGAAGCGGCCCGTGTCCTCGCTCGCCCACACCGGAGCGGACCAGACCCTCCCCGCCGTCGCGGGCAGTGCCGCGCTGATGCTGGGCGGAGCCGCCCTGTACCGCCGCTTCCGCCCGCGGTCGGAACGCTGACCGCTCCCCGCGGAGACGGAAGGCCCCACCGGGTGATGACCGGTGGGGCCTCCGCCGACACCGGCCGAGCACACGCGGCCCCTCACGTCAGGACGCCGGAGCCTCCCGTCGGCCACCGCGGCGAGCGGGACCGTCCCCGGCCGGTGCCATACGTCGGGAGAAGGCCGAGACCGTGGGCGTCACCCCTGGTGGAAGCGCCGGTGGAGTGCGTGCACCTCCTCGGCGAGCGCCGGCACCGGGCCCTCCACGGCCACCCCGGGCGCCACCTCGCGCACCGGCAGGGTCCGCACCGGTGGCGCCGGAACCCCCAACTGGCTCAACCACTGGGCCAGTTGTTCCGAGGAGGCGACATAGACGATGCGGCCGAGGCCCACCCACGCGTGGGCGGCCGAACACATCGGACAGTGCTCGCCGGAGGTGTAGACGGTCGCCGCCGCCCGCTCCTCGGGCGTCATGTGGGCCGCGGACCAGCGCGCCAGCTCGAACTCGGGGTGGCGGGTGCGGTCCCCGGAGGCCACCCGGTTGTGGTCCTCGGCGAGCACCTCGCCGTCCGCTCCCACCAGCACCGAACCGAACGGCTCGTCCCCCGCCTCCAGGGCTTCGGCGGCCAGTTCCACACAGCGGCGCAGATATCGCAGCTCGGCGTCCTTCACGACCATGACGTACGACCCTTCCGGCGGTGTGATCTTCGATCAGGCACCCTATGTCCGCCCGCGCGCGACCAGGAAGGCGCGGCGCCCGAGCCTCCTGGTGATGGCCCGTAAACGTGTTGCCGCACGGGCTCCCTGATGCTGGAGTGAATCCATGGATCACACCGCGGTACTCGCCCTGTACGACCGGGACATGCGTGAAGGCGCACGGCCGGACAGCCCCGAGTCCCGGATCGAGCGGGTCGGCAAGGTGGTCCGCCAGGTCTCCTCCGAGCAGGGCTGGAACGGCGTGGTCTGGTCCGGCCTGGACGCCGGCGGCGCGGACGCGGCGATCGCCGAGCAGATCTCGTACTTCTCCGGGCTCGGTCGAGAGTTCGAATGGAAGCTCTACGGGCACGACCTGCCGGTCGACCTCGGACAGCGGCTCAGGGCGGCGGGGTTCACCGCCCAGCCGGAGGAGACCCTGATGATCGGCGAGGTCGCCGACCTGACCCTCGACGCCGAGCCGCCCGAGGGCGTCCGCGTCCTGCCCGTCACCGACCGGGCGGGCGTCGACCTCGTCGCGGACGTGCACGAGGCGGCCTTCGGCACCGACAGCACCCGGCTGCGCCACCAGCTGCTCGCCCAGCTCACCGCCGACCCGGACAGCGTGGTCGCCGTCGTCGCCCTGGCCGGGGACACCCCGGTCAGCGCGGCCCGGATGGAGCTGGTGCCGGGCACCCGGTTCGCCGGTCTGTGGGGCGGCGGCACCGTCGAGGCCTGGCGCGGCCGTGGTATCTACCGCGCCCTGGTCGCCGTGCGCGCCCGTGAGGCGGTGGAGCGCGGGTACCGCTATCTTCAGGTGGATGCCATGCCGGCCAGCCGCCCCATCCTGGAGCGGCTCGGCTTCGAGCCGCTGAGCACGACCACTCCGTACCTGTACACACCGTGACGCGGACCACACTCCGGGGGGATGTCACATCCGCGGCCACCCGATCCGTCGCAAGGGCATGACGATGAACCAGAGCATCCTCCTCGCAGGCGCCAGCGGAGCCCTCGGCCGCCAGATCAGCCGAGCCCTCACGGAGGCGGGCCACAAGGTCACCGGGCTCGGCCGCAGGCCGGGCAGCGACATCCAGGCCGACCTCCTGGACCGCGACGCCGTGTTGCGCGGCGTCGACGGCCACCGCTTCGACACCGTGATCCACGCGGCGACGGCCCTGAGCAAGCCGCCCATGCGGCACCGCGACATGTACGCCACCGACGCACTGCGCATCGAGGGCACCGCGCACCTGATCGAGGCCGCCCAGGCCGCCGGGGCCCGCCGCTTCGTGTCGGAGTCGATGGTCTTCGGGTACGGCTACGGCGACCACGGCGACCGGGAACTCACCGAGGACGACACCTTCGGCCCGCGCGGCAACGACCCGGAGCTGGAACGGCACCTCGACGGCATGCGCACCAAGGAGCGGCTGACCTTCGAGGCCGAGGGGCTCGAGGGCATCGCGCTGCGCTACGGCGCCTTCTACGGCCCCGGCGGCACCGAGAACCTGGTGCCGATGCTGCGCAAGCGGCAACTGCCCGCCCCCGCCGACCACGGCCGGGTCCTGCCGTGGATCGAACTCGCCGACGCGGGCCGCGCCATGGCCGCCGCCGTCGACAAGGGCCGCCCGGGACAGGCGTACAACATCGCGGACCGCACCCCCATGGGGTTCCGGGGGTATCTCGAATGCGTGTCCGAGGAGTTCGGCCTGCCGAAGCCGATGACCGTACCGATGTGGCTGATGCGGCCGATGTCCTACGCGCAGGTGGTGGTCGCGGCGACGCTGCGGGTGTCCATCGCCAAGGCCGAGCGGGAACTGGGCTGGTCGCCGGTGTACCCGTCCTGCCGCGAGGGCGTGGCCGCGCTGCGTGCCTCACAGGTCTAGCTGGTACTCCACCGCCTTGTGGGTGGGCACGTAGCCGAGGGCCTCGTTGACGGCGAGCATGGGCGCGTTGCTGTTCGCGGTGTCGGTGAGCAACCCGGCGAGTTCCGGGTGCCGTTCACGGGCCCGGCGGATCGACGCCGCCTTCATCCAGCGGGCGAGGCCACGGCCGCGGTGCTCCGGCAGCACCGCCGTACCGTAGTGCTGTCCGTCGCCCCGGCCGTCGCCCGGCACGACGAGTTCGGAGAAGCCGACGACCGACCCGTTCGCCGTGTCCACCGCGGCGACGGTGTGCAGCAGTTCACCGCGCCGCGCGACCGCCTCGGCCGCGGCGACCACCCGCTCCACGTCCCAGACGACCGTGCCGTAGTCGGTGCCTTCCATCGGCATGTCGTCCATGGCGCGCCGTGAGTCGGCGTACGACTGGGCGAGTTCGTCCGGCACGATGCCGTCCCACTCGGTCAACTCGTAGCCGGGGCAAGGCTGTTCCTTCGCCGAGGTGACGTCCGCCGCGGCCAGCGCAAGTCTGGCGTAGGTCAGGGAGAGCACCGGGCGGAAGCCCCGGGCCGCCAGGAACCGGTCGGCGGGGGAGTCCTGTTCGGCCTGCGCGACGATGGACCGTCGCCCCTCGGCCCGCGCCGTGGCCACGGCGGCCTCCAGCAGGAGGGTGCCGACGCCCCGCCGCCGCTCGGCGCCGTGCACGGCGATCTCCAGTTCCGCGAGATGCTCCTGCCCGGCCTTCGTGAACAGCCGCAGGAAGGCGGACCCGGCCGGTGCTCCGTCGGGTGCCGCGGCCAGCCAGGCCAGACGGCGGCTGGCAGAGCCGGGTTCAGGGTCGGCCAGCGGGATGATGCGCGGGGTCAACGGGGCTCCGTCAGGGTCGGGTGCGGCGGTGGGCCGCAGAAGCAAACCACCGCCGGACCACGCCCGCAACGGGATTTCGGTGCCGCGGACCGCGCCCACCGTGCCCGTCGGACTTGCCGCGCCCGCTTGCTCGCCGGGCCCGTCCACTGGCCGAACCCGCCGCACACGGTCAGCGGCGCGCCCTCGGCCTCGACCGGTCCAGAGCGGCGACGCCGAGCGCGGCGAGACCGATCTGGATGAGCCACTCGACCCAGTCGATTCCCTTGGTGTCGGCCACGTCGAACCCCGCGGCGATCGCCGAGCCGAGCAGTGCGGCCACGATGCCGACGACGATGGTCAGCAGGATCCCGATGCGCTGCCGGCCCGGGATCACGAGTCGGCCCAGCACACCGATGACGATGCCGATCACGATCGCGCTGATGATGCCCGAGATCTCCATCTCCGCCCCTTTTCTCAAGACCCCCGCAGTAGTCCGGATGCCCCCGGGTGGCCCGTACAGTCCGGCCGGTTTCCACCGCCGGTCGTGCCGCCTTGACATGCAAGTAAATGCCTGCATAACGTGGAGTGTGCGATCAGAGGGTGACCCGGGAATGGACAAGGTCTTCAAGGCGCTGGCCGACGACACCCGCAGACGGCTGCTGGACCGGCTGCACGAGCACAACGGCCAGACGCTCGGCGAGCTGTGCGAGCGCATCGCCATGACGCGTCAGTCGGTGACCCAGCACCTGGCCCTCCTGGAGGCGGCCAACCTGGTCAGCACGGTGCGGCAGGGGCGGGAGAAGCTGCACTACCTCAATCCGGTCCCGCTCCATGAGATCCAGGAGCGGTGGATCGACAAGTTCGAGCGCCCGCGCCTGAGCGCGCTCGGGGCCGTGAAGCGACGAGCCGAGGAAGCCATGAGCGACAAGCCCGCGTTCGTGTACGTCACCTACATCGAGAGCACACCCGAGAGGGTCTGGGACGCCCTGACCGACGCCGACCTCACCGCGGCCTACTGGGGGCACAGCAATGTCTCCGACTGGAAGCAGGGGTCCCGCTGGGAGCATGTGCGCACGGACGGTTCCGGCGTCGCCGACGTCGTCGGCACCGTCGTGGAGAGTGAGCGTCCCACCCGCCTCGTCACCAGCTGGGCCGCGCCCGAGGATGAGGGCCGGGACGACAAGTACTCCCGGGTCACCTTCGACATCCGGCAGCACGGCGGCATCGTCCGTCTCACCGTCACCCACGAGAACCTGGCCGACGACAGCGAGCGTGCCGCGGCGGCCTCCGGCTGGGCGGCGGTGCTGTCCAACCTCAAGTCGCTGCTGGAGACCGGCAGTCCGCTCCCGCAGGAGCCGTGGCTGGTGCCGTGACACGGAGCGGCCGGCCCGCGGTGCGCGGACCGGCCGGGGTCGCTTCCTCTCCGGGTGTCCCTAGGCCCTGGGGACGCTCTTCGCCGCGGTGACGGTGCACATCAGCCCCAGGACGACGGCCAGGGCACCGATGATGATGTTGTTCAGGATGACGCCGGCGTCCGGGCTGTCGCCGACGATCCACGGCGACACGATCATCCACAGACCGACCGCGCAGAAGGCCCAGCTGAGGCCGTACATGCGTTCCGGGGTCTGGGTGAACCCGAGGGCCAGCAGGCCGATCGCGATGCCCACGATCAGGTTGTGGGGCACCAGGGCGGGCTGGCTCGTCGTGTAGTGGAGTATCCAGGGGGATACGGCGCAGTACAGACCGAGCAGGAACACCGGTCCGTCCACGAGTGCCACATCGCGGCCGCCGAGCATGCGGGCGTACCGCGCCCGCATTTCGGAAGCGTCAGGGTGGCTGGTGATGTCACCTCGGGTGGGCGAGACGTTGGCCATGATTCGTCTCCTTTGACTCACAGGCCGAACCGCGTCTTGTGCGGTGTGCGGTAAGCGCCGCGCAGATACATCATGCGCTTATTTCTCCCTTATGTGTAGAGGTCAGCCGGTCCGGTATGACATGCGGGGAGATGTCCGGGCGGAGTGGTGAGGCGGGGAGGCGACGGCCCCCGGGGAGCACCGACTCTCCCCGGAGGCTGTCGAGGAATCGGAGGGGGCGATCCGGCCGGTGCGACCCGGTCGGCCGATTCCGCGACATGTTCCTTCTTCTGGAGCGGTCCCGGCGGTGGATGCAGGGACGGGTCCGTAGACGTCGACGGCCGTGTGCTTCATACATGCAACGTTTCTGCGTCGAAAGGGTGTGCGCCCGGCCGCGGAGGCGTTCAGTCGAATGCCTCGTCGCGCAGGCGCCGGTGCAGCAGGTGAAGTCCGCGCCGCGCGTGGCTCTTGACCGTGCCCAGCGGCCAGCCGGTGCACTCCGCGATCTGCGCCTGGGTCAGGTCCTCGTAGAAGGTCAGCTTCAGGACCTTCTGCTGTGCCGAGGGCAGCTTCGCCAGCTCCTGGCGGACGAGGGCCCGGTCCAGGACCGACTCGGGCTGTCGTGCGGAAGGATCCTTGAGCGGCAGGGCGGCGCCGACGGCGGCGACGAGGTCGGTGCGGCGGGTCCGGGCGGTGAGCGCGTCGGCGATCTTCCGCCTGGTGATGCCGATGATCCAGCCGCCGAACGCGCCCCGCTCGGGGCGGAATCCGCCGCGGCCCCGCCACACCCCCAGGAACACCTGCTGGGTCACGTCCTCGGCCTCCCTGAGGTCCCCGAGGGAACGCCAGGCGAGTGTGTGCACCAGCGTCGACCACCGGCGATAGGCCGCTTCCAGGCATGCCTCGTCGCCGGCCACCAGACCCCGGGCGAGCTCCTCGTCGGCGTACGACTCCTCCACCGGCGCCCACAGGGGTGCGGTGGCGGACGGGAGTGCGGCGTTCCGCTGCTGGCTCATGGCGACCGCTCCTCACTCGTCGGCGTCTTCCGGACGCGTCCTGTCACCATCGTGGAAGCGGTCGAGCAAGGTCATCAACTTGCATCGATTCTGCGTCGTATAGTCGCCCCATGACTGAGCCGCCGGTCGAGCCAGGGCCCCAGGCCCCACCGGGACCCCTCTCGGAGACCGCCGACGTGCCCTTGACGACCGGTGCGCTGGCCCGGCGTCTGGGGGTCTCGCCCACCACGCTGCGTTCCTGGGACCGCCGGTACGGCATCGGGCCCGCCGTGCGCGCCGACGGACGCCACCGTCGCTGGTCTCCCGGAGACGTCGAGGTGCTGGAGAGGATGTGCCGACTGACCTCGTCGGGGGTGCCGCCGGCCGAGGCCGCCCACCTCGCCCGGCGGGCGACGGGCTCCCCACCGCCCGTCGTCGACGTCCCCGAACAGCCCCGTCCGCGTTCGCGGGCGGCGGGCACACTGCCGCTCGGCGACGTACGCCAGGAGTGCCGGGGGCTCGCGCGAGCCGCCGTGCGACTCGACGCCCCCGCCGTCGAGCGACAGCTCGAGGCCGCCGTGGAACAGTACGGAATCACCGGCGCCTGGCAGGAGGTGATGGTGCCCACGCTGCACGCGGTGGGGCGCAAGTGGGCGTCCGCCGACGACCGTTACGTGGAGGTCGAGCATCTGCTGTCCTGGCATGTGTCGACCGCGCTGCGCCGGTGCACACCGTCCGGCGCACCGCAGCGCACGGCCCCCGCCACCGGGCCGGTCGTCCTGGCCTGCGTGCCCGGTGAACAGCACACCCTGGCGATCGAGGCGCTCAACGCCGCGCTGTGTGAACTCGGCCTGCCCACCAGGATGTTCGGCGCGGCGGTGCCCGGAGAGGCGCTCACCACCGCCGTACAGCGCCTGGGTCCCGTGGCGGTGTTCCTCTGGGCGCAGGCACGGTCCACCGCCAGCCTGCCCCTGGCCCGCCATGTCGCCGACACCTCATGGGGGGTCAAGGGCGCCCGGCGGCAGCCCCTGGTGGTGGTGGGCGGACCCGGCTGGTCAGGACCGGCGGCGCGGGAACTGCCGCGGCCGACGACCCTGCAGGACGCGGTCGCGATCCTGTCCGGAGCGATCGCGACCGCGGGCACCGGCGAACGGCACTGACGCCCACACGGCGGTGCGGGCTCGCTTCAGTCCAGTCCGCGGGCCCGCTTGAACCGGGCCAGGCCGTCGGACAGGCCGACCACCGGGTCCGGATAGTCGTCGATCGCCGCCCGGTCCAGGCCGCGCAGCTTCCACGGCTCGTGCACCGAAGGGGCGTCCAGGCCCGCCAGTTCGGGCACCCAGCGCCGGACGTACGCGCCGTCCGGGTCGTACCTCTTGGCCTGGGTGACCGGGTTGAGCACCCGGTTGGGACGGGAATCGGTGCCGGTGCCCGCCATCCACTGCCAGTTGAGCTGGTTGTTCGCCACATCACCGTCGACCAGGAGCTCCAGGAAGTGCCGGGCGCCGACGCGCCAGTCGACGTACAGCGTCTTGGTGAGGAAGCTCGCGGTGAGCAGCCGGCCGCGGTTGTGCATCCAGCCCTCGTGCCGCAACTGGCGCATCGCCGCGTCGACGACCGGGAAGCCGGTGCGCCCGTTCCGCCAGGCCTCGACGTCCTCGCGTGCCGACTCCTCGGACCGCCAACGGTCGTGCTTCGTGCGGTAGTCGGCCGTGGCGGCGGCCGGGCGCGCCGCGAGGACCTGCCGGTGGAAGTCCCGCCAGGCGAGCTGTCGTACGAAGGCCTCGGCGCCCGGCCCTCCCGCCTTGCGCGCCCGGTGGACCAGTTCGACCGGGGACAGGGTGCCGAAGTGCAGATGCGGCGAGAAGCGCGAGGTGGCATCCCCGGCCAGGTCGTCGTGGCGGTCCTCGTACGAGGCGATGCCGCTGCGCAGCCAGGACGTCATACGGGCCCGGGCCTCCTCCTCCCCGCCGGTCGCCAGCCCCTCCGAGAGGCCCGACAGTCCGCCGCGATCGGGCAGTTGCTCCGAGCCGATGCCGTCCGGGACCCGTACCGCGCGCGGGGCCGCGACGGGCTCGCGCAGCCGTACGCCGGCCCAGTGCCGGAAGTACGGGGTGAAGACGGCGAAGTGGTCCGAGGAGGCCGGGGCCACCGCGCCCGGCGCGACCGCCGAGGTGACCGTCTCGTGGACGTGGAGCCGTCGGCCCTCCGCTTCCAACGCGCGTCTGAGCCGCTGTTCGCGGCGGTGCGCGTAGGCGCTGACATCGGCCGCCATGTGCACCTCGTCGGCGTCCGTCTCGTCGGCCACCTTGCACACCTCCTCGACGACGTCACCGGAGCGGATCACCAGGCGGCCGCCCCGTCGGCGCAACCCCGCGTCGAGGTCCCGCAGACAGTCGGCGAGGAAGGCCAGCCGGTTCGGCGCGGTGAACCCGGCGCCGGTCACCCCCCGGTCGCGCACGAACAGGGGGATCACCTGATCGGCCTCGTGCGCGGCCCGCAGCGGCGGATGGTCGTGGAGGCGCAGGTCGGCGGTGAACAGGACGATCGAGACGGTCATGGTGCGAGCTCCGGGGAGGGGTGGGGTGCGGGGCGGTCAGCCGGTGGGGGAGGGACGGCGCGCGGAGGCGGCCGGAGTGCGGGCCGCGGTCCGTGCGATGTTGCGGGCCATCCCGCCGAACACCGCGGCGTGGAAGGGCGAGACGCTCCACCAGTACGCGTGTCCGAGCAGACCGCGCGGATGGAACAGCGCCCGCTGGCGGTAGCGGGTGCGACCGTCGTCGTCGGTCTCCGCGCACATCTCCAGCCAGGCGAGGCCGGGCAGCCGCATCTCGGCCCGCAGTCGCAGCAGACGCCCCGGCTCGATCTCCTCCACCCGCCAGAAGTCCAGGGAGTCGCCGACCCGCAGCCGCGCCGCGTCACGGCGCCCCCGGCGCAGCCCGACTCCGCCCACCAGCCGGTCCAGGCGCCCGCGCACGGCCCAGGCCAACGGGAAGGAGTACCAGCCGTTGTCCCCGCCGATCCCCTCGATGACCCGCCACAGGTCCGGGCGCGAGGCGTCCACGGGCAGCTCCCGCACATCCGTGTACAGGCTGCCGCCGGCCCAGTCGGGGTCGGTGGGCAGCGGGTCGCTGGGGGCACCGGGGAACGACGCCGAGGACCAGCGCGTCACCACCTGTGCGTCGCGGACCCGCTGGAGGGCCAGACGCACCGCCTCGTCGAAGCCGAGGGGGTGACCGGGTGGATCGGGCACGTACCGGGCGATGTCGTGCTCGTGGCAGACGACCTCGTGACGCAGGGACTCGGCGAGCGGTCGCGCGATGGCGGCCGGTACGGGTGTCACCAGTCCGACCCAGTGACTGGACAGGCCGGGGGTGAGCACGGGCACGGGAAGGATGATCCGCCGCGGAAGCTCCGCGACGGCCGCGTACCCATTCATCATCTCCCGGTACGTGAGGATGTCCGGCCCGCCGATGTCGAACGTGCGGTTGACCTCGGCCGGCATCCGCGCGCTCCCGACGAGAGCGCGCAGCACGTCCCGCACCGCCACGGGCTGGATCCGGGTGCGCACCCAGCTCGGTGTCACCATCACCGGCAGCCGCTCGGTCAGATAGCGCAGCATCTCGAAGGACGCCGAGCCCGAGCCGATGACGACCGCCGCCCGCAGGACGGTGGTGGGCACCCCGGAGGCCAGCAGGATCCGGCCCACCTCGGCCCGCGACCGCAGATGCGGCGACAATTCCCGCTCCGGCACGCCCTTCGGGGTGAGCCCGCCCAGGTAGACGATGCGCCGTACTCCCGCGGCGCGGGCCTGCTCGCCGAAGATCCGGGCCGCGCGCCGGTCGGTCTCCTCGAAGGTGGCGCCCGTGCCGAGCGCGTGGACCAGGTAGTAGGCGACGTCGATCCCGCGCATGGCCTCGGCGACCGCGGCGCTGTCCAGGACGTCTCCGCGCACCACTTCCGTCTCGCCGGCCCAGGGATGGTCGCGCAGTTTGCCGGGGGACCGGGCCAGACAGCGCACCCGGTGCCCCTCGGTCAGCAGCTCGGGGACGAGCCGGCCTCCGATGTATCCCGTAGCGCCCGTCACCAGGCAGCGCAGCCCGGGTCCGGTGTCCTCGGCGTTCATCTGTCCTCGGTCCTCCGTGTCGACGTCCCCCCTGTGATCACTTCCACCGGCTGAGCCGTAACGGATGCGGTCGTTTCTATAGGCTGCTCGCGTGGCCACAGCAGACGACCCGGACCAGCGCGCGACGACGGCCGGACCTTCCACGGTTCCCACGGGGACCGATCTTCAATCGCTCGCCGTGCAGCTGCGGCGGATGAACGGCGAGATCAACCGTCTGGTCCACGGGTTCGCCGGGGAGCACGGACTGCACGCCACCGATGTGCAGGCGCTGGCGGCGATCCTGGACGCCGACGGACCGATGACGCCGGGACGGCTGCGCGCCCACCTCGGGCTGACCTCCGGAGCCGTCACCGCCTGTCTGGACCGGCTGGAGGGCGCCGGTCACATCCGTCGTGTCAGGGAGAGCAGCGACCGGAGGGTGGTGCACCTGTACTACGCCTCCGACGCCAGGGTCGCGGCCCGCACCTACTTCCGTCCTCTCGCCAGGGCCGCCGAGCAGGCTCGCGCGCGCTTCACGGAGGAGGAACTCGCCGTGGCGGCCCGCTTCCTCGCGGCGATGAACGAGGAGATGTCGACGCTCAGACCCTCCGGGGCCTGAAGTCCTCCAGACCCCAGGAACTTCGCATCAGCTGCATCCAGGGACGCCCTCCCCGCAGAAAGCTCAATGATTGAGATTGTTTATTGTTGAGATACCTGTTCATCGACCGGGAGAACCATGTCCCTCACCCCGCGCCGAGGCCGATTCCTCGTGCCGCTCCTTCTGCTCGTCGTCTGGCTCGGCATCGGCGGCGTCCTGGGCCCCTACGCCGGACGGCTCGGCGAGGTCGCGACCAACGACCAGGCCGCCTTCCTGCCGCGCAGCGCCGAATCCACCGAGGTCATCGCCGCCCAGCGGGCCTTCCGGCAGGACGAGTCGCTTCCGGTGATCGTCGTCTGGACCGACGAGCGGGGCGGCCCGGTCCAGGACCGCCGGACCACGGCCGGACGCGCGCTCGCCTCCCTCGGCGACCTGCCGGGCGTGGTCGGGGACGTGTCACCCGCGCTCGTCTCCAAGGACCGCAAGGCCCTGCAAGGCGTCGTACAGCTCAGCCCCGGCCTCGGCGACCGGCTGCCCGACACCCTCGACCGCGTCCGTGCGGCCGCCGAGCGCGTCCCCGGCAGCACCGTCCGGCTCGCCGGCCCCGCCGCGACCCAGGCGGACCTGTCCGAGGCCTTCGCCGGCATCGACGGGCTGCTCCTGGCCGTCGCCCTGGTCACCGTCCTGGTCATCCTGCTGCTCGTCTACCGCAGCGTGCTGCTGCCCCTCGTGATCATCCTCGGGGCCGTCTTCGCGCTCGGCCTCGCCTGCGCCGTGGTCTACGTGCTCGCCGACCACGACGTCGTCAGGGTCGACGGCCAGGTCCAGGGCATCCTGTCCATCCTGGTCATCGGCGCCGCCACCGACTACGCCCTGCTGCTCACGGCGCGCTACCGAGAGGAACTGGCCGAGCGCACCGACCGGTTCGCGGCCGCGCGGGCCGCGCTGCGGCAATCATGGGGCGCGATCGTGGCCAGCGCCGCCACCGTCGCCCTCGGGCTGCTCGCCCTGCTCATCAGCGACCTCACCAACAACCGCGCGCTCGGGCCGGTCGGCGCGATCGGCATCGGCTGCGCCGTGCTCAGTTCGCTGACCTTCCTGCCCGCGGTGCTCGTCCTGCTGGGCCGCTCCGCGTACTGGCCGGCCGCCCCGCGCCCCACGACCGCCGGCCAGGGTGTCTGGCGGCGCGTCGCCGCCCTGGTCGACCGCGCGCCCCGCAAGGTGTGGGCCGTGAGCCTCGCGGGACTGCTGGCCTGCGCCGCCTTCGCCCCCGCGCTCAGCTCCCGAGGCGTCCCGCTCGCCGAGACCTTCGTGGACGGGGCGCCCTCCGTGACCGCGCAGCAGACGCTCGCCCGGCATTTCCCCGGCGGCTCCGGCAACCCCACCGTCGTCATCGCCGACGCCGACCGCCTCGACCGGGTCGTCCGGACAGCCCTCTCCACCGAAGGAGTCGCCGCGGCGGCGGGCGTCACGAAGTCCGGGCGGCCCGGCGGTGACCCGCTGGTCGTCGACGGGCGGGTACGCGTCGACGTCACGCTGGTGTCCGCCGCCGACAGCGACGCCGCCAAGGAGACCGTGGCCCGGCTGCGCACGGCGTTGCACGCGGTGTCCGGCGCGGACGCCCTCGTCGGCGGCTACACGGCCCAGCAGTACGACACCCTTCGGACGGCCGAAAGGGACCGCACCGTCATCGTCCCCGTGGTCCTCGTGATCATCCTCGTGATCCTGACCGTCCTGCTGCGCTCCCTGCTGCTGCCCGCCCTGCTGGTGGCCACCGTAGCGCTCAACTACTGCGCCACGCTGGGCGTTTCGGCCCTCGTCTTCCCGCACGTGTTCGGCTTCGGCGGCACCGATCCGTCCGTGCCGCTGTACGGCTTCGTGTTCCTCGTCGCCCTCGGCGTCGACTACAACATCTTCCTCATGTCGCGGGTGCGGGAGGAGTCCTTGCGGCACGGGGTGCGCCAAGGAGTGCTGCGCGGTCTGGTCGGCACCGGGGGCGTGATCACCTCGGCCGGCGTGGTGCTCGCGGCGACGTTCGCCGCGCTCGGGGTGATCCCGCTGGCCTTCCTGGCGCAGATCGCCTTCATCGTCGCGTTCGGGGTGCTCCTCGACACCCTGGTCGTGCGCTCGCTGCTCGTACCCGCCCTGGTCCGCGATCTCGGGGCCGTCGCGTGGTGGCCCGGGGCCGGCGCGTTCCCCGCGTCCGCGGAGAGCCCGGCGGCCGCCTCCAAGTGACCGGCTTCGCCATACGGGTTCGGTTCAGCAGGGCATGGACACGTCGGTTACGGGCAAGCGGATTGGTACGACGCTCGCTCGTCGTTCAGAGTCGAAGATCGATGCTGGAGGTGTCTGCCGCTATGGGCGCGAAGGTGTTGGAGCGGTTTTCAGCGGGAGCTCCGCGCGGATCGTGGCCGGCGGAGGAGTACGCGGCCAAGCGCCGCGAGCAGGGTGAACCGGCTACGGTCGTCATGGACTTGAAGTCGGACGCGTTCCTGGTCGTGGTCCCGGCGGAGGGTGACTGACCCCGGCGCACCGCCGACTCGGGGGCCGCGCATGCGGCGTTCCTGTCGCCCGTACAGCTGAGCGTGCCCGGGCATGCCCGGTCGAGAGGTCCTCGGGCCCGTCCCGATCGGCCGAGGCATGCCCGTCGCACAGGTCACCTTGACCGCCCTCGCCCCTCTTCAGTCCTCTTCAGTCCTCGCGCTGACACTCCCGAGCCGGGCGTCGGGGTACGCGCGGTGGTGGTCCGGTCGCGTTCGCGACCGGGCGTATCGCCCGCCCGGGGGTGGTAGTCATCCGGTGTGAGCGAAGCGGGGGCGATATCCGTACCCCTGTGTGACGACCCGTGGCCGGATGCGAGGATGAGGCGCCATGACTGCAGGGTGGTGTTCTCGCACAGTACGGGCCGCGGTGTTCGCGGCCGTCTGTGTGCTGCTCGCCGCCCTGGGCCACGCGTTGATGTCCGGCAGTGACGTCCCGGTGTGGGCGCTGGTGGCCGGAACGGTCGTGACCGGCGGCGTGGGTTGGTGCCTGGCGGGCCGTGAACGCGGGCTGCCGTTGATCGTGATTGTCGTGGTCGCCGCACAGGCCGGACTGCACTCGGCCTTCTCGCTCGCCCAGTCGGCGACCGGGGGCGGGGGTTCCACGGGGCACGACATGGGGTCGATGGACATGGGCGCCATGCACATGGGGTCGATGCACATGCACTCCATGGACTCCATGGATACGAGGTACACGGATCACGCGGGCCCCACCATGACCGGCTCGACGTCCTTCGGCATGCTCGCCGCCCACCTGCTGGCCGCGTCGCTGTGCGGGCTGTGGCTGGCGTACGGCGAGCGGGCCGCCTTCCGCATCCTGCGGGCCGTGGCCGGTTGGCTGGCCGCACCGCTGCGGCTGCTGCTCGCCGCTCTGCCCCTTCCCTCCGAGCGTCCACGTGTCCGTGCGCGCCGGCCTTCCTCGGACCGGGTCCCGCGGCTCTTCCTCGTCCATGCGATCACTTCTCGGGGTCCGCCCGTGGGGACCGCTGTCGCCTGACGACAGCCGGTATCCCCGAGGCCGCCCCTGAGGCGCCTCGGGCCTTGGCCGTACGCCGCCCTCACAGGGTGCCGTACGGCCGTCTCCCCACGCACCGGACCGCCTGCGCTCTCCATGCGCCCGGTCCGGATCACGGATGACCGAGAAGGACACCAAGTGATCACTTCTGCCCTGTCGGCCGCGCGCGAGAACCACGACGCGGCGATGTCGATGGACGAGTCGATAACCGCGTGGGCGCTCGCCGCCCGCGGAGGTGACGCGGACGCGGTCGAGCACTTCGTACGCGCCCTGCACCTCGACGTGACGCGCTATGTCGCCCACCTCTGCGGTGACCCGCAGGCCGCCGACGACCTCGCCCAGGACACGTTCCTGCGCGCGCTCGGCAGCCTGCACCGGTTCGAGGGCCGCTCCTCGGCCCGCTCCTGGCTGCTGTCCATCGCCCGCCGCGCGGTGATCGACAGCTACCGGTACGCCTCCGCCCGGCCCCGCCTGTCCGATGTACCGGACTGGCAGTTGGCCGTCGAGAACGCGCAGCCGCGGGACCTGCCCGGCTTCGACGACGGCATCGCGCTGCTCGACCTGCTGGAGTCGCTGCCGGACGAACGTCGTGAGGCGTTCATCCTCACCCAGCTGGTGGGCCTGCCTTACGGGGAGGCGGCCGAGGTCAGCGACTGCCCCGTCGGCACGGTCCGCTCCCGCGTAGCACGGGCCCGGTCGGCCTTGATGGACCTTCTGGACGAGTCGGAGCGGCCTGCCCTGCAGGCGGCCTGAACCAGCGACGAGGGCGCCGGTGCCGAGCGGTGAACTCCGGCACCGGCGCCCTCGTCGGCATCTGAGGCGCTCAGACGGCGACAGCGCGCGCAGGGCTCTCAACTCCGTTGAGGAAGTGCGTAGTCACCGGGAACTCATGGGCTCGGTACCCCGACTACTGCAACAGAACCCGTCGCCTCACGAGCACCCCGCTCCAAGGAGCCCGCATGCCGAAGAAACGGCCCGCCGCGATCGCCCTGGCCGGCGCCCTCTGTCTGGTCACGGCGGCCTGCGGCTCCTCGACGGACCCCGCGGACGGCGACGGAGGCGAGGCGGCCGCGGGCGCCGCGAACTCCGGCTATCCGGTGACCCTGGAGAGCTGCGGAGTCTCCGAGAAGTTCACCGGGGAACCCGGCCGAGTCGTCGTCATGAACGGCGCCTCGGTCGCCGAGGTCTCCACCCTGCTCGCCCTCGGCGTCGGCGACCGCATCGTCGCCAACCAGCAGACCTACGGGATGTCCGAGGTCGCGGGCCGCGCCGACGCCATCGAGAAGCTGCCCACCGGTGACGTCGAGCTCAACGACGCCTACGACATCCCGCGCGAGGCGATGATCGGGCTCCGCCCGGACCTGGTGCTGTCGACGACGTCGTACGGCTTCGACGAGAAGAACGGCTTCGCCACCCGCGAGCAGCTGAAGCAGGTCGGTGCCCACACCTACGTCTCCCCGCAGGGCTGCGACCAGGACACCTCGAGGATGACCATCGCCGACAGCTACACCCTGCTGCGCGACCTGGGCAAGGTCTTCGGCAGGAGTGCCCGGGCCGAGAAGATCGTCGCCGCCTCCGAGCGGCACATCGACGAGGTCTCCGCCAGGGTCGAGGGCGAGAAGCGCCCCGAGGTCATGGTCCTGTTCTCCAACATGGCCATGGGCGGAAACGACTTCAGCTCGGTCGTCGCCAAGGGCATCTACAACGACATCCTCGCCGAGGCCGGCGGCTCCAACGCCTTCGAGAACGCCTCCGCGACCTCCTTCGCCGACCTCAGCAAGGAGAAGGTGGCCGCCACCGATGTCGACGCGCTCGTCGTCATCGGCTACAACGACCCGGACCCGGCGGCCTACGCCGAGAAACTGCTGAAGGAGTTCCCCCAGTGGCCGGCCGCGAGGAACAACACGTACGTGGCGCTGTCGGACTCGATGTACCTCGGTCCGAGCAACGACCTGGCCGTCGAGAAGATCGCGAAGGTGCTGCACCCCGACAGGTTCTGAGCCGGCTGCGGTTGCCCTTGGGCGTCCTCGGGCTCCTCGCCGTCCTCGTCGCCATGATGGTGGTGGCGGTCAGCATCGGCGCGGTGAACATCCCGGTGGATGAGGTGTGGAGGATCCTCCTGCACCACCTCACCGGCCGCGGAGCCACCGGCGATCCGGCCCTCGACCAGATCGTGTGGACCTTCCGGGCCCCCCGCGTCGCCCTGGCCGCCCTGGTCGGCGCGGGCCTGGCCGTGGCCGGGGCCGTGTTGCAGACCCTGGTCTCCAACCCGCTCGCCGACCCGGTCGTCCTCGGCTTCTCCTACGGCGCCTCCCTGGGCGCCGTGCTGGTCATCACCCTCGGCGGTGCCGCGCTCGCCGGACTGGGCGGACTCGGCGTCTCGGGCGCGGCCTTCGTCGGTGCCCTGGCGGCCGGGGCACTGGTCTTCGCGCTGGGGCAGCGGCGGGGCCGGCTGGCACCGACCCGTCTGGTCCTGGCCGGGGTCGCGGTCGGATACGTCCTGCTGTCGGTCACCAGCTTCGTCCAGCTGATGGCGACCCCGACCGAGCTGCGGACCGTGATGTTCTGGATGCTGGGCAGCGTCGCCGGCGCCCAGTGGAGCCAACTGCCCACCGTCGCCGTGGTGGTTCTCGCGAGCACGGTCCTGCTGACCCTGTTCGGGCGTCGCCTCAACGCCCTGCTGGCCGGCGACGAGTCCGCGACCGCGCTCGGTGTCGACGTCAACCGGCTGCGGGCCGCCCTGCTCGTGATCAGCGCCCTGCTCACCGGCACCGTCATCGCCGTCGCGGGCGGCGTCGGCTTCGTCGGCCTGATGATCCCGCACCTGGTCCGCATGACCGTGGGTGCCGACCACCGACGCCTGCTGCCTCTGACGGCACTCCTGGGCGCCAATTACCTGGTCCTCGTGGACCTGCTCTCCCGCACCCTCACCCGCCCCAACGAACTGCCGCTGGGCATCCTCACCGCCCTGCTCGGCGCCCCCTTCTTCCTGTGGCTGCTGCGCCGCGACAAGGGCCTGGACACCGTATGAAACTGACCGTGGACCAGCTCCACATCACCCTGGACCGCAAACCGATCCTCCGCGCCGTGAATCTGGAGGCGGACAAGGGGGACATCGTCGGGCTCGTGGGCCCCAACGGCAGCGGCAAGTCCACCCTGCTGCGCACCGTCTACCGTTCGCTGCGGCCGGCCGACGGAGTGGTCAGGGTGGGCGGCGACGACGTATGGGAGCTGTCCGCGCGGACCGCCGCCCGCCGCACCGCGGCCGTCCTCCAGGACGCCGGCACCACGACCGGACTGAGCGTCACCGAGATCGTCGCCCTGGGCCGCACGCCCCACCACGGTCTGCTGGGCCGGGACGGCGCCGACGACCGCGAGGCCGTGGCCGAGGCGGTCGCACGCTGCGGCGTCGGCCCCTTCGCGGACCGCGACTACGCCACCCTCTCCGGCGGCGAACGCCAACGCGTCCTGCTGGCCCGCGCACTCGCCCAGCGTCCCCGGCTCCTGGTCCTGGACGAACTCACCAACCACCTCGACATCCGCGCCCGCTTCGAGCTCCTGGACCTGATCCGCAGCACCGGCGTCACCACCCTGGCGGTCCTGCACGACCTCGACCTGGCCGCCCGGCTCTGCGACCACCTGGTCGTCCTCCACGAGGGCGCGGTGGTGGCGGCGGGACACGTCCTGGACGTCCTGACCCCGGACCTCCTGCGGGACGTCTTCGGCGTACGGGGTGGCACGGAACGCCACGCGGACGGCGTCGTCCGCATCACCTACGCCGCGCGGCCGCTCGCCCACGAGAAGCACACCGCACGACACGCGTGATCGTCTTCTGACTTCTCGGGCGACAGCCGGGCCCACTCCTGCGCGTGCCCGGCGTTCAGTTTCCCGAGACCAGCGCCCGCGCCCGCGCCACGAACGCGTCGTGCAGATCCCGGACCGCGCGCGGCACCGGGTCCGCGCGGCGGCGCTGGAGCATCAGCAGGACGCGGGTCGAGTCGTCGGTGAGCGGGCGGTGGGTGAGCGTGCCGCCGCGCACCAGCGGATCGTCCACGACGCTGAAGTCCGGCAGCACCGTCACACCGAGCCCCTCCGCGACCATCAGCTTGCCCATCTCGGCGCCGTCGGTGGAGTACGAGAACGAGGGCGCCCTGCCGTCCAGCAGCCGGTGCACATAACGGTGCATGACATAGCCCGAGCGCATCGCGATCAGCGGTGTGTCCAGGAGGTCGGTCACCGACAGCACGGTACGTGAGGCCAGCGGACTGTCCGGGCGCAGGCACACCACGGGGCGGCCGCGCAGCAGCTCCGTGCTCTCCAGTTCGGCCGGCACGTCGTCGCCCTCCAGATGGTTCACCAGGCCGAGATCGAAACCGCCCTCGGACAGCGCCCGGTGGATGTCGGTCTGCTGGGCACCGACCACCTCGACCTGGGTCACCGGATGGCCGGCGCGGAACTCCCGCACCGCCGGGATCAGCAGCGGCACGGTCGCCGCGTTCACCGTCCCCACCCGCACCATCCGGCTGATGCGGTGCTGCTCACCCGCCGCCGACCTCAGCCGGTCCACCGCGTCCAGCACATTGATGATGTGCGGCAGCAGCTCCCGGCCCTCCGCGCTCATCGTCGCGCCCGAGCGCTTGCGCTCCAGGAGGTCCACGCCCAGCTCGCGTTCCAGATTCCGCACCGTCTCGCTCAACGCGGGCTGGGAAAGGCGCAGTTCCTCCGCGGCCCGGCGCAGGGAACCGAGCCGGGTCACCGCGGCGATGTATTCGAGCTGTTCGGTGCGCATGACAGGAAGAATGCGGCGCATTTCCCGGAGCGTTCAAGGGTTTCCCTGTCACACCTTCGTGAAATTCAATGGTCCGCGATACGAGACCGGTCGGGTTTACCTTGACGGCCCGGACCGGCGGCTGTCACGATCGAGAACATGATGATGCGACTGGACCTCACGCGGCGACGCCATGTCGACCTCGCGCGCGTCTCCAGCGCCTCCTGTTGCCCCGCGGCCTGATCACTCCCCCCGAGATCCGCCGCGCTTTTCGCTCTCCACGCCTGAATTCAACGCGTCCGCGTTCCCTTTGACGACCTTCTTGAATTCGGCGTGCTCGAAAACATTCCGCAACTGGAGTTCCGCATGCCCGCAGAGCCCGTGAAATTCGCCTACTGGGTCCCCAATGTCAGCGGGGGCCTCGTCACCAGCAGGATCGAGCAGCGCACCGACTGGGGCTACGACTACAACCGCGAACTCGCCGTCCTCGCCGAGAACAACGGCTTCGACTACGCGCTCAGCCAGGTCCGCTACATGGCCAGCTACGGCGCCGAGTACCAGCACGAGTCGACCAGCTTCAGCCTCGCCCTCCTCCTCGCCACCCAGCGTCTGAAGGTCATCGCCGCCGTCCACCCCGGCCTCTGGCACCCCGGCGTGCTGGCCAAGCTCGGCGCCACCGCCGACCACCTGTCGAACGGCCGCTTCGCCGTGAACGTCGTGTCCGGCTGGTTCAAGGGCGAGTTCACCGCCCTCGGCGAGCCCTGGCTGGAGCACGACGAGCGCTACCGCCGCTCCGAGGAGTTCATCCGCGCCCTGCGCCAGATCTGGACCGAGGACCACACCGAACTCGCCGGTGACTTCTACCGGCTGCGCGACTTCTCCCTCAAGCCCAAGCCGCTCAACACCCCCGAGCGTCCGCACCCGGAGATCTTCCAGGGCGGCAACTCCAGCGCCGCACGGCAGATGGCCGGTCGGGTCTCCGACTGGTACTTCTCCAACGGCAAGGACTTCGACGGGGTCGTCGAACAGATCGAGGACGTCCGCAAGTCCGCCGCCGAAGCCGGCCGCACCGCACCGAAGTTCGGTCTCAACGGCTTCCTCATCGCCCGTGACACCGAGGCCGAGGCCCGCGACACCCTCCGGGAGATCGTCGCCAAGGCCGACACCGAGGCCGTCGAGGGCTTCGGCAACGCCGTGAAGCAGGCGGGCCAGTCCACGGCCGACAAGAAGGGCATGTGGCAGGACTCCTCCTTCGAGGACCTCGTCCAGTACAACGACGGCTTCCGCACCGGGCTCATCGGCACCCCCGAGCAGATCGCCGAACGGATCGTCGCCTACAAGAAGCTCGGCGTCGACCTGCTTCTCCTCGGTTTCCTCCACTACCACGAGGAGGTCGAGTACTTCGGCCAACGCGTCCTGCCGCTGGTGCGCGAACTGGAAGCCCAGCTCCCCGAGTCCGTCCCCGCCCAGGTCTGAGGAGGTCACCGACATGAGCACCGCCACCAACACCGACTGGCACAACCGTCCCGCGCCGGAGAGCGCCCAGGACTGGATCGCCCGCGCCGCCGACGTCGCCGCCGTCCTCGCCACCGACGCCGCCGCACGCGACCGGGCCGGCGCCACCCCCCACGCCGAGGTCCGACTCCTCAAGGACTCCGGCCTCGTCACCCTGCTCGGCCCCACGGAGCACGGCGGCGCCGGCCAGGACTGGCCGACCGCGTACCGCGTCGTCCGCGAGGTCGCCAAGGCCGACGGCTCCATCGGCCAGCTCCTCGGCTACCACTACCTGTGGAACTGGGCCGCCCGCCTGGTCGGCACCCGCGAACAGTGGGAGCACGTGGAGGCCGAGGCCGCCCGCAACCGCTGGTTCTTCGGCGGCGCCGTCAACCCGCGCGACAAGGACGTGACCGTCACCGAGGACGGCGACGACCTCGTCTTCACCGGCCGCAAGACCTTCTCCACCGGCAGCAAGGTCTCCGACGTCACCGTCCTGGAAGGCGTACTCGAAGGCACCGACGACCACGTCTTCGCCATCGTGCCCTCCGACACGCAGGGACTGACCTTCCACGACGACTGGGACAACATCGGCCAGCGGCTCACCGAGAGCGGCGGCGTCACCCTCGACGGGGTGCGCACGCCCTGGTCGTCGGCGGCCGGATACGTCGACAAGGTGTTCCAGCCGCGCGTCTACAACACCCTGAACGTCCCCACCATCCAGCTGGTCTTCGTCAACTTCTACCTGGGCATCGCGGGCGGCGCCCTGGAGACGGCCGCCGCCTACACCCGGGAGAAGTCCCGCTCCTGGCTGCACGGCGGCCATGAGCGCGCGGTCGACGAGCCGTATGTCATCGACATCTACGGCGACCTCACCGCGAAGCTCTGGGCGGCCGAGGCGCTCGCCGACACCGTCGCCGCCGAGGGGCAGAAGCTGCACGACGACCCCGACGCGGTCACCGAGCAGACCCGCGGCGACTTCGAGGTGCGGGTAGCGGCCGTGAAGGCGCGCGCCACCGACGTCGCCCTGGAGATCTCGAACCGGATCTTCGAGGTCACCGGAGCCCGCTCCACGGCCACCGGCGAGGGCCTCGACCGGTTCTGGCGCAACGTCCGCACCCACACCCTGCACGATCCGGTCGCCTACAAGCGGCGCGAGGTCGGCCGCTGGGTCCTCGAGGGCGAACTGCCCGAACCCACCTGGTACTCCTGACCGCTTCCCCGGGGGCGCCCGCCGTGTGCGGGCGCCCCGCTCCCCGAAAGAGGACCGCATGGCCACCGTCCTGTCCGTCTCCGGCAGCCCCTCCGCCTCCTCCCGCACCAACCGCCTGCTGCGCCACCTCGACCAGCGGCTGGCCGCACAGGGCCACCAGGTGATCCCGCTCGACGTCCGCACCATCCCCGCCGAGGCCCTCCTCGGCGCCGACTTCAAGCACCCCGCGATCGTCGAGGCCACCGAACTCTTCGCCCGCGCCGACGGGGTCGTCGTCGCCACCCCTGTCTACAAGGCGTCCTACTCCGGAGTCCTCAAGGCCCTGCTGGACCTGCTCCCGCAGTACGCGCTCACCGGCAAGACGGTGCTCCCGCTCGCCACCGGCGGCACCACCGCCCATGTCCTCGCCATCGACTACGCGCTGCGCCCGGTGCTCAACTCCATGGGCGCCGCCCACATCGTCCAGGGCTGGTTCACCCTCGACAAGGACATCACCGTGCACGAGGACGGCACCCTCAGCGTCGTCGCGACCAGCACCGAGGCCCTGACGCAGGTCGTCGACCAGTTCTCGGCGGCCCTGGGCCGCACCCCGGTCCTGGCCGCGGCGAGCTGACCCGGATGACCACCCATGTGATCGCCGACGACGCGGAGGCCCTCGCCGTCGCGGCCGCCCTGGCCGAGGAGTTC
Source organism: Streptomyces sp. NPDC087859 (assembly GCF_044742595.1). NCBI lineage: Bacteria > Bacillati > Actinomycetota > Actinomycetes > Kitasatosporales > Streptomycetaceae > Streptomyces > Streptomyces sp. NPDC087859. The sequence continues at coordinate 185,694 of NZ_JBIUUU010000008.1, read as the reverse complement.
CGCGCGGGAGCCTCCGCGCGGGACTCCGAACGCAGGCTGCCGCGCGCCGAGTTGGACCGGCTCTCCGCGACGGGCCTGCTGGCCGTCACCGTCCCCGCGGAGCACGGGGGAGCGGACGTCGGCCCGCAGACCCTCGCCGAGATCTTCCGGCTGCTGGCCTCGGCCGACGCCAGCCTCGCGCAGATCCCGCAGAGCCACTTCGCCTACGTCAACGTGATTCGTCGTCAGGGCACTGAACAGCAACGGAAGTTCTTCTTCGCCGAACTCCTCTCCGGCCGCCGCCTCGGCAACGCCCAGTCGGAGGCGGGCACCCGGCACGTCCAGGACATCCGCACCCGCCTCGCACCGCGACCCGACGGTTCCTACGTCCTCGACGGCGTCAAGCACTACGCCACCGGCGCCCTCTTCGCGGACTGGATCCCCGTGCTCGCTCGTGCCGAGGACGACAAGCTGCACGTCGCGTACGTGCCCCGGGACGCGCCGGGCCTGACCGTGATCGACGACTGGGACGGCCTCGGCCAGCGCACCACCGCCAGCGGCACGGTCCGCCTCGAAGGCGTCGAGGTCCCGGCCGACCGGGTCCTGCCCCATCACCTCACCTTCGAGGGCCCCCAACTCCACGGCGCCGTCGCCCAGTTGCTGCACGCCGCCATCGACACCGGGATCGCCGGGGGAGCGCTGGCGGAGGCGGCGGAGTTCGTACGGACGAAGAGTCGGCCGTGGTTCGAGAGCGGCCTCGAAACGGCCGCCGAGGACCCGCTGCTGATCCAGCGGTTCGGCGAACTCGCCCTTCAGGTACGGGCGGCGGAAGCGCTGCTGCGGGAAGCCGCCCGCGGTGTCGAAGCGGCGCAGGCCGACCTGACCGACGACTCGGCGGCCGAGGCGTCGATCGCCGTGGCCGCCGCCAAGGTGCGGGCCGCCGAGGCGGCTGTCGAGGTGGCGAGCGCGCTCTTCGAGGTCTCCGGCACTCGCTCGGCCCTCAACTCTCTGAATCTGCACCGTCATTGGCGCGACGCCCGCACCCACACCCTGCACGATCCGACCCGCTGGAAGATCCAGCACATCGGCCGGTACGTGCTCAACGGCACCAGGCCGCCCCGCCACGGTCTGCTCTGACCCCGAAGATCTCGAAGCCCTGATCGGAGACCCCCACGTGTCCCTCACCTTCCACTGGTTCCTGCCCACCAACGGGGACAGCCGCCATGTCGTCGGCGGCGGCCACGGCACCCCGGCCACCGTCTCGGGGCGAGACCGGCCGCCGACGGTGGCCTATCTGAGCCAGATCGCCCGTGCCGCCGAGGACCTCGGATTCGTCGGCGCGCTCACGCCGACCGGCGCCTGGTGCGAGGACGCGTGGCTGACCACCGCCATGGTCAGCCAGCACACCGAGCGGCTGAAGTTCCTGGTCGCCTTCCGCCCCGGATTCGTCTCACCGACCCTCGCCGCGCAGATGGCCTCCACCTTCCAGCGGCAGAGCGGCGGACGGCTCCTGCTCAACGTGGTCACCGGCGGCGAGAGCCATGAGCAGCGGGCCTACGGCGACTTCCTCGACAAGGACGACCGCTACCGCCGTACCGGCGAATTCCTCGAAGTCGTACGAGGGTTGTGGGAGGGCAAGACGGTCGACCTGAAGGGCGAGCACCTCCGGGTCGAGGACGCCAAGCTCGCCCGGGTGCCCGACCCCGTCCCCGAGGTGTACTTCGGCGGCTCCTCGCCGATCGCCGGCGAGATCGCCGCGCAGCACGTCGACGTGTACCTGACCTGGGGCGAGCCCCCGGCCGCGGTCGCCGAGAAGATCGCCTGGATCCGGGGGCTCGCCGCGAAGCACGGCCGTACCCTGCGCTTCGGCATCCGGCTGCACGTCATCACCCGCGACACCTCCGAGCAGGCGTGGGCCGAGGCGAACCGGCTCCTCGAGGGCTTCGACCCGGACACCGTGAAGTCCGTCCAGGCCGGCCTCGCCCGCAGCGAGTCCGAGGGACAGCAGCGGATGCTCGCCCTGCACAGCGGTGGCAGCCGGGACGGACTGGAGATCCACCCCAACCTCTGGGCCGGCATCGGCCTGGTCCGCGGCGGCGCGGGCACCGCCCTGGTCGGCAGCCACGACGAGGTCGCCGAGCGCATCAAGGAGTACCACGCCCTCGGCATCGACGAGTTCGTCCTCTCCGGCTATCCGCATCTGGAGGAGGCGTACTGGTTCGGCGAGGGCGTCCTGCCGAGGCTCGCCGCCCAGGGGCTGTGGCGGCACCCGTTCGAGAAGGCGGCCGCTCCCTCGGCGCAGGTGCCGTTCACGAGCTAGCGGCGGTCGCCGACCTCGCCGCCGAAGAAGACCTGCACCTCCCGAACGAGTCCGTCCCGGACGGTGATCGCCTCGACATTGCGGTACCGGCTGCCGGTCGTGAGCTCGTACTCGTAGTGGACGAGTACGAGCTCCCCGTCGGCGGGGACGACGTGCAGCAGCCGCTGCTCCGTGAACCGGTCCGCGGTCGGGAAGCACCGCTCGAAGAAGGCCGCCTTGTCGATGTGGTCGTCCCGCGGACTGGTGAAGGTGAAGTCCTCGGCGTAGAGCGCGAAGGCGGCCTCGCGGTCCTGTGACCGGTAGTGGCGAAACGCCGCTTCGACGACGGCGGTCGGGCTGTTGTTCATTCGGGCTCCCGGGTCTGTGTCAGTGCGTCGAGGTGCGCCCCGCGCACCGGCGACGTCTGCCCCTGCACCAGCAGGAACAGTCCCTCCCTGGCCAGCCGCTGGGCAGGATGGCGTACGTCCATGGTGCGGCCGCCCCCGGCCACGACCGCGGCGGTCGTGGCCGCCCGCATCAGGTCGTACGAGCGGGTCTTCAGTGCCAGGCGTTCCTCGACGTGCTCGTGCGCGACGGGGTGCTCGGCCAGCTCGTACGCCTGCCGCCGTACCTCGTCGACCTGCCCGCGCAGCTCACGGGCCGCCTCCGCCTCCCCGGAGTCCTCCAGCACACGCAGCGCGGCATACGCCACCCCGAAGACCGCCGGGGACGCGTTGGTGCTCCGGGGCAGGTCGACGAGGGCGAACTTCTCCCGCGGGGTGCGCAGCACCACGCTCTCCTCGAGCAGCCACAGGCCCTCCAGCTCCAGGGAGACCGTACGGGCGGCCGTGAGCGCCGCCAGTCGCATGGGCTCCGAGGCACGCATGCCCGGCTGCTCGCGGGCGTCGGCGAAGGCGAACACGATCTCGTCGGAGTCGGTCACGCCCGCGAGCAGCATCACGTCGTTCAGCCCCCAGCCCGTGTACCAGGGCACGGTTCCGTCGAACCGCCAGCCGTCCCGCTCCGCCCTCGCCCGCACGGGGACCCGGGGGAACGCGCGGACATGGGCGTACGCGATCCCGGCCAGCAGTTCACCGGACGCCAGCGGGCGCAACAGCCGCTCCCGGAGCGGGCTTTCGGACTTCGCGAGCATCCGCACCGGAGTGTGGTGCTGGGTCTGCACGAACCAGGTCGAGCAGCACGCCCCGGCCAGGATCTCCTGGATCTCCCGCGCCACCGAGTCGGGGGCGCCGGCCCCGCCGTACTCCGGCGGCGCGCTCACCCCGAGCAGCCCCGAGCGTCCGATCTCCGCGACATGACTCGCGGGCACCTCCGACAGGTCGACCCGCGCCGCCTGCGGGGAGAGGAGGCGGTCGGCGAGCTCCTGGGTGCGGACGACGAGCGGGTGCGGTGCCATGGTCATGGAAAAGATTCTCCCGATGTCGTCGTGCGCGGTGTCGATCCGGGGGTGCGCCGTTCGTGTAGGAGCTGAGAGAACGACACGCCACCAAGGAGGACGTCATGCAGTACTACCTGCTCAGCGTGATCACCCCGACCGACGGAACACCGCCCGGACCCGAGGCCATGGCGGAGATCGTCCGTAACCTCGACACCTTCCACGCGGAACTGCGCGAGGCCGGCGCCTGGGTCTTCGCCGGCGGACTGCACGGCCCCGACACGGCCACCGTGCTGCGTCCCGGGGACGGCGACGTCCTGATCACCGACGGACCGTACGCCGAGGGCAAGGAGTACCTGGGCGGCATCTGCCTCATCAAGGCCCCCGACCTGGACGCGGCCCTGGAATGGGGCAAGAAGGCGGCCCGGGCCACCACCTTGGCCATCGAGGTGCGCCCGTTCATGCACCAGGCCGAGGACTGATGCCGGCGCCCGTCGACGTCGAGGCCGTCTTCCGCGCCGAGTACGGCCGGGCCGTCGCCGTCCTCGTCCGCTTCCTCGGCGACATCGACCTCGCCGAGGAAGCGGTGCAGGACGCCTTCACCACGGCCGTGCGGCGCTGGCCGGAGACCGGAGTGCCGCCGAGCCCGGCCGGCTGGATCATCACCACCGCCCGCAACCGCGCGATCGACCGGCTGCGCCGCGAGGCCAAGCGGGACGGCCGACACGCCGAGGCCGCCCTCCTGCACACCCCTGACGCGCCGCCCGAGGAGGGCCCCGTGCGCGACGAACGCCTCCGTCTGATCTTCACCTGCTGCCATCCCGCCCTCGCGCCGCAGGCCCGGGTCGCCCTGACCCTGCGCCTGCTCGGCGGGCTCACCACACCCCAGATCGCCCGCGCCTTCCTCGTCCCCGAGCCGACCATGGCGCAGCGCCTGGTCCGCGCCAAGGCGAAGATCCGCGACGCCCGGATCCCATACCGCGTGCCCCGCGACGCCGACCTCCCGGACCGGCTGCGCGGGGTCCTGGCCGTCGTCTACCTGATCTTCAACGAGGGCTCGGCCGGCCTGTGCGCCGAGGCGATCCGCCTCGGCCGGCTGCTGACCGACCTGATGCCGGACGAGCCCGAGGCCGCGGGCCTGCTCGCCCTGATGCTCCTCGTCGAGTCCCGTAGGGCGGCGCGGGAGGACAGCGAGGGCGTGCTCGTGCCGCTGCCCGAGCAGGACCGCGGGCGCTGGGACCGCGAGCTCGTCACCGAGGGGCAGGATCTCGTACGACGGTGTCTGCGCCGGAATCAGCCGGGGCCGTACCAGATCCAGGCTGCCATCCAGGCCGTCCACAGCGACGGGCCGCCGACGGACTGGACGCAGGTCCTCCAGCTGTACGACCAGCTGACGGCCCTGGCCCCCGGCCCGGTCGTCGCCCTGAACCGGGCGGTCGCCGTGGCCGAGGTCGAGGGGCCGCGCCCGGCCCTCGACCTCGTGGACTCCCTCGACCTCGACGGCTACCACGTCTTCCACGCGGTCCGCGCCGACCTGCTGCGCCGCCTCGGCCGGGACACGGAGGCGGCGCGGGCCTACGAGGCCGCCGTCGCCCTGGCCGGGAACCCGGCGGAACGCGCCTGGCTCGAACGCCGCCTCACACGCTGAGCGCCTCCCGCACCGCGAGCTCCGACTCCTTGCCGCCCTCGCCGAAGGACGTGACCCGCCCGGCCTCCAGGACGTAGTACTTCTGCGCCGCCCGCATCGCGAAGCCGACGTGCTGCTCGACCAGCAGCACCGAGAGCCCGCCCCGGGCGGCCAGCGCGAGGATGGTCTCCTCGATCTCGGCCACCACCGACGGCTGGATGCCCTCGGTCGGCTCGTCGAGCAGGAGGATCCGAGGCTCCGTCACCAGGGCGCGGGCGATGGCGAGTTGCTGCCGCTGGCCGCCGGAGAGCAGTCCCGCCCTTCGGCCGGAGAGGGTCCGCAGGGCGGGGAACAGGTCCAGCGCCTCGGCGATCGCCTCCTTGCCGCGTCTGCGGCCGTCCGCGACGAGCTGGAGGTTCTCCGCGGTGGTCAGGTGCGGGAACGACTGCTGCCCCTGCGGGACGTACGCCATCCCGCGCGCGACCCGCTCGTGCGGCTTGCGACGGGTGATGTCCTCGCCGTCGAGGCGGATCGTCCCGCTGCCCGGGGTGAGCAGGCCGACGGCGGCGCGCAGCAGTGTGCTCTTGCCGGCGCCGTTGTGCCCGAGCACCGCGGCCACGCCGTCCTTCGGTACCTCGACCGACACCCCGTGCAGGACCGTGCTGCGGTGGTAGCCGACGCGGACGTCCTCGATCTGCAGCATCACGCCTCCTGTACGACGGCAGGGACGTCCTCGGTCACCGCGTGCCCGAGGTACACCTCCTGCACCTTCGGGTCCGCCTGCACCTGGGCCACCGTGCCCTCGCTGAGCACCTTGCCGGCGTGCAGCACGCTGACGCTGCGCGCGAAGGAGCGCATGAAGTCCATGTCGTGCTCGATGACGACGACGGTGCGCTCCTCGCTGATGCGCTGCAACAGCTCCCCGGTCGCCTGCCGTTCGTCGTGGCTCATACCGGCCACCGGCTCGTCGAGGAGCAGCAGCTTCACGTCCTGCACGAGCAGCATGCCGATCTCCAGCCACTGCTTCTGGCCGTGGGCGAGGATTCCGGCGGGGGAGTCGGCGAGGTCCGTGAGCCCGACGGTCTCCAGCGCCTTCGCGACGGTCTCCGGGACGTCCTTGCGGCGCCGCAGCATGGTCCACATGCCGCGGCCGGCGCCCGCCGCGATGTCCAGGTTCTGAAGGACCGTCAACTCCTCGAAGACGGTGGCCGTCTGGAAGGTCCGCCCGATCCCGGACCGTGCGATCCGGTGCACGGCCCGCCCCAGCAGCTCCTGGCCGGCGAACCGTACCGAGCCCTCCGCCCGCACCAGACCGGTGACCGCGTCGACGAGGGTCGTCTTGCCCGCGCCGTTCGGCCCGATGAGGAAGCGCAGATCACCCGCGCTGACGTCGAGATCGACCCCGTCGACGGCGGTGAACCCGTCGAAGGACACCCGCAGTCCGCGTATCTCCAGCTCGCTCATGCTGCCTCTCCCACGGGAACGGCGGTCGGCTTCTTCTCGGTGGTCGCCTTGCGCCGCCGTACGAGGACGGCCAGGGAGGCGAGCCCACCCGGCAGGAAGGCCAGCGCCACGATGAACAGCAACCCCTGGAAGTACGTCCAGGCCGCCGGGAACTCCTCCGACAGCGCGGTCTTGGCCCACGCGACCGCGACCGCACCCAGGACCGCGCCCACCAGGCTCGCCCGGCCGCCCACCGCCGCGCCGATCACGAACTCGATGGACGGCACGATGCCGATCAGCGCCGGCGAGATGATGCCGACCGCCGGCACGAACAGCGCCCCCGCGAGGCCCGCCATACCGGCGGCGACGACGTACGCGACGAGCTTGACGTTCGCCGGGTCGTACCCCAGGAAGCGCACCCGCTCCTCGGAGTCCCGTACGGCGACGAGGAGTTCGCCGTACCGGCTGTTGATCAGCTGGCGGGCGATCACGATCAGGAGCAGCAGGGCCGCGGCGATGACGAAGTACACCATCCGCTGGTTGACCGGGTCGTCGAGGCTGTAGCCGAAGAAGCCCTGGATGTCGGTGAGCCCGTTGGTGCCGCCGGTGGTGGCCTGCTGGCCGATCAGCCAGATGGCCAGCGCCGCGGCGAGGGCCTGGCTGAGGATCGCGAAGTAGGCGCCCTTGACCCGGCGCCGGAAGATGAACAGGCCGAGCAGCGCGGCGACGGCCATCGGGAGCAGTACGGTCGCGGCGAGGGCGAACAGCGGGTTCTCGAACGGCTTCCACCACCAGGGGAGTTCGGTGGCCGTGCCGTACAGCTGCATGAAGTCGGGCAGGTTGCCCGGCCCGGCATCGGCGATCTTGAGATGCATCGCCATGGCGTAGCCGCCGAGTCCGAAGAACACCCCCTGTCCGAGCGTCAGCAGCCCGCCGCGGCCCCAGGCCAGACAGACGCCGACGGCGACCATGGCCGTGCACAGGTACTTGGCGAGCAGCCCGAGCCGGAAGTCGGACAGCGCGAGCGGAGCGACGGCGAAGAGGAGGACGGCGGCCCCGGCGAAACCCGCCCACACCCGTGCCGAGCGGCCTGTCAGGAGGTTCATACGAGACTCCTCGTACGCAGTGTGTACAGCCCCTGGGGCCGCCACTGGAGGAACGCGACGATGGCGACGAGCACCAGCACCTTGGCGACGCTGACGGTCGTGGAGTACTCCAGGACCGACTGGAGCACGCCCAGCACGAAGGCGACGATGACCGTGCCCTTGAGCTGTCCGATGCCGCCGACCACGATCACCAGGAAGGCGTCGATGATGACGTTGGTGCCCATCGTGGGCCCGATCGGACCGACCAGCGTGAGCGCCACCCCGGCGACGCCCGCGAGCCCGGAGCCGATGAAGAAGGCCGTACGGTCCACGGTCGAGGTCGAGATGCCGGACACCTCGGCCAGGTCCCGGTTCTGCACCACGGCCCTGATCCGGCGTCCCAGCGAGGTCAGCCGCAGCGTCAGCGACAGCGCGACCACGGCCGCCACGGCCAGTCCCAGGATGAACAGGCGGCTGTTGGCGAAGGTGAGCGGGTCGTCGCCACCGATGACGGTGATGTTCCCGGTGAGGAGGTCCGGCGCGCGGGTCTGGACATTGGGCGCGCCGAAGATGTCCCGGGCGAGCTGCTGGAGCATCAGCGAGACACCCCAGGTGACGAGAAGAGTGTCAAGTGGCCGCAGATACAGGCGCCGTATCAAGAGCCATTCCAGCAACGCGCCCAGCGCGCCCGAGACAAGAAATGCGACGGGAAGTGCGACCAGCAGTGAAATTCCCGCGCTGGAAATGGACTTCTGCAGGACGTATGTCGTGTAGGCGCCCGCCATGATGAACTCGCCGTGGGCCATGTTGATGACGTTCATCTGGCCGAAGGTGAGGGAGAGGCCGAGCGCGATGAGCAGCAGGACGGCACCGATGCTGATGCCGGTGAAGGTCTGACCGAGGATCACGGTCATACGGCGGCTCCGGAGAGGCGTGAGACGGCGGCCCCGCGGACGGGGCCGCCGTGTGACGGTCGGTCAGGACAGGCCGGAGGCCCAGGAGTAGCCCTTGAGGAACGGGTCCGGCTTGATGGGCTTGCCGGAGTTCCAGACCTCCTTGATCTGGCCGTCGGTGCCGATCTCGCCGATCCGGGCGGTCTTGTAGACGTGCTGCGAGGCGCCGTCGACGGTGACCTTGCCCTCGGGGGCGTCGAAGGTGATGCCGTCGGAGGCGGCCTTCACCTTCTCCGGGTCGAAGGACTTCGCCTTCTCGACCATCGCCTTCCACAGGTAGACCGAGGTGTACGCGGCCTCCATCGGGTCACTGGTCGGCTTGTCCTGGCCGTACTTGGCCTTGTACGCCTTCACGAACTTCGCGTTCGCCGCGCCCGCGGTGGTCTGGTAGTAGTTCCAGGCCGTCAACTGGCCCGCCAGATACTGCGTTCCGATCGACTTGACCTCCTCCTCGGCGATCGACACCGAGACGACCGGCATGGCCTTGGCGGTGAGCCCCGCGGACTTGTACTCCTTGAAGAAGGCCACGTTGGAGTCGCCGTTGAGGGTGTTGAAGACGGCGTCCGCCTTCGACGCCTTCACCTTGTTGGCGATCGTGGAGAACTCCGTGGAGCCCAGCGGCGCGTAGTCCTCGCCGGCGATCGTCATGCCGTTGGCCTTGGCGTACGCCTTGATCTCCTTGTTGGCGGTACGCGGGAAGACGTAGTCGCTGCCGACCAGGTAGATCTTCTTCAGGCCCTTGCTCTTGAGGTAGTCGAGGCCCGGGACGATCTGCTGGTTGGTGGTCGCGCCGGTGTAGAAGATGTACGGGGACTCCTCGAGCCCCTCGTACTGCACCGGGTAGAAGAGCAGCGACTTGTTCTTCTCGAAGACCGGCTTGACGGCCTTGCGGCTGGCGGAGGTCCAGCAGCCGAAGGTGGCCGCGACCCCGTCCTCCCTGATGAGCTTCTGCGCCTTCTCGGCGAACGTCGGCCAGTCGGAGGCGCCGTCCTCGCTGATGGGCTTGATCTGCTTGCCGAGCACCCCGCCGGAGGCGTTGATCTCGTCGATCGCCAGCTTCAGCGAGTCGCGTACGGTCACCTCGCTGATCGCCATGGTGCCGGAGAGCGAGTTGAGCAGACCGACCTTGACCGTGTCACCGCTGACGTCGATCTTCGCGGCCTTGTCGGACGACGAGCCGGCCGCGTCGGTCTTCGCGCCGCACGCGGAGAGGGCCACCACCGCGGTGAGCGCGGCGCCGCCGGCCAGGAAACGTCGGCGGAGAATACGGGAACTGCTGGAACCGCTGGACAAACCAACCCCCTCGGGTGACTGCCTGCTGAAGTGCGGTCCACAGACTCAAGTCCCCCTGTTTCCAGGGTGTTTCGCTCGACTTTCCCGGAGGCAACAAAAAACGCCCCTTGCGGCATGTGATCTGCATTGAGAAACAGAAATCACAATTCGCCCGAGGCATTCTAATTACTTTCTGTGGGAAGTATCTTGGCGGTGCCGGGTGCCTGTCAAGGGCGGGAGTCGTGCAGATCGAGCTCCGTGAGGACGTCGAAGTCCAGCCCGTCGGCGCGCGCCAGGTAGATCCGCTGGCGCACATGCCGGCCCCGCAGATGCATGAGCCCGCGCGGCCCCTCGTAGGACACCGACCCGGCCGCCGCCCCGATGGCCGCCACGTCCAGCGTCCCGGCTCGCCTGAGCAGCGCGGCGAGCAACAGCACGCCCTCGTAACAGGATTCGCCGAGACTGCCCAGCGCGGGCGCCTCGACGCCGTAGCGTCCGGCGTACTGCCCATGGAAGTCGAGGGTGTCCTGGTTGGCGAGCGAGGCGAAGAAGCCGGCGGTGCTGTAGAGGTCCTCGGTGGCCGAAGGGCCGCTCGCCATCAGCATGTTCTCGTCCATGAGGGTGCTGAGCCGCAGACAGCGCGCGGGCAGCCCGTAGGCGGCGAACGCCCGGTTGAAGCGCACCGCGTCGCTGCCCACCAGCAGCATCAGCACCGCGTCCGCCTCCGACCGCTCGATGCGCCGCAGCACCGGCTCGAAGTCATGGGTGCCCAGCGGGAGATAGACCTCCCCGTCCACGGCTCCACCGGACTCGCGGGCGTACCCGTGCGCGGCCCGTGCCGTACGCCGGGGCCATACATAGTCGTTGCCGACGACGAACCACCGGCGCACCCCGCGCTCGTGCGCCAGCAGCCCCATCGCGGGCCGGAGCTGGTCGCGCGGTGTCTCGCTCGTCAGGAACACCCCGGCGGTGTGCTCGCCGCCCTCGTACAGGGCGGTGTAGACGTACGGCACCCGATGGGCGATCCTCGGCGCCAGCGCCTGCCGCACCGAGGAGATGTGCCAGCCCGTGACCCCCTGTACGACCCCCAGGTCCACCAGCGCCTCGACGTGGTCGGCGATCTCCCGCGGCGAACCGCCGCCGTCCACGGGCAGTAGCCGCAGCTCACGCCCCAGGACCCCGCCCGCCCGGTTGACCTCCTCGGCCGCCAGCTGCGCGCACAGCTCGCAGGTCGGCCCGAAGATCCCCGCCGGCCCCTGCATCGGGACCACGAGAGCCACGCCGAGCACGGAGGCGTCGGCCGTGAACCACTCGGGTGCGGGGGCATCGTGGCGCAACATGGCGTCATGATTTCGGGTCCGCCCGGTGAACTCCAGCCTGTCTCATACGATGTACGCACCCCGTGACCTAGGAGCGCGATGCCCACCTCATCTCCGCGTCAGCCCCGCGACCTGGTGCAGCTCCTGACGCGGGCCGAGCGACTGGCGGCGCGCCGCCTCCAGACGGTCCTGGACGAGGAGGGCTGTTCGCTCGACGCCTGGCGGGTGCTCGGGCTGCTCTGCGACGGGCAGGGGCACCACATGACGGCGATAGCCGAGGCAGCGTTCCTGCCGCCGCCGACGCTGACCAAGCTCGTCGACCAGCTCGTCGACCAGAACCTCGTCCACCGCCGCGTCGACCCGCTGGACCGGCGCCGCATCCTCGCCCACCTCACCCCGCGCGGCGAGGAGTACTGGCGGCGCGTCGACCGCGCGGTCCGCGCCGACTGGCCCGGCCTCGGGGACAGCGACGAGGAGCTCCTGCGCGCACTGCTCGACCGGCTGGCGGGCACGCTGGACAGCTCCACCCGAGTGTGATCGCGGCGTAGCGGAAAGTTATCTACGTGGTGAGGGAATGTATCTGGGTGTAGAAAAGGTTGGTAATTACATCCAACCGTTCGAGGCCGTGCCCAGCGGCCGCGCAGCATCAGCGAGGCATCGTGAACCAGCCCACCCCCGAGCAGCCCGCCGACATCGTGGCCCGGCTGCGCGCCACCTTCCGCACCGGCCGCACCAAGCCTGTCGAATGGCGCACCACGCAGCTGCGCCGACTGCGCGAGATGCTCACCGAGCACGGCACCGACCTGGCCACCGCCCTCCACGCCGACCTGGGCAAGAGCTCCACCGAGGCCTACCGCACCGAGATCGACTTCGTGATCCGCGAGATCGACCACACCCTCGACCACCTCGAGGACTGGCTGCGCGTCGAGTCCGCCCCGGTCCCCGCGCACCTCGGCGCCGACGCCACCGCCTGGACGCAGTACGACCCGCTCGGCGTCGTCCTCGTCATCGCCCCCTGGAACTACCCGGCCCAGCTCCTGCTCGCCCCCGTGGTCGGCGCCCTGGCGTCCGGCAACGCGGTCGTCGTCAAGCCGAGCGAGATGGCCCCGGCCACCTCCGCCGTACTGGCCCGGCTCCTGCCGGCGTTCCTCGACACCGAGGCGTTCGCCGTCGTCGAGGGCGGCATCCCGGAGACCACGGCCCTGCTGGCCGAGCGCTTCGACCACATCTTCTACACCGGCAACGGCACCGTCGGCCGTATCGTCATGCGCGCCGCCGCCGAGCACCTCACCCCGGTCACCCTCGAACTCGGCGGCAAGTCCCCGGCGTTCGTCGACCGGGACGCCGACCTCCCCGTCGTCGCCGACCGACTGGCCCGCGGCAAGTTCCTCAACGCGGGGCAGACCTGCGTCGCCCCCGACTACGTCCTCACCGACCCGGAGACCGCCGCCGCTCTGGAGCCCCTGTTCCGCAAGGCGGTCGAGGCCGTCTACGGCAGTGACGCCTCGGCCTCCGGCGAGTACGGCCGGATCGTCAACGAACGGCACTTCGACCGGCTGAGCGGGCTGCTCGACTCGGGCCGTGTCGTCGTGGGCGGTGCGAGCGACCGTACGACGAAGTACATCGCGCCCACCGTCCTCGCCGACGTGGACCCCGCCTCGCCCGTCATGCAGGAGGAGATCTTCGGCCCGATCCTCCCCATCGTCACCGTGCCGGACCTCGACGGGGCGATCGACTTCATCAACGACCGCGACAAGCCCCTCGCCCTGTACGTCTTCACCGCGTCGCAGGACACCCGGGACCGCCTCGCCGCCGAGACGTCCTCCGGCGGCCTCGGCTACGGCCTCCCGCTGGCCCACCTCACCGTCTCCGACCTGCCGTTCGGCGGAGTGGGAGCGAGCGGCATGGGCAACTACCACGGGCGGTACTCCATCGAGACGTTCAGCCACCGCAAGGCGGTGCTGGACAAGCCGCTGGGCTGAGGCGCGTTGTGCTGAACTAAGGCCATGCGTAAGCGTGTTGTAGGAGTGGACGTCGGTTCGGTGGCCCTCGGCCGATTCGCCTGGGCCGCCGTCGACGTACCCTCTGCGGACCTCGTGGCCCAGGGAAGCGACCCGGAGACGGCTGTCCTGGCGCTGGCCGAAGGCCTGGCGTCCGGCGGGCGTGCCGCGCTCGTGCTGGAGGCGCCGTTGGCCGTACCTGTCCCGGCCGGGTGGCAGGAACTGGGCCGGGCACGCGTGGGGGAGGGCAACCGGCCCTGGTCGGCCGGAGCGGGCGCCGGCGTGCTGGCCACCGGAGTCGCGCAGGCGGCATGGCTGCTCGGGCGACTGGCGGACGTGCTCCCCGGCACGGCGGCCACCACCCGCCCGGACCGCTGGACGGCCCCCGACGGTCCACCCCTCCTGCTCGCCGAAGCACTGGTCTCCGGCGCCGGCAAACCCGTCCCCACGGAGTCCGGACCGCACGCCGCCGACGCCGAAGCCGCCGCCCGGGCCCTGGCCGAACGGCTGCCCGACCTGACCTCCGACGTGCACTGCGCCCCGCATCGCCCCTTCAACCTCATCGCAGCGGCCGCGCTCTGGGCCCGCCTGGACATCCCACCGGAGGAACTCCACACCGAGGTACTGGTGGTCCGGGCCCGCCCCGCTCCCGGCCGGGCGACCCCCTGACACAGGACCACCGACGGTTCGGTACCCCTGCGCACATCTGCCGACTCCGAGCTGGACCGGGCGATCGATGGCGCGATCGTCGTTTCCGAGGCCGACGAGACCGACGCGGCCATGCACTCCGGCCGGAGTGTCGTCGCAGCGGCCGACCAGGCCCGGCCCGCGTTCCTTGGTCCCGGCACCCTGTCCGCGGCCGTCCCTGTGTGACACTCCGCTGATGACCTCAGAAACGATCACCGCGGATGCCGCGGGCACCTGGAAACTGGGCGACCTGACCGTCAACCGCCTCGGCCTCGGCGCGATGCGGCTGACGGGCAGCGCCGCCTTCCACCACGGGACGCCGAGCGACCGGCAGCGCTCGATCGCCGTACTGCACAAGGCGATCGAGCTCGGCGTCGACCACATCGACACGGCGGCCTTCTACTTCTCGTCCCTGCGCTCCGCCAACGAACTGATCAACACCGCGCTGGCCCCGTACTCGGACGACCTGGTCATCGCCGCCAAGGTCGGCCCCTTCCGCGACTACACGGGGGAGTGGGGCACCTCGGCCCGCCCCGAGGACCTCCGCGGCCATGTCGAGGAGAACCTGCGCCAGCTGGGCCGGGACCACCTGGACCTGGTGTACCTGCGCCGCATGCAACAGGACTCGATCGCCGAGCACTTCGGCGCCCTGGCCGAACTGCGCGAGGCGGGCCTCATCCGCCACCTGGGCATCTCCGGGGTGAAACCCCGCCACCTCGCCGAGGCGCAGGCCATCGCCCCCGTGGTCAGCGTCCAGAACCGCTACGCCCTGGACCACCCCGACGAACTCCTGCGCATCTGCGGCCAACAGGGCATCGCCTACGTCCCGTTCTACGCGGTGGCCGGCACGGCGGGCGAACAGGGCGCGACCACGAACCACGACGACGAGGTGCTCTCCATCGCCCGGGCGCACGGTGCGAGCCCCGCGCAGATCCGTATCGCCTGGACACTGCACCAGGGCCCGCACGTATTGGCCATTCCCGGCACCGGAAACCCCGACCACCTCGTCGACAACGTGGCGGCCGGCGCGATCCGGCTGACCGACGACGAGCTGACCCGGCTCAACTCGTCGCACAACCAGGCAGGTTGATCAGCCGACGTCACCGATGACGGGATAGTGATCGGACAGATTCGTGTAGGTGTAGTCGGTTCCCCAGCTCGTCACCGTCCAGGGCGCCGACTCCTCCTCGACGACCTCGTTGCGCCACCCCGAGGGACGGGCGTGCCCCGCGCGGTGCAGGACGTGGTCCAGATCCTCGCGCGGGTCGTCCGGGTAGCGGTCACGGGCGATCGAGTTCTCCGCCGTGTCGAAGGAGTACGGATGCCCGGTGCGCGCGTCCGCACCCACCAGGTCCCCGTCGGCGAGCATCGAGTCGTACTCCGCGGTGCGCGAGTCGACGTTCATGTCCCCGGCGACCAGGACCTGCTCATTCGCCGGGATGTTCCTGGCGTCCAGGAACGCGTCGATGGCCTTGAACTGCCGACCGCGCATCGCGGCCGCCTCACCGGCGTCACAGCCCGGGTCGGTCGACTGCGCGTGGGTCCCGACGACGTGCACGCGCGCGCCGTTCACGTTCAGCACCACATACGCGAAGCCCTTGTTGGACCACCAGTCCGCCCCGCACGCGTCCTTGTACACATACTGCTCCTTGCGCAGCACCGGCCACCTGCTGAGCACCGTGACCCCGCCGTCCTCGGGCGTCGTCGCCGAGTAGGCCCCGCCCGTGGCGTCCCAGCCGGTCCTGCCCCGCCCCACCACCGGCGTCTGGTACGGGTACTCGCTCGCCGCGGCGCTCTTCAGCGCGTCCGACGAGGAGTTGTCGAACGCCTCCTGGAGCACCACGACGTCGTTGCCGTGGAAGAAGGAGGCCTTCGCGATCTCCGCGGCACGGTGGTCCTGTCCCCAGTTCGGATACAGGCTCTTGCTGAAAAGGAAGGCGTTGTACGTCAACACCCTTACGGGCGGCGCCTGATCGGCGGCCGTGGCGGTGGGAGCGGCGGTGGCCGCGAGGGCGAGCGCGAGCACGGTCGCGCCCAGGGTGCGGCGCGGTACGAGAGGCGTCACTGGGTCTCCCTGAGGGTGAAGGGGGTTGAGTGGCGCCGCACATCAAACCACCGGCAATTACTCCCAGGTAACACCCGTGCGAGGATCGGCTGACGGGAACCCGTCAGCTGTAGTCATCCCGTGCTTCGTGGACGGAATCTTCAGCGCCGGCAGCGGCACTAGACGACCCATTCGCCGTCCCGCATGATGTGCCGTTTCGGCAGCTCCCGCACCTCGTGCCACGCCTGCACCGCGTACGGCCGCACCTCGAAGAAGGCGTACGACGGGCTGTCCTCGCGCGGATCCCAGCCGTGCTTGGCGAGGAACGCGGCCGCCGCCGCGGGCGGCACCTCCTGGAGGGTGTGGGTCTCCACGGAGCCGTCCAGCAGAACCACGTCCCGGGTGTCCGCGAACGCCAGCCGCGCCCGGCGGCCGTCCCGCAGATTGCGGCCGGTCGGGTTCGTCAGGCGCGTCGCCAGCCATACGGCCCCGGCGTGCCAGACGAACCAGAGCGGGACCATGCACGGGAGCCCGTCGTCGTCCGCCGAGGCCACCCAGATGTCGCTCTCCCGGTCGAGCCGGGCCAGGACGTGTCGCTTGCGCTCCTCGGCATCGCGCGGAGGCTCGTCGATCTTCATGAACCGGACGGTAGTGAACCGGCGGGCGACCCCGCCTCGGTCCAGGGGCCCGCTCCGGCTCGGGCGTGCGTCCTAGGTCCGGGCGGGACGGAGACCGGCGGCCCGGGAGTGACTGGCGTCGGCGACGTTTTACGTATAACCTCTTCCGCTAACCCCGCCCTCCGAAAGGCCCCGATGAGACGCGTCGCCCTGGTCACCCTCGTCGTCGACGACTACGACGAGGCGATCCGCTTCTACACCGAGGCCCTCGGCTTCCGGCTCGCCGAGGACGCCCCGCGTCCCGACGGCTCCCGCTGGGTCGTCGTGGAGCCGGGGGCGGGACAGGGCGGGGGCACGGGCCTGCTCCTCGCCCGCGCCAAGAGCGAGGCCCAGCGCGGCAGGGTCGGCGACCAGACCGGCGGACGCGTCGGCTTCTTCCTGCACACCGACGACTTCGCCCGTGACCACGCCCGGATGACCGCCGCCGGCGTGACCTTCCTGGAGGAGCCGCGCCACGAGCCCTACGGCTCGGTCGCCGTCTTCCAGGACCTGTACGGCAACCGCTGGGACCTGCTCCAGCCCGCCGACTGAAGACCGCACCACACCCGTCGCACCGCCCCGACATCGCCCCGCCGCACCGCCAAGGAAAGATCCACCATGACTGCTACGCGCGTAGACTCCGACGCCATCCGCCTGCTGCCCAAGGCCGTGCTGCACGACCACCTCGACGGCGGCCTGCGCCCCGCCACCGTGGTGGAACTCGCGGACGCGGTCGGCCACACCCTGCCCACCACCGACCCGGACGAGCTGGCCGCCTGGTACTACGACGCCGCGAACTCCGGCGACCTGGTGCGTTACATAGCCACCTTCGAGCACACCCTCGCCGTGATGCAGACCCGCGAGGGCCTGCTGCGCACCGCCGAGGAGTATGTCCTCGATCTGGCCGCGGACGGTGTCGTGTACGGCGAGGTGCGCTACGCCCCCGAGCTGAACACCCAGGGCGGGCTCGCCATGAGCGAGGTCGTGGAGACGGTCCAGGAGGGGCTCGCGGCCGGTATGGCCAAGGCGGCCGCCGCCGGTACCCCGGTGCGGGTCGGCACCCTGCTGTGCGGCATGCGGATGTTCGACCGCGTCCGCGAGGCCGCCGACCTGGCCGTCGCCTTCCGTGACGCGGGCGTCGTCGGCTTCGACATCGCCGGCGCCGAGGACGGCTTCCCGCCCGCCGACCATCTCGCCGCCTTCGAGCACCTGCGCCGCGAGAACGTCCCGTTCACCATCCACGCCGGTGAGGCCCACGGCCTGCCCAGCATCCACCAGGCACTCCAGGTCTGCGGCGCCCAGCGCATCGGCCACGGCGTCCGGATCACCGAGGACATCCCCGACCTCTCGGCCGGCAAGCTCGGCCGTCTCGCGGGCTGGGTGCGCGACCGCCGTATCGCCCTGGAGATGTGCCCCACCTCCAACCTCCAGACCGGTGCCGCCACCTCGATCGCCGAGCACCCCATCACGGCCCTGAAGGACCTCGGCTTCCGCGTCACCCTGAACACCGACAACCGTCTGGTGTCCGGCACGACGATGACCCGCGAGATGTCCCTGCTGGTCGACGAGGCGGGCTGGACGGTCGAGGATCTGCGCACGGTCACGGTGAACGCCCTCAAGAGCGCGTTCATCCCGTTCGACGAGCGCAAGGCCCTCATCGAGGACGTCGTCCTGCCGGGCTACGCGCTCTGACGCAGTCCCCGGAGGAAGGCGGCCTGTCCGACGTGCTGCAGATCGTCGGACAGGACGCTGACCAGCCGGACGCCCAGGGTGACCGGCGGATCCCAGTTCGTGTCCACGACACGTTCCAGGTCCGCCGCGGTCACCCCGCGCAGCGCCTCCAGACTCTGGACGTGGACGGCGTCGTAATAGCCGGTCAGCAGGTCGGGGGAGTCGACCCGCACCTTCGCGACCTGCGCGGAGGTGTGACCGTACCCGTGGTCGCGGGGCGGCAGGTCCAGGCCGAAGCGCTTCTCCCAGTCCTGGGCCAGCCACACCTGGTCGAGGCCGAAGGCGTCGGCCAGATGGTCGTCCTGGATGCGGGTGAGGTGCCAGACCAGCCAGGTGACGGAGTTGGCGTCGGGGCTGAGGCGATGGTTGAGGTCGTCGGGGGCCAGGCCCTCGACGACGGCATGGACTTCTTCCTGGATACGGCTGAAACCGTCGATGAGGATGTCCTTTGCATGCATACCGTCCACCATCGCGCACCCGGCCGTCTCATGCGTCCGGAATCCAGCTCCCGTGGAACCCCAGCGGCACCCGGCCCGGCAGCTGGATCCGGGCGACCGGCTCGCCGGTGAAGTCCTGTGCGGCGAGGATCAGCAGGTCGGACGCTCCGCGGTCGGGGTCGTGGACGTAGGCGATCGCGTACCCGTCGTCCTCGGCCGCACTGTGTTCGCGCGGTACGAACACGGCTTCGCTCGCGGCCGCTCCTCGCGGCAGCCGGTGGACCTGGGTCGTGCCGCGCAACAGGTCCTGTTTGATGAGCGCGTTGCTGAACGCCCGGTCGGGCGGGTTGCCGTCGACCGCCATGTAGGCCACCGCCATCTCCGCGGACGCCGCCGCGTAGCCGTAGCGGTGCCTGCGGGACACCAACGCCTCGTTCACGCGGGGGAATTCCTGCGGGCGGTCGTCGAGGGTCCGGGTCCGCACCCGGCCGTGGCGCAGGTCGATCGTCCAGCGGTCGAGCCTGGGGGTGCCCGGGCTGTAGGGGCCGCCCGAGCCGTTGCCGGCGACGAGGAAGGGGGCGTCGAAGTTCGTCATGTCGATGACGATGTCCGGGCCCTCCTCGTAGGCGTTGAGGGTGTGCGAGTAGTAGACCGGGTCGACCTCGAACCAGCGGACCGCGCCGCCCTTGCGCGGCAGTACGCCGACCCGGGCCGGGTGCTCGTCGTTCCAGACGTACGGGACGATGTCCCCGCGCTCGGCGGCCAGCGCGTCGAAGGTGACCGGCATGTCGAGGATGACCACGTGGTGCTCGGTGAGGGCGAAGTCGTGGATCATCGGCGCGTCCGCCACCGGGATCTTGGTGGTGCGTGAGACGCGGCCCGTCGGGCCGATCACCAGGTGCCGGACGTGGTCCCAGGTCGGGTAGTAGGCGATGGCGTGCAGTTCACCGGCGTGGGCGTCGAACTTGGTGTGCGCGGTGAGCGGGCCCTTGAGGGTGCCCCGGAAGTCGTAGGTGCCCACGGTGTTGAGCTCGTCGTCGAGTTCGTACGGCAGCGGCCCGCTCTCCTGGAGTGTGAGGATCCGCCCCCGGTAGGGGATCACATGGGTGTTGCACGGGAAGTCGTCCGGCGGCACCGGACGCGGGTAGGGCTCGCCCAGTTTCTTCGCCACCTGGGAGGAGCGCACCCAGCGGTTGCGGTACCACTCGGCGCGGCCGTCGCGCAGCCGGACACCGTGCACCATGCCGTCGCCGAGCATCCAGTGGTGGGCGCGCGGGTCCTCCAGGCCGAGGACGTTGGGGCCGTTGCGCAGATAGCGGCCGTTCAGATCGTGGGGGATGCGGCCGGTGACCGGCAGGTCGAAGGCCGTCAGTTCCTCCGTGACGGGCTCGAACGCGCCCTCCAGGAAGGGGAAGCGCCGCGCGGTGGCCGCCTGGGGAGCCGCGGCGGCCGCCCGCGCTCCCGCTCCCGTGCCCACCAGTCCGCCCGCCGCCGCGATCGCCGCCGCGCCGCGCAGTACGTTCCGTCGTGTGTGGTCCGTCATTTCCCGTACTCCTGACCGCAGTTGCCGTGAGGGACGGTCACGAGTCTGCGGTGGGGGACGGGCCGGGTCAGGAGGGGTGGGCCCCGTCCGGGGGTGTACTTACGCCCCCTGTTTCCAGCAGCTCCATGAGTGCCCGGGCCGCCGGGCTGGTGGCCTGCTCGGGCGGCAGCAGGGCGACCGTCTCGTACACGGTCTCCCCGGTGCCCTTCACGGGCAGCGCGGTCAGCGACGGGCGCTTGTGGCGGAAGTGGCGCGGTACGACGGCGACACCCAGGTTCTCGTCCACCAGGTCCAGGAGGCTGTGCACGTCGTTCACCTCCAGCGCGACCGCCCGCCGTACGCCCGCGGCGGCGAACGCGGCGTCGGTGGTGCGGCGCGGGCCCCAGTCCGGGTGGAAGTCGACGAAGACCTCGCCGCCCAGATCCTCCGGGGTCACGGCCGCGCCGACGCGCGCGAGCCGGTGGTCGGGGTGGCACAGGACGGTCATCGGCTCCCCGGCCAGCGGGACGACCCGCAGCTGATCGGTGTCCTCCTGTGCCGTCCGCACCGCGAAGGCCAGGTCGAGGCGCCCGGCGGCGACCTCCTCGGCGAGCGCGCCCGAGCCCGCCTGCCGCAGACAGATCTCCACATCCGGGTGCCGTCGCCGGAACGTGGCGAGCAGGCCGGCCACATGCACCCCGGCGATGCACTGCTCCGAGCCGAGCGCGAGCATCCCGCGCAGCACGCCCTGCACCGCGGCGACCGCCTCATGGGCCGCCCGCACCTGCGCGAGGATGCGCTCGGCCTCACCCAGCAGCGCCCGGCCCGCGGGGGTGAGCGTCACCCGTCGGGTGGTCCGCACGAACAACGGCGTCTGCAGCTCCCGCTCCAGTGCCCGGATGGAGGCCGACAGACCCGACTGGGACACCAGCAGTCGCTCGGCCGCCCGGGTGAAGTGCTGGTCCTCGGCGACCGCGACGAAGTGCTGGAGATGTCGGAGTTCCATGACTGAGAAGCGTATCCGCTTAATTCCATCGGATTCTTCTGTTGGACCAATGCCCCCAGGTCGCGCGAGAGTGGACAGCGGTTCTCAGGAAACCGTGCCAACCCTTCTGGAGTCGCGTTGTACACCGCACACCCCGACCGCTACTCGGACATGCCGTACCGGCGCACCGGCCGCAGCGGCCTGAAGCTTCCCGCGATCTCGCTGGGCCTGTGGCACAACTTCGGCCCGGCGGACCGCACTGTCGAGACACAGCGCGCGATCCTGCGCCGCGCCTTCGACCTCGGGGTCACCCACTTCGACCTGGCCAACAACTACGGTCCGCCGCCCGGTGCCGCCGAGTCCGCCTTCGGCGAGGCCCTGAAGTCCGATCTCGCCGCCTACCGCGACGAGCTGATCATCTCCACCAAGGCCGGCTACCTGATGTGGCCCGGCCCGTACGGCGAGTGGGGCTCCCGCAAGTACCTGCTGTCCTCGCTGGACCAGAGCCTGACGCGGATGGGCCTGGACTACGTCGACGTCTTCTACTCGCACCGCCCCGACCCGGAGACTCCGCTGGAGGAGACGATGGGCGCCCTGCACTCGGCCGTGCAGCAGGGCAAGGCGCTCTACGTCGGTGTCTCCAACTACTCCGCGGAGCAGACCCGCGAGGCCGCCCGGATCCTCGGCGAGCTCGGCACCCCGCTCCTCATCCACCAGCCGCGCTACTCGATGCTCGACCGGCGCCCGGAGGACGAGGGCCTCCTGGACGCCCTGGACGAGCTCCAGGTGGGTTCGATCGTCTTCTCCCCGCTGGAGCAGGGCATGCTCACCGGGCGTTACCTCGACGGCATCCCGGAGGACTCGCGAGCCGCGAGCGACAGCCCGTTCCTGAACTCCGACGCGCTCACCGAGGACCTGGTCGCCCAGCTGCGCGAGCTGAACGACATCGCCCAGTCCCGCGGCCAGACCCTGGCCCAGCTGGCCCTGGCCTGGGTCCTGCGCGGCGGCCGGGTGACCTCCGCCCTCGTCGGCGCCAGCAGCCCGCAGCAGATCGAGGACAGTGTCGGCACCATCCGCAACCTCGACTTCGAGGCGGACGAGCTGGCCCGGATCGACGCCGTGCTCAAGAAGTAAGCCGCTCCTGGAGGCGGACGGTCACCGTGTCGCCCGCCTCCTTCCCGATGGCCCTGCGCACCTCGGCCTTCACGGGCAGCTTGTGCCTGCCGTCGCCCAGGGCCATGAAGGAGCTCTGGAACGGGTGCCCGTCGATCGTGCCGCGCACCTTGACCAGCCCGCGCGTGCCGAAGAACGCGACGGACTCGGACCACACGAGATAGGTCCAGCCCCCTTCTGCGGGGCTCTTGACCAGCTCGGCCGTGAAGTGCCGGTCCAGTTTCTCGGTCGTGCTCATGGCGCCGCCTTTCGCTCGCGGTGGTCTCCCGTCCAGGAGACCTCCCGTTCAGGAGACCCGCGCGAGCGCGAAAACTCATCACGCCCCTGCGGGCACCCGGTCCAGGAATCCGAGCACCGACCGGATACGGCCCTTCTCGTCCAGCGTGATCACGTCGAAGCCGGCGACGGGTGCGCTTCCGTCGGCCTCGTTCACCAGCTCCCAGGAGAAGCGCGCGGTGTCGTGATGGCCGTCCACGGCCGCGGTGGGACGGAAGGCGAACCCCGGGAACTGCTCGTGCGCCGCCGCGATCACGGCGGCGATCCGCTCATGGCCGCCCACGTCGGCCAGCGGGTCGGTGTAGGTGCCGTCCGGGGCCCAGGCGGCCGCCACCGCTTCGGCCAGCGACTCCTGATCGACGGCGTTCCAGGCCTCGAAGTAACGTGCGACGGCACTCTCGTAACGGTCGGTGTCGGCGGGCATGCGGAATCAGCCTCCATTGAGGTCGTATCTGCTGGTCAGGAACCGGATCCCGGTCGTGGTGAGCCGGTACCGCAACCTTGCCCGCACCGCCGCGGAGCGTCGATTACCCGTGGGGTAATGCCGACAGTCACCGGATTTCGGCCAACTCCCCCGGTGAATATGCCAGGAGACTGGCCGGAAAGTCATGGTGACAGTGTTTCAGTAGTGAACATACTCAAACCGACAGGGTATTCACATCCAGCGAGGATGTGATCACGCACCGCACATGAGCCCTGGGGTACCCGCAAGCACGAGAGCCGCACCGAAAGCGAGGCAAGCCGAGAGGCGCACTACGCACCGGGGGAGTGAACGTGCACGACGAATTCCTGTGCCATGTCACCGCGTACGGAACGTGCGAGGGGAAACGTATCGGCGTACCCCTGGGCAGCTATCGGGCCCCGACCCTCGCCCTGGCGCTCTGGTGGCTGCGTGACCGGGCCGCCTGGATCGCCGAGCGGCTCGACCCGCAGCCCGACGGCGAGCGCTTACCGGCGGGTGCCCTCGTCCCGGTCGCCGACACCGTGCCCGACGTGCCCTCCGTGCTGCGCGCCTGGTGCGGGAACGACGCCCAACAGGATCTGGTCGCCGAGGAGTTGGCGGCCGGGCGGCTGATCCGGATCGCCACCTGCGACGACACCACCGAGTACGAGCTGCTCGCCGAGTCGGTGGACGCCCTGCGGATGCAGCGGACGATTCCGGCTCTGGTGGTGTCGGTGGGCTGAGCCTCTGAGGCCGCGCCGGGCGCACATCTGGACGAATCGGTAGAATTTCGGCATGGCAGAGCGGCTGAACACGCCGACCGCGCCTGAACTCGTCCTGGAGACCGACACGGGATCCACGGTGATGAGCCCGGGCCGCGACTACCACGTCGGGCGCGATCCACTGAGCGACATCGTGATCGACGATGCCCGCGTCTCATGGCACCACGCGGTGCTGCGCCCCGAGGCCGACCACTGGACACTGGAGGACGAGCACAGCACGAACGGCACGTACGCCGACGGCCGCCGTGTCGACGAGTGGAGTGTCGGCCCCGGCAGCGTGATCCGCTTCGGCAACCCCGCCGACGGCCCCAGGGCGGTGCTGAGCAGTACCGCACCGGCCCCTCGGGAGCGCCCCTCGGCGGTGTCCATGCCCGCACTCACCGGCACCTTCCGACAGCCCACCACCGTCCGCCCGCTGCCCTCCCGCACCGTCCGCATCGGCCGCGCCGCCGACAACGACCTCGTCATCGACGACCTGGTCGTCTCCCGCCGGCACGCCGAGCTGCGCGCCCACCCCGACGGGACGTACGAGATCGCCGACCTGGGCAGCCACAACGGCACCTACCTCAACGGCGGCCCCGTCACCAGCGCCCAGCTCGGCCCCGGCGATGTCGTCGGTATCGGCCACTCGGCGTTCTGCCTGGTCGGCGACGAGCTCCAGGAGTACGTCGACACCGGCGAGGTCTCCCTCGACGTACAGGATCTGAGCGTCGCCGTCGACCACGGCCGCAAGACACTCCTCGAGCATGTGTCGTTCCCCGTGGGCGAGAAGTGCCTGCTCGCGGTCGTCGGCCCGAGCGGCGCGGGCAAGTCCACCCTCCTGGGCGCCCTCACCGGGCAGCGTCCCGCCGACCACGGCACGGTCCTGTACGACGGCCGCGACCTGTACCGCGACTACGCCGAGCTGCGCCAGCGCATCGGCCTCGTCCCGCAGGACGACATCCTGCACGCCCAGCTCACCGTCCGCGCCGCCCTGACCTACGCCGCCGAACTGCGCTTCCCGCAGGACACCGCCAAGGCCGAGCGGCAGGCCAGGGTCGAGGAGGTCATCCGCGAACTGGGCCTGGAACAGCGCGCCGACCAGGCCGTGCACAGCCTCTCCGGCGGTCAGCGCAAGCGCGTCAGCGTCGCCCTGGAGCTGCTGACCAAGCCCTCACTGCTCTTCCTCGACGAGCCGACCTCGGGCCTCGACCCCGGCATGGACCGCTCGGTGATGCACATGCTGCGCGGCCTCGCCGACGACGGCCGCACCGTCATCGTCGTCACCCACAGCGTCCTCAGCCTCGACGTCTGCGACCGGCTCCTCGTCCTCGCCCCAGGCGGGAAGATCGCCTACTACGGCCCGCCCGAGGACACCCTCGCCTACTTCGGCTACGCGCAGTGGCCGGAGGCCTTCGAGGCCTTCGAGCGCGACCAGGGCCGCGACTGGGCCGGAGAGTTCCGCGCCTCGTCCTTCCACCGGCAGTACGTCTCCGACGCGACCGGGCAGCCCCGGGTGTCCCGGTCCGGACCGGTCGTCATCGCCCCACCGCCCAGGCCCCGCAGCCGGGGCGCCCAGCTCGGCACCCTCATCCGCCGCTACGCCACGGCACTCGGCGCCGACCGCACCTTCCTGGCCATCATGATCGCCCTGCCGTTCGTGATGGGCGCGATGGCCCGCGCCCTGGCCGGCAGCAAGCTGACGCAGGAGACGGCGATGAACGCGCTGCTGATCCTGTGCGTCGGCGGCGTGCTCACAGGGGCGGCCAACGCCGTGCGCGAGCTGGTCAAGGAACGCGTGATCTACCAGCGGGAGCGGGCCGTGGGTCTGTCCAGATCGGCGTACCTGCTCTCCAAGGTCGTCGTCCTCGGCACGATCACCGTGCTCCAGGCGGTCGTGCTGACCCTGGTCGGCCTGTTCGGCGTCGACCTCAACGCGCCGGGCGGCCAAGGCGTGCTGATGCCGCCCCTTGTCGAAATCACCGTCGCCGTCGCCCTGCTGGCGTTCACGGCGATGATGCTCGGCCTGCTGGTCTCCGCGCTGGTGCGCAAGGAGGAGGTGACGATGCCGCTGCTCGTGCTGCTCGCCATCGTCCAAGTGGTCTTCTGCGGCGCCCTGCTGAAACTCGACGGTGTACCCGGCCTGGAGCAGCTGTCCTGGCTGGTGCCCTCGCGATGGGCGCTCGGCGCGATGGCCGGCACCGTCGGGCTCGCCCGGATCGTGCCCGGCGAGCTGACCGCAGACCCGCTGTTCCGGCACTCGGCGGGCGTGTGGCTGCTCAACGTGGCCATGCTCGTCGTGCTGTCGGCCGTCTTCGGCTACGCCGTGTCCCGGCTGCTGCGCCGGCACGAGCCGGCCGTCCTGCGGAAGTAGGGGCGCGCGATGGCGACCCCCGGCTTCCGGCCCACCCACGTCGTCCCCCAGCACGGCATGCCCGCCTGGGAGGCCCCCGACCCCGCCCGGCCCACCGTTCCCCTCGACCCGCTGCTGCCGGTCCAGCTGGTGGAGCGGCGCGGCGACTGGGGACACGTCCTGTGCGCCAACGGCTGGTCGGCCTGGGTCGACGGCCGCTTCCTGGTCGCCGTCCCCCCGGATCCGCCCGCAGCGGACGGCCCGCTCGCCCGGACCGCGGACCCACGGCCCCTGCTGGCCCGCGCCGAGCAGACCCTGGGCGACTACCGGGCCGCGGTCGAGGAGCTCGCCTCGGGCGGCCTCGACGGCGAGGCCTTCCGGGCGCGTACCCGCGGCCGGCGCGTCGGAGTCGTGGTCGACGGCGAGTCCGTGTGGCTCTACGACGCCCAGCACGGCCGCTGGGTGTACGCCGACGGCACCCGTCTGAGCACCTTCGCGACGGACGACGCACCCCGGGCCGCCGTC
Organism: Streptomyces sp. NPDC087859; assembly: GCF_044742595.1. Classification (NCBI taxonomy): domain Bacteria; kingdom Bacillati; phylum Actinomycetota; class Actinomycetes; order Kitasatosporales; family Streptomycetaceae; genus Streptomyces; species Streptomyces sp. NPDC087859. The sequence continues at coordinate 158,729 of NZ_JBIUUU010000008.1, read as the reverse complement.
GAGAACCACGCCCCCACACAGGTCGTGACCCCCGATGGCCCGTGACACGAGCCTCTTCTCCGGCCGGCCCTCCGAGCTGATCGGGCGCCAGGTCGCCGGCTACCGCATCGAGCGCGAGATCGGCCGCGGCGGCATGGCCGTCGTCTACCGCGCCCGCGACCTGCGACTGGACCGCACGGTGGCGCTCAAGCTCCTCGCCCCCGAACTCGCCCGCAACGACACCTTCCGCCGCCGCTTCACCCACGAGTCCCGGGCCGCCGCCGCGATCGACCACCCGCACATCGTGCCCGTCTTCGAGGCGGGCGAGACGGACGGCGTCCTGTACATCGCGATGCGTTACGTCGAAGGCAGCGACCTGCGTCATCTCCTGGACCGCCGGGGCCTGTTGGCGCCCGCCGTCGCCCTGCGCATCGCCGCCCAGATCGCCTCGGCGCTGGACGCCGCCCACGAGCACGGGCTCGTCCACCGGGACGTGAAGCCCGGCAACATCCTGGTCGCCCGCGGCACCGACAGCGACCACCCCGAACACTCCTACCTCACCGACTTCGGCCTGACCAAGAAGTCACTGTCCCTGACCGGCTTCACGACGGTCGGTCAGTTCGTGGGCACCCTGGACTACGTGGCGCCGGAACAGATCTCCGGCAAGCCGGTCGACGGACGCTGCGACGTGTACGGCTTCGCCTGTGTCGTGTACGAATCCCTCGCCGGCCACCCGCCCTTCCGCCGCGACGACGACATGGCCCTGCTGTGGGCCCACCAGTACGACGATCCGCCCCCGCTGACCGAGTCCCGCCCCGACCTCGCCCCGGACGTCGACGCCGTGTTCGCGCGCGGCCTCGCCAAGAGCCCCGACGCCCGCTACGACTCCTGCCTCGCCTTCGTCGCGGCTCTGCGCGCGGCCACGACCGGTTCCCGTTCCGGCGCTCACGCGCCGACGGAGGTCGACCTGAAGGTCGTGGAGACGTCGCAGGAGGGCCCGAAACGGCCGCCGCCGTGGGCCCGACCGGTGTTCAGGGGCGGCTAGTTCCGCTCAGCGGCACCTGCCGCGGCGACACCTTGCGGTGCGACACCCGCCAGCCGGCCCCGGCCCGGACGACCGTGTCGTCATACGTCACCGACCCGCACGAACCGTCGGCCATGATGCCCAACCCCTTGGACCGGACGCGCACCCGGCCGTCCGGCGCCTCGCCGATCACCACGTTGGTGACGTGGTGCGCGACGGGATTCGCCGAGCCCAGGGTCAGGGCGGCCTCCCGCAGCGCGGCGACGCCGACGACCTCGCCCTGCCCGTAGTCGGAGAGGTCGTAGACGACCTCGGAGGTGAACACCTCCTCGAAGCGGTCGAGTTGCCCGTCGTCGACCAGATGGCCGTGCAGGGAGATCAACTCGGTGATGGCCAGGCGGTCTTCGAGCGGCAGTGTCATGGCCGCACACTGCCACGCCCGGCGTCGGTGGTCCCAGCTGTTTTCGCCTGTCCGGTCCGCCGCACCGGACGGGCCAGGAGCGCGCCCAGGAAGCCGGTCACGAGCCCCCACAGTGCGGCGAGACCGACGGCGGACCACAGTACGGGCTCGAGGAGGAGCTCCCCGCCGAGGTCGCCGCCGAGGTCGCCGATGCCGAGGACGGACAGGCCGTAGTGCGCGGAGACGCGGCCGAGAAGGCAGATCATCAGCACCGTGAGCGCGAGCGCGACCGCCATGTGCAGGGCGTGCTGCCAGGCGCGCATGCGGGCGGGGGAGCGCGCCGCCATCACGAACGCGGCGGCCAGCAGCAGGACCGCATCCACGGCGACGAGCCACCACACCCGGCCGTCGTACTCGGCCAGCGTGCGCAGATTCAGCGTGGCGGTGTCCGAACCGCGCAGCACCTCGTCGAGGACATGCGGCATCGGCAGTCCGAAGGGCCCGTCCACCCGGCCGTTCCAGGTGGCGCCCAGGCCGATCGTGAGCGCCAGCCACACCAGGTTCGGCATGCCGAGCAGGATCACGGCGAGGGTCGCCGCCGCATGCCCGCGCGTGAACGCCACGACGACGGCGATGACGATGCCCAGGGCCACGTAGGCAAGGAGCAGGACCACCATCGCGTACGCCGCCGGCCGTACCGTCGCCTGGAAGCGCAGCAGCCGGGCCGGGAGCGGCGCTCCGCGCGCGACCAGCAGGGCCAGCACCAGGACACCGGCCAGCCACAGCAGCCCGAAGAACAGCGTCGGGGGCAGGTCCGTCTCGAAGCCGACCTTCGGCGAGACGCCGAACGTGTCGCCCAGGTCGGAGAGCGTGCCGTCGCCGAGCGAGAGCTGGAAGGTCTGCCGGGCGCCGAGGGCCAGCGCGAGCAGCGCGAGCAGCCACAGCACGGCGACCCTGGCGGCCCAGCCGGCCAGTTCCCCGGCGCCCGTGACCGCCCGGTGCCGCAGCGGCCGCAGGAAGCCCGCGGCGATCACCAGTGCCCCGGCGAGCGTGACGGACAACGGGATCACGGTGAGGCCCGCCTGGGTGTCGGCCAGTCCGCCGGCGTTCCCGGAGAGCTCGATCGTGCCGCCGACCGCGGTGACCACCGTCGCCGCCACGACCCGGGGGAACGCGCCGTCGGGAAGGTCCGTCGCCCCGGCCGCCCACAGTCCCAGGGCCGCGGTGACGCCCATGGCGATCAGTGCGGACAGGACCGCGAGGAGGGCCTGTACCCAGCCGTGCGGGGCGATGGCCTGGTCGGAGCGGGTTCGCGGGCTCACCCTGCCACGCTAAGCAGGGCCCGGGGGCCCCGCCCGCCGAGAGGGCCGTCCGCGTCGGCTTGCGAGCGGCACGGCACCGGAGCACACAATGGAAGGGGCGTGGATAAAAGCGCGGTAAATGCACAAAAGCCGCAGGAGTTCCACGTCGGGAAGAAGGGCTCGTGAGCGTCGAACCGCCGTCCTCCGGCCGGCCCACAGGACCGCCCTCCGGTCCGTTGTCGGGCCCCTCCCAGCCGCCTTCGGGGCCACCGTCACAGCCCCCGGGCAGCGGTGGGGGAGAGCCCCCGCCGGAGCCGCACCGCCCCTGGTGGCGTTCCGTGCCCCGTATCGCCCTGATCGCCACCGCGGTCGTGGCCGCCGTGATCCTGGGCCTCGTCTTCAGCCGCTCCGACGGCGGCTCCGGCAAGAGCGCGAACGGCGAGGTCTTCCTCCAGGCCGCCGCCAAGAGCGGACCCGACCCCTTCACCGAGTCGACGGCGACCGACAGCTCCGCCGCACCCGCCTCCGCCTCCCCGGCCACCGAGTCGCCCTCCGCGAACGCGGTACGGGGCGTCGACGGCAGCGCCCCCGGTCTCTACGGAGGCACCCGCAACGTGGCCAGCTGCGACGTGGAGCGCCAGATCAAGGCCCTCCAGGCGAACCCGCCGGTCAACCAGGCCTTCGCCTCGGTCGCCGGGGTCCAGCCGTCCGGCGTCCCCGCCTACCTGCGCTCGCTCACCCCGGTCCAGCTGCGCATGGACACCCGCGTCACCAACCACGGCTACCGGGACGGACGCGCCACCAGTTACCAGGCCGTCCTCCAGTCCGGCACCGCCGTCCTGGTCGACGACCGCGGCGTACCCCGGGTGCGCTGCGCGTGCGGCAACCCCCTGACCCCACCGGTCGCCCAGCAGAGCACCCCGAAGCAGACCGGCGACACATGGTCGTCCTACCGGCCCTCGAACGTCGTGGTGGTCGCGCCCTCGGTGACCGTCATCAACATCTTCGTGATCTACGACGATGAATCCGACGACTGGATCGCCCGCCACCGCGGCGACACGGGTCACAAGGACAAGCCGACCGAGCCGCCGGCGAACCTGGTCTCCCCGTCCGAGAGCGTGATCACGCCGACCGCGCCGACGACGCCGACCTCGCCGCCCACCTCGCCCTCCTCCCCGGCACCGTGCCTCACCACCGCCACCGGCACCCCCTCCGGAACGCCCACGGGCACCCCCTCCGACTCGGCGACAGCGACGCCGTGCCCACCCACGTCGACCGCCCCGTCCTCGTCGCCGCCGAGCCCCGAGCCGCCCACGTCGGACCCCGGGACGACCGAAGAGGAAGGACCGTCGACGGACACCTCTGCGCCCCCGCCTCCACTGACATTCGGCACGCCGACGGAGTCGGGGTCCACGTAGAGTGCCGACGAGTCCGCGGTGACGTCACCGGCCATGTGACCGACACGACCCGTTATGGGGACTGCGGAGCCGCGCTCGGGGTACGAGCACTGGTGCAGCAGGCGTCCGGCCAGTCCGGCCTTCCGAGAGAGAACGCATGATCGAGCACCTGGACGGGGCAGTGATACCGACTGGTTTCGACGTGCCCGTGGATCCCCTACGGCGGGCGGCTCACTTCACCGGCGAACCGGGATGCATCGCCGAGGCGCGCAACTTCGCCGCGCACTTCCTCGAGCAGCTCAGGACCGAGTGGTGCGCCGAGATCGGGGACCGGGCCGACGGCGAGGTGCTTCTGGTGGTGAGCGAGCTGATCACCAACGCGGACCGGCACAGCAACGGGCCGTACATCCTCGACCTGGAGGGTACGGACGCGGTCGTCACCGTGTCCGTCTACGACAGCAGCGCGGCGCTGCCCCTGCGCTTCCCCAAGGACCCCCAGCGGGTCGGCCGGCACGGCCTGGAGATCGTGCACGCGCTGGCGGCCGAGGTCAGCGCGGAGCGGGTGCCGGTCGGGAAGAGAGTGAGCGCCGTCCTGCGCCTCGAGACGGAATGACCGCCGGAGACACCTCCGGCGGTCACCTCTCGTCTCAGGTCAGGTCTCGTCTCAGGTCAGGCGCAGCCCAGCTCGCCCAGCATGCCCGTACGCAGCCGTGTGATGATCCGCTTGATCAGCCGGGACACATGCATCTGCGAGCAGCCCAGCTGTTCACCGATCTCCGCCTGGGTGGCCTCTTCCACGAACCGCAGATGAAGGATCTGCCGGTCGCGCTCGCTGAGTTCGGCCATCAGCGGGGCGAGCGACTGGAAGTCCTCGACGAGGCGCAGTCCGTACTCCTCCACCCCGATGAAGTCGGCCAGGACCGACTCGCCGTTCTCGGGCCCGTCCCCGGTGAGTGCGGCGTCGAGCGACGAGGAGTTGTAGCCGTTCGAGGCGATCTGCGCCTCGATCACCTCGGACTCGCCGATGTTCATCAGGGTGGCGAGTTCGGCCACCGTCGGCTCCCGGTCCAGCCTACTGGCCAGCTCCTCACGTGCCTTGGCCAGCTCGACCCGCAGCTCCTGGAGCCTGCGCGGCACGTGCACCGCCCAGGTGGTGTCACGGAAGAACCGCTTGATCTCGCCGACGATGTACGGCAGGGCGAAGGAGGTGAACTCGACCTCCCGCGTCAGGTCGAACCGGTCGATGGCCTTGATCAGGCCGATCATGCCGGTCTGGACGATGTCCTCCATGTCGTCGCCGCGGCCGCGGAACCGGCCGGCGGCGAAGCGCACGAGGGACATGTTCATCTCGATGAGCGTGTTGCGCGCGTACTGGTATTCGTGCGTGCCTTCTTCGAGCTCGCTCAGGCGCTGGAAGAACTGGCGCGACAGTGCCCGCGCGTCACGCGGAGCCACGCTCCGGGGGTCCACGACTCCTGGCAGTGATGTCTCACCCGTGCTGGCCACGGCGGTCTTCTCCACGACCTGTGCCTCCGACCGGATCACGGCGGTGTCCATGTACCTCTCCCACGCAAGTCACGGCTTGACGTCAGCCTCTTCAGCCTCGGTTGTTTTCCGAGACTGTGCTTCGCGGTCCCTCGGGTACCCGGATCGCGAGGACATATGCATGTGTCCGCCGCTGACCAGCGGATGACCCGCGGGCAGTCTCTCTGGCGCCTACCCGGTGAGTGACGGCGCATGCCCGTGGCGTGTCCGGAATCGGGAAACCAGGAAGTGGCGGGCACGTGTGGCGTGCGACGGACGCTTGCCGTTGTGACCTATATCACACGCCTCCGTTCATTCCACCCAGAGCAGAATCCTGATCCCCTCCTGATCCCTTCCGCTGTGGTCCACGGCTTCTAGGCTGAAGAGGTGAGCGAAGAAGCGACGAACCAAGCCCGCGTCATCCCCCTGCGCCCGGGGACCGCCCGCCCTGCCGCCGCACCGCCTCCCAAGGAGCCTTTGCTGCGTGACCTGGTCGGCGACGTCCTGCGCCGTGAACGGCTCGCCCAGGAGCGCACGTTGAAGGACGTGGCCGATGAGGCGCGTATCTCCATGCCGTACCTCTCCGAGGTGGAGCGGGGCCGCAAGGAGGCCTCGTCGGAGGTCCTCGCGGCCGCCGCCCACGCCCTCGGAATGGGTCTCGGTGACCTGCTCGGACGGGCCCAGGGCGAACTCGTCCGGATCACCAGTCGGCACGCGGCCGGCAGCCGCAGGACGGCGCCCGGTTCGTCGTACGACGGCCTCTGCCTGGCCGCCTGAGCGGAAACCGGCGCCTCACACCCCCACGAGGCGCCGGCTCACCACCTCGTCCGCCAGCCCGTACGCCACCGCCTCCTCGGCGGTGAACACCTTGTCGCGGTCCATGTCCGCGCGCAGCGTCTCCACGTCGTGGTGGGTGTGGCGGGCCAGTACCTCCTCGACCTGGGAGCGGATCCGCATCATCTCCTTGGCCTGGAGAGCGAGATCGGAGATCGCGCCCCGGCTGCCGCCGCTGGCCGGCTGACCGAGCAGCACCCGCGCGTGTTCCAGCACGAACCGCCGCCCGGGATCCCCGCCGGCCAGCAGCACGGCCGCCGTGGACGCCGCCTGTCCGACGCAGAACGTCGAGATCGGCGCCTGCACGTACGTCATCGTGTCGTAGATCGCCATGAGTGAAGTGAACGAGCCGCCAGGGGAGTTGATGTAGATCGCGATCTCGTTGTCCGGCGCCGAAGACTCCAGATGGAGGAGTTGCGCGATGATGACGTTGGCCACCCCGTCGTCGATCTCGGTGCCGAGGAAGATGATCCGCTCCGACAGCAACCGGCTGAAGACGTCCGAGGACCGCTCACCGTTCGCGGTCCGCTCGACGACGTACGGAATCGTGTAGTTCCCCATGTCACAGCCCCATCCGTCGCTTCGAGGCGGCCGGGCGGACGTCGGCGAGCGACTCCACGACCTGGTCCACCATTCCGTACTGCCTGGCCTGCTCGGCCGTGTACCAGCGGTCGCGGTCGCCGTCCCGGGCGATGGTCTCCGGCGTCTGGCCGGTGTTCTCGGCGAGCAGCCGTTCCATGGTCCGCTTGCTGTGGTCCAGGTTCTCCGCCTGGATCTCGATGTCGGCCGTGGTCCCGCCGATGCCCGCCGACCCCTGGTGCATCATGATCCGCGCGTTCGGCAGGGCGTACCGCTTGCCGGGAGCGCCGCCGCAGAGCAGGAACTGGCCCATGCTCGCCGCGAAACCCATGGCGAGCGTCGACACGTCGTTGGGGATGAGCCGCATCGTGTCGTAGATGGCGAGGCCCGCGTACACCGAGCCGCCCGGGCTGTTGATGTACAGGCTGATGTCGGTGCGCGGGTCCTCCGCGGACAGGATCAGCAGCTGGGAGCAGACCCGGTTCGCGGAGACCTCGTCGACCTGGGTGCCGAGCAGGACGATGCGCTGTCCGAGCAGTTGGGCGGCCAGCTGGTCGTCGAAGCGGGAGGGCGCGGTGTCGCCCTCCTCCGCCCGCGGGGTGAGCGTGGTGAGTGGAGTCATCGGTTCTCCTCGTGGTGGCGGGGATGCCGTCGACTCCACTCTTGACCTCGGACGACGTCCTTCAGCCCGTTCTCTGCCCGCGGCAGATTCGCCGAGGGCAGAGCGCCGCTGCCACCGCGGGTGTCAGCCCTTCTCGCGCAACTGTCGGAAGAAGGCCCGTACGTCGTCCACCAGCAGGTCGGGCTCCTCCATCGCGGCGAAGTGGCCGCCCCGGTCGAGCTCGGTCCAGCGCACGATGTTCTCGGTCCGCTCGGCCTTGTGGCGCAGCGGGATCTGCGGGTCGCCGGGGAAGGAGGCCACCGCGGTCGGGGCGGTCGAGGGCTTGTGCTGGGCGGCGATCCGGTCGCCCTTGGCGTGGGCGCGCTCGTAGTAGACCCGGGCGGAGGAGCCCGCGGTGCCGGTCAGCCAGTACAGCATCACGTTGGTGAGCATCAGGTCCCGGTCGACGGCCTCCTCGGGCAGTTCCTCGGAGTCCGTCCACTCCTGGAACTTCTCGACGATCCAGGCGAGTTGGCCGACCGGCGAGTCGGTGAGCGCGTACGAGAGGGTCTGCGGCCGGGTGGACTGGAGGTGGAAGTAGCCCACGCCGTCGCGGAACCACGCGTCCCACTTGCGCCATGAGAGCAGGGTCCGCTCCCGCTCCTCGGGGCTCAGTGCCTGAAGCTCCTCCTCGGTCGGTTCCGTGGCCGCCTGCGCGCCGGGCAGCAGATTGAGGTGGATGCCGATCACCCGGTCGGGATGGACACGGCCCAGCTCGCGGGAGATGCCCGCGCCCCAGTCGCCGCCCTGGGCGCCGAACCGGTCGTAGCCGAGGCGTGTCATCAGCTCGGCCCACGCGTCGGCGATCCGGCGCGCCTCCCAGCCGGTTTCCCGGGTCGGCCCGGAGAAACCGAAGCCGGGAATGCTCGGCACCACGAGATGGAAGGCGTCGGCGGGATCGCCGCCGTACGCGGCCGGATCCGTCAACGGGCCGACGACGTCGAGGAATTCGACGATCGACCCCGGCCAGCCGTGGGTGATGATCAGCGGGGTGGCATCGGGCTCGGGGGAGCGGATGTGCGCGAAGTGCACATGGGCGCCGTCGATCTCGGTCGTGAACTGCGGCCACTCGTTCAGCCGCGCCTCGGCCGCCCGCCAGTCGTACTCGTGCCGCCAGTACCGCACCAGCTCGCGCAGATAGCCCTCCGGCACGCCGTACGCCCAGCCCACCCCGGGCAGCTCGTCTGGCCACCGGACCCGGTCGAGGCGGTCATGGAGGTCGTCGAGGTCGGCCTGCGGTATGTCGATACGGAAGGGGTGAAGGCCGCTGTCGGCGGGCGAAGACGTCATGACCCGGATGCTAGTTCCGAACCGTGTACCGGCCACCTGGATTAACCGGCCACGCGACCGATGAGTTTCGCGGCGAGGATCGGTCGACACAGGTGACATCGATCCGCACGCCCAGGAGGTACTCATGGCAACCGACGGTTTCACCACGTGTCTCTGGTTCGACGGCCAGGCCGAGGAGGCCGCCCACTTCTACGTCTCGGTCTTCAAGAACTCCAGTGTCGGCGAGGTCGCCCGGTACCCCGAGGGGGCGATGCAGCCCGCCGGCACGGTGATGACCGTCGAGTTCACGGCCAACGGCCACAAGTTCCTCGGGCTCAACGGCGGCCCTCAGTTCAAGTTCACCGAGGCGACCTCCTTCATGATCTTCTGCGAGAACCAGGAGGAGATCGACTACTACTGGACCAAGCTCACCGAGGGCGGCGAGCCCGGCCCCTGCGGCTGGCTCAAGGACAGGTACGGACTGTCCTGGCAGGTCGTCCCCGACACGCTGCAAGCCATGGTCACCGACCCGGACCCGGCGAAGGCGGCCCGCGTGACCGAGGCGTTCATGGCGATGGGCAAGTTCGACATCGCCGCGCTGGAGAGGGCCTACGCGGGCGAGTGAGGGTCAGTCGACGGGCGTCCGGCCGATCACCCGGGTGATCTCCCGGGCGATCCGCAGGATGCCGGGGGAGCGGACCGGACAGGGCTTCGGGGTGGACGTGGTGGGCGCCAGACAGAAGTGCAGATAGTCCTTGTCGAGGTGGAGGGCGGTCCGGTCCCGGCCCGGCTGGGTGCAGTACGCGGAGTGCTCGCGCTCGTAGGCGGTGCACGGCAGGTACTGGACCCAGGTGTATCGGGCCCCGGCCGCACTCACCTTGGCTCCCGCGTCGGCGACGAGGTCGCCCGAGGCGGCGGCCTGCCGCGCGTAGAGCTCGTTCACGCGCCGGACCCGGTCGGGGGTGATCGGGTCCGGGCCCTGCGCCACCCACACGATCCGGGGCCGATGGGCGCCGCCCGCCGTCGCGATCTGCTCGGTCAGACGGGCCATGTCGGCCCGGTACCGCTTGAAGTACGTCGTCGGCGTCTCGGCGTGGGTGATGCCGTCCATGCACCACGTGTAGCCCCACGCGTTGCCCCAGAACTGGAGCACCACGAAGTCCGGCCGCAGCGAGCGCACCAGGGCGGCCGCCTTGTCCCGGTCCGGGACGAGGGACTTGGCGCCGGTGCCCTCCAGGTAGTCGCACACCGTCGTCCCGGAGTACGGCTTGCCCGTGTACTCGGCACGCAGGTCCCGGCGGAGCTCCTGCCCGACCACCTTCTGGGCCTCCATCGCCAGCGAGTCCCCGAGATACAGCACCACCGGAGCCTTCGCCGGGGCACCGGGACTGCCGGCGGCCTGCTGCTGCGTCGTGCCGGCCGGCTTGGGCGGCGCGACGGACGACGGGGCCGCCTCGGGCCCGGACGCCGGGTCCGAGCACGCCCCGAGCAGCACTCCGGCCAGCACCATCCCCACGATCCACGGCTTCCGCATGCAGCAACTCCCGCCCCGGGCACCGAAAAACGGCTCCCCAGGCAAGCACAGCGGGGCACCGGGCGGAAGACATGTGCCGGTCATGGCTCGTCGAAGCGCTCCAGGAGGTCGATGAGGTCGTTCAACGGCAACGGCTTGGCCAGATGTGCGTCGAAACCGGCCGCCCGGGATCTGGTGCGGTCGCTGCCCTGGCTGAAACCGGACACCGCGATCAGCCGCAACCGCTCGCCGTGCGGCCGGGTCCTGATCGTGCGGGCGACCGTGTAGCCGTCGATGTCGGGCAGACCGAGGTCGCAGAGCACGACGTCGAAGAGGCGGTCCTCGGTGGCGGTGAGTGCGTCGGTGCCGCTGTGCACCGCCGTGACGTGGTGGCCCTGCCGCTGGAGCAGGGTGCGGTAGGTCAGGGCGAGATCCGCGTTGTCCTCCACGATCAGGACGGACAGCTGCCGCCTGGCCGGACGCACCACCACCGCTCGGGCCGGTTCGGGCGCGCCGGAGTCGGCGATCGGCAGCGTCACGGTGAACTCGGCGCCCCGTCCCGGCCCTTCGCTGTGCGCGGAGACCCGGCCCCCGTGCAGCTCCGCCACGGTGCGGGCGACCGCGAGGCCCAGCCCCAGCCCCTCCGGTGTGTCGGGCCCGGCCGGCGCCGCGCGCATGAACACCCCGAACAGGTCCTCGGCCTGACCGGGCGGAAAACCGATCCCGTCGTCCCGCACGGTGAGCCGGGCCCGGTCGCCCTCGATGCCCAGGGCGACCTCGGTGTGCCCGCCCGGTGACGTGTACTTGAGCGCGTTCGACAGCAGGTTGGTCAGCACCTGCGCCAGCCGCAGCCGGTCGCCGTCCACGATCACCGGCTCGCCCGGCACACCGACGTCGAGCTTGCGTCCCTCGTGCCCGAACAGATGGCGGATGTCGGCACACGCGCTCTCGACGACGGACCGGATGTCGACCCGCTCCCGCACCAGCTCCAGCCGCCCCGTCACCGCTCGTGTGCCGTCCAGCAGGTCGTTGCTCATCCGTACCAGCGTGCCCAGCTGCCGTTCCAGCACGGACAGCGCCGGATGGCCCTCGGGCATGTCGAGGGCCAGCAGCTCGGTGGCCGCGGTGGCCGCCGCGAGCGGGTTGCGCAGCTCGTGCGAGAGCGTCGCGATGAACCGGTCCTTGGCCTCCTGCTCCTCCCGCGACCGCCGCCCCGCCGCGTCCAGTTCGGCGTTGGCGCGCTGGAGCTGCTCGTTGACCTCGCGGATCTCCCGGGCCCGTACGAACAGGTCGATCTCCATGCCCTCCGCACGCATCTGCGCCTCGGCGGCCACCCGTTGCTGCTCCCGCCCCACGTGGCGCACATGCACGAACTCCGTGACGTCCTCGACCCGGTGGATGATGTACGACAGCTCCCCCTCGGCGTCCAGGACGGGCGAGTTCACCGGGCTCCAGTAGCGCTCGGCGAAGCCGCCGTCCTCCGCGGGGATGTCGTAGCGCTGGAGCGCCATGGTGTCGGTACGACCGGTGGCGACCACGGCTTCCAGGGAGCGGCGCAGATTGGCGACGCCGTCGGCCGACGGATCGTCGGGGTTGTCGGGGAACACGTCGAAGACGGGACGCCCGACGATGGCGCGTTCGGTGCGGGTGGCCGTGAGGTACGCGCGGTTGACCTCGACGATGGTGAAGTCGGGGGTGAGGACCAGCAGGGGGGACAGGACGGCGTCGAACAGGCGCCGGAAGTCCGGGGCGTCGGCCATGCGTCGCTCTCAGGGGTCGAGTCGGTAGCCGTAGCCTCGGACGGTGGTGATCCGCGGGGCGGGCGCGGGCAGCCGGGCGAGTTTGCCGCGCAGCCGGTAGACGTGCTCGATCACGGTCGCGGGCTGCTGCCAGGAGGCGCCCCAGATCCGCTCGAGGAGCTGTTCCGCCGAGAAGACCCGGCCGGGCGCGGCGGCCAGCAGCTCCAGCAGGGCGTACTCCTTGGGCCGCAGCGTCAGCAGGAAGCCCTCGGAGGAGGCCTGGCGGGCGGCCGTGTCGACCCGGAGGGAGCCGATCTGGAGCACGGTCGGAGTCTCCGGCGGCTGCGAGCGGCGCAGTACCGCGCGGATCCGGGCCACCAGCTCGCGCTGCGAGAACGGTTTGACGAGGTAGTCGTCGGCGCCGATCTCCAGTCCCGCCACCCGGTCGGCCTCCGCGCCGCGGCCGGTGACCACGATGACCGGGAGGCGGCTCGTGGAGCGCAGCGCTCGCAGCAGTTCCAGTCCGCTGCCGTCGGGAAGGCCCAGGTCGAGGACGGCCAGATCGACGCCGCCCTCGTACAGCGTGGACTTTCCGGCGCGGGCGTCCATGGCCCAGGTGACGGTGAAGCCCGCCCGTTCCAGATAGGAACGGCACATCAGTGCGAAATCGGAGTCGTCCTCGATCAGGGCGAGGTGCGGACGCATGCCGCATCACCTGGCCCAACTGCCGTCCGCTCGTTGTGCAACCGACGAGCGGGCGTTGATGCCCCGACCATGTGGTGAAGGTAGAACAGTGCATGCACACGGTTCAAGGGGGAGCCGCAAGGGGGAGTTCCGGCGCGGGTGCCTGCGGTGCGGGGATGACGAAGTCACCGCACGCGCCCGTGCCGGAACGCGCGGCAGGTACGGAACGGGGACGGACGGCTTGCACGACACCATCCTGGAGCCCGTCGGCGCGGCCGCCTGGCCCCCGGCCGGCGAGCACGCGCTGCTGCGTACGGAGACCGGACTGCTGGTCGCCGAACTGCACGGCGACATCGACCTTGCCTCCGCCGCCCACCTGAGCCTCTGGTTCGACTCCCTGGCGGCGGTGGCCGCCCCGGGCTATGTCGTCGACCTGCGCCCGGTCACCTTCATCGACTCGGCCGGCCTCAACGTGGTGCTGCGCCTGCGGCGCCGTGTCATCGGGGCGGGGTGCGGATTCGCCCTTCTGTGTGACACCGCTCAGCTGCGGTTGCTGCGCGCGAACGGCACGGCGGACGTGCTGAATCCTTCCGCCACCATGGCCGAGGCGGTGTCCGGGCTCCTACCGTCTCCGTGACGGCCCCCTTTTCCCACCCGAAACGGACCGAACCGCTCGGCGCGCGTCCCGGCGGCGGGGTGGCTAGCGTGAGGAGCCGGACCCACCACCGAACCGGAGAGGGCCGCAGTCATGGCCGTACAACCTGAGGGAACCCCCTGTTGGGCCGATGCGATGTTCAGTGACGTCGAGGGAGCCAAGAGCTTCTACGGCGACGTCCTGGGCTGGACCTTCGGCGAGGCGTCGTCGGAGTACGGCAACTACACCCAGGCCTACTCGAACGGCAAGGCCGTCGCCGCCGTCGTCCCGCCCATGCCGGGCCAGGAGGGCCAGTCGCAGTGGTGCCTGTACCTCGCGAGCCCGGACGCCGCGGCCACCGCCGCCAAGATCCGTGACAACGGCGGCGAAGTACTGATGGAGCCCATGGCGGTCGGCGACTTCGGCACCATGTGCCTGGGCCGCGACCCGAGCGGCGCCGTCTTCGGCGTCTGGCAGGCCGGACAGCACGAGGGCTTCGAGGCGATCGGCGAGCCGGGGGCGTACGCCTGGGCGGAGGTCTTCACCCGCGAGCCGGCGAAGACGGACGAGTTCCTCACGGCCGTCTTCCCGTACCGCGCGAAGCAGATGGAGGACGACGCGATCGACTTCCGCATCTTCGACATCGGCGAGAACACCGTCCTCGGCCGGATGAAGATGACGGACGACTTCCCGCCCGAGGTCCCGTCGTACGTCAACGTCTACTTCGCCGTGTCCGACTGCGACGACGCCGTCGCCAAGGCCACCAAGCTCGGTGGCGTCCTGCGCTTCGGGCCGATGTCCAGCCCCTTCGGCCGGTTCGCCGCGCTGAGCGACCCGCAGGGCGCGAGCTTCTCGGTGATCGACCTGAGCACGACCGAGGGTGAGATGCCGAAGATCTCCGAGCTCTGAGGACCGGTGGCCGGGCGCCCCGCCCCTCCGTGGCATGATCGGGGCCATGCGTGAACGTGTGGTGGCCGCTTGCGACGGCGCTTCGAAGGGAAACCCCGGACCGGCCGGCTGGGCCTGGGTCGTCGCGGACGACACGGAGACCCCGGCCCGCTGGGAGGCGGGGCCGCTCGGCACGGCCACCAACAACGTCGCGGAACTCACCGCGCTGGAACGCCTGTTGACGGCGGTCGAGCCGGACGTGCCGCTGGAGATCCGGATGGACTCCCAGTACGCCATGAAGGCCGTCACCACCTGGCTGCCCGGCTGGAAGCGCAACGGCTGGAAGACGGCCGCCGGCAAGCCCGTCGCCAACCAGGACCTGGTCGTCCGGATCGACGAACTGCTCGACGGCCGCAAGGTCGACTTCCGATATGTCCCCGCCCACCAGGTCGACGGCGACCGTCTCAACGACTTCGCGGACCGCGCCGCCAGCCAGGCCGCCATCGTCCAGGAGCCCGCGGGCAGCGACCAGGGCTCGCCCGAGCCGCCGCCCTCGCCCGACACCCCGAAGGCCTCCCGCCCCGCCAAGGCCAAGTCGCCCCGGCGCAGCGGCGGTTCGGCCTCCTCGGCGTCCTCGGGGTCTCGTACCATCAAGGCCAAGTTCCCCGGCCGCTGTCTGTGCGGCCGCCCCTACGCGGCCGGCGCGGACATCGCGAAGAACGCGCAGGGCTGGGGCCACCCGGAGTGCCGCACGGCGGACGCCTGATCAGTCCGTGTCGAACGTGTAGTGCGCCCGGTGGTCCAGCAGGTCCGCCGGACGTACGTCGTTCCACGGCTTCATCGTCTCGTCCAGGTCGACCACGTCCCGCGTCCCGGCGGCGGGCAGATACCCCGAGTCCGGGTGCCTGCGCTGCCACTCGGCCCACAGCTTGTCGACATAGGCGTGGTGCAGCCAGAACACCGGGTCGTTGGGGGAGACCCCGGTCGCCATCTGGCCGCCGACCCAGACATGGACCCGGTTGTGCAGATTGACCCCGCGCCACCCTTCGAGGTGGTTGCGGAAGCCGTCCGAGGCGCTGTTCCAGGGCGCCATGTCGTACGTCGACATGGCCAGCACGGAGTCGACCTCCGCCCGCGTCGGCAGTTCGCGCACCGATGTGCCGAGCGAGCGGCGCAGGAACGCACGGGCGTCCACCCGTACGGATATGGGCCAGTTGCCGGCCGACGCGGCGAACGGCCCGTCCATCACCTGGCCGTCCCGGCTGCGGCCGGTGCCGCCGAGGAAGTCCGGCGCCCACAGCGAGGCGCGCGGGGAGCGGTCGGTGGACCAGTCCCAGTACGGGAGCGCCACCGACGCGTCCACCGACTGCAGGGCCCGCTCGAACTCGAGGAGGTATCTGCGGTGCCAGGGCAGGAACGACGGTGAACGGTGGCCCGTACGCTCGCTGTTGTCGGTGTCGGACATGATGAAGGCGTTGTGCGTGGTGACGAAGGCGTCGTAGCGGCCGCTGCGCTTCAGCTCCAGGACGGCGGCGACGAAGCGTCGCTTCTCGTCGGCGCTCAGGCTCGCCTGGTTCTTGCGGACGGTCATGTGCGGTACTCCAAGGTGCGTGCGGAACAGGTCAGTTGGCGGGGAAGGGGACGAGTCGTGCGCCCCGCAGCTCGTCGACGGCGGCCCGTGCGGCGGCCTTCGGCGTCGGCACCGGGTCGTAGTGGCTGACGACGCTGATCCAGGTGCCGTCGGCGTTCCGCATCACGTGCAGTTCCGCGCCGTCGACGAACACGGCGTATCCGGTGCCGTGGTGGTGACCGCCCGCGGCGGCGGGGCGGCCCTGGATGCGGCGGCCCTTGTAGACCTCGTCGAAGGCCTCGGGGGAGTGGTCGTGGGCGGCGGCTCGGGGCGCGACGGCGACCGTGGTGGCGAGGGCGGCCGCGGCGGTGAGTGCGCGGCGCCGGGTCAGTTCAGGCATGGGAGTCCTTCCGGTGGTGGGCGACTCCGCATGCCTATCGGCCCCGCGGAGAGCGGGAGAAATCCCTCGGCACCGGTTGGCTACGATCCGGACAATTACCAACATGTCGTGCAACGTTGAACGAAGATGATCTTGCTCCGGCGGGACCCGTGGCGGGCCGGAACGGGAAATTCCTTCTGCTGGGGGCCGTGTTTCGGGTGGTCCTTGGCGGACGGGTGTGCCGTCGGTGGCCTGGCTCACCTGGAGAAACTGGCGCAATCGCCTGCTACTCTGCGTCGTCAACTGACCGCTTTGAGTAATTCCTGGGGTGCGCGTGAAGGTCGCCTGCGTCGGTGGCGGGCCCGCCGGCCTGTATCTGTCGATCCTGCTGAAACGGCAGGACCCGTCCCACGACATCACCGTCTACGAGCGCGATCCGGAGGGCTCGACCTACGGCTGGGGCGTCACCTACTGGAGTGGTCTGCTCGACAAGCTCCACGAGCACGACCCCGAGACCGCGCGGGCCGTCGAGGAGCACTCGGTTCGCTGGAACGACGGCGTCGCCCATGTGCGGGACCTGACGACCCGCCACCGCGGCGACGAAGGGCACGGCATCGGCCGCCACCGCTTCCTGGAGCTCCTCGCCACCCGCGCCCGCGAGCTCGGTGTACGGCTGGAGTTCGAGCACGCGGTCACCCCGGAGAACCTGCCCGACGCCGACCTGGTCGTGGCCGGCGACGGCGTCCACAGCGCGCTGCGCACCGCCCACGCCGACCACTTCGGCACCGAGGTCAGGGCAGGCCGCAACCACTACGCCTGGCTCGGCACCACCAAGGTCTTCGACGCCTTCACCTTCGGTTTCGTCGAGACCGACCACGGCTGGATCTGGTGCTACGGCTATGGCTTCGGCCCCGACCGCAGCACCTGCGTCATCGAATGCGCCCCGGAGACCTGGTCGGGCCTCGGCCTCGACCGCGCGGACGAGGCCGAGGGTCTGACCCTGCTGGAGAAGCTCTTCGCCGACGTCCTGGACGGCCACTCCCTCATCGGCCGCCCCGGTGCCGACGGCGGCGCCCAGTGGCTCAACTTCCGCACCCTCACCAACCGCACCTGGTCCCGCGGCAACCTCGTCCTCATCGGCGACGCCGCCCACACCACCCACTACTCCATCGGCGCCGGCACCACCCTCGCCCTCGAGGACGCCATCGCCCTGGCCGCGGCGCTCCGTGAGCACACCGAGCTCCCGCAGGCCCTCGCCCGCTACGAGCGGCAGCGCAAGGCCGAGCTCCTCTCCGTCCAGAGTGCCGCCCGCTACAGCGCCCAGTGGTACGAGAACCTCCCGCGCTACATCCACCTGCCCCCGCAGCAGATGTTCGCCCTGCTCGGCCAGCGTCACTCGCCCCTGCTGCCCTATGTCCCGCCCCAGCTGTACTACCGGCTCGACAAGGCCGCGGGGCAGCTCGAAGCGCTGCGGCGGCTCAAGCGCTGGCTGGGTCCGAAGATCGCGCGCAGCGCTCACACCCGGGCTCTGAGCGAGCGGAAGTAGCGAATTGATCTCTTGGGTGAATGGCAATTCACCGGTATGGTGAATTGCCATTCACCCATATTTTTTTCGCTGGAGTGCCGATGGACGAGCCCGCCGCGATACCCCGGCCCCTGCGGGAACGGCTGACGGTCCCGGTGCTGGCGTTCGGCGGCATCCTCATGGCCGTCATGCAGACCGTGGTCGTCCCGCTGCTGCCGGACCTGCCGCGGCTCACCGGTGCCTCACCCGGCGCCGTCTCCTGGATGGTCACCGCGACCCTGCTCGCCGGCGCCGTCCTGACCCCGGTCCTCGGCCGGGCCGGCGACATGTACGGCAAGCGCAGGGTGCTCATGGCGGCGCTGGGTCTGATGACCGTCGGCTCGGTGCTGTGCGCCCTGTCCTCCGACATCCGGGTGCTCATCGCCGCCCGCGCCCTCTCGGGCGCCGCCTCCGCGGTCGTGCCGCTGTCCATCAGCATCCTGCGCGACGAACTGCCGCCGGAACGCCGGGGTGGCGCGGTGGCGCTGATGAGCTCGACCGTGGGTATCGGCGCCGCGCTGGGCCTGCCGCTCGCGGCGGTCATCGTGCAGTACGCGAACTGGCACGCCATGTTCTGGGTGACCGCCGGCCTGGGCGCGGTGGGCGTCACCTCGGCGTGGTGGGCGGTACGGGAGTCGCCGGTGCGCGAGCCCGGCCGGTTCGACGTGCCGGGCACCCTCGGCCTGGCCGCCGGGCTCGTGAGCCTGCTGCTCGGGGTGTCGCAGGGCGGGCAGTGGGGGTGGGGCAGTGCGCGGATCCTGGGGCTCTTCGGCGCCGCCGTCGTCGTACTGTCGCTGTGGTGGTGGCAGCAGTTGCGGGCCGAACGGCCGCTGGTCGACCTGCGGCTGGTGTCGAAGCCGCGGGTCGGGCTCTCGCATGTGGCGGCGCTGCTGACCGGGTTCGCGTTCTACGCCAACTCCCTGGTCACCGCCCAGCTCGTGCAGGCGCCCCGGGCGACGGGGTACGGGCTCGGGCTGTCGATCGTCCAGACCGGTCTGGTGCTGCTCCCGGGCGGTTTCATCATGCTGCTGTTCTCGCCGGTCTCGGCCCGGATCTCCGCCGCCCGCGGACCGCGCGTCACGCTCGCCCTCGGGGCGCTGGTCATCGCGGCCGGTTACGCCGTGCGCATCGCCGACAGCCACGACCTGTGGATGATCATGGTCGGTGCGGCGGTCGTGGCCACCGGCACCACCCTGGCCTACTCGGCGCTGCCCACCCTCATCCTGCTCGCCGTCCCGGCAGGACAGACCGCCTCCGCCAACGGAGTCAACGTCCTGATGCGCACGATCGGGCAGGCGGTGTCGAGTGCCGCCGTCGCCGCGGTCCTGGTCCGCCACACCAGCCTGGTCGGCGGTGTTCCCGTACCCGCCCTGGACGGCTATCTGCTGGCCTTCGGCGTCGCGGGGGCGGTCGCCCTGGCGGCGTGCGCGACCGCACTGAGCATCCCCGCCGACCCGGAGGCCGGCGGAACACGCCGGGCCCGGGGAGCCCGCAAGGGGGTGATGGAGGGAGCATGAGTGCCGTGAGCACCCCACCGACCGCCTCCACGTCCGCACGCCGCGACGCCGAGGCGACCAAGGCGGCCATCCTCAGGTCGGCCCGCTACCTCCTGGCCCGCCACGCCCACGCCGACATCACCCTGAAGGCGGTCGCCGAACGCGCCGGTGTGAGCCCGCCGTTGATCCTGAAGTACTTCGGCAACAAGGACGCCCTCTTCGCCCGCGTCATGTCCTTCGAGGCCGACGCGGAAGCCCTGCTGGACGCGCCCCTGCCCGAGCTGGGCCGGCACATGGTCCGCCACGTCCTGGAGAGCCAGAGCGAGCGCGGCGCCGACCCCCTGCTGCGCATCGCCTTCGCCCCCCTGCACGGCGAACAGGGCGACATCCTGCGCGCCAACTTCCGCGCCCAGGTCACCGAACGCCTCGCCGAACGCCTCACCGGCCCCGACACCGGCCTGCGCGCCGAACTCGCCGTGGGCACCCTTCTCGGCCTCGGCGTGATGTACGGCATCGCCCGCGGCCCCCATATGAGGGCGAGCACGCTGGACATCCTCGTGGAGCGGTACGCACCCGTGGTGCAGGCGCAGCTGACGCCCTAGCCGAACAGCCGGTCCAGGAAGGCGTTGCCGTACACGCCGTGCGGGTCGAGCCGGTCCAGGATGCCGGCCGCCTGCTCCCAGACGCCGTCGCCGAGGGACGCGGGCACCGCCGTGCCGAGCACCTGCTCGTCGTCCCACACCGCGTCGTCCGTGTAGGCCCAGCCCTTGGACCACTCGACGCGGGTCAGGGCGTCCGTGCCGTCGTGGCTGTCCAGCAGGAACCGCTCCAGCTCACGCAGGAAGGCCTCCGCGTACGGGGTCCCCGGCAGTGTCAGCACGTCCAGCCAGACGGCGGTGTCCCACTGCGGGTGCGCGCTGTCCGGCCGCAGCGCGGAGAGCAACGGGGCGCGGGCTCCGTCGAGTTCGGCGTCGGCCGGGTCGTCGAGGCCCGTGACACGGATCTCCACCGAGCCGTTGACCGGGAAACGGCCCAGGGCCGCGTATGCCGCGAGCCGTTCGCGGTAGAAGGCGGTGAACCCGGCCACGACCCGCTGCACCTGGTCCCGGGAGGTGAGCACCGCGTAGCCGTTGGCGTTGATCCGCAGGGTGGTGGGCTTGATGTAGAGCAGCGTGTTCTTGGACGGCCCCCAGATGTCGGCGGACAGCGTCGCCACGAGCCCGAGCGCGGCCGTGTCGTACTGCGCGTTGCCGAGCACCGGTGCCAGATACCAGGCCGCGTCCGAGACCATCCGCCCGGCGAGGTCCGCCACCAGGGTCGGCACATTGTCGGAGAACGGATAGTTGTACGGCGACGTCACGCGGCGCGAGGTGAGCGGCTTCGTCGGCTCGACGCTCCACACCTTGAACCACGGGAACTCGGTGAAGGCGAACCAGATCGCCTCGACGCGCCCGGCCTCGTCCAGGTAGCTCGCGAGGGTGCGTCCGTCGCTGCCGGGCGCGGCGAAAAGCTCACCTGCCGGGATGTCCATACGGCTGACACAGCGCAGGTTCACGTTCGCGCCGACCCGCAGGACGACCTCCGTGACGAAGGTCCGCCCGAGATGGGTCAGCAGTGCGGCGGCGTCCGCCTCGTCCCGTTCGAAGGTCCGCAGAACGTAGGCCCCGCTGCCCTCGTCCCACACGACCGCGGTCACCGACAGCACCCGGTTGCTCAGTGAGCCGTACGTCTGGCCCGGCAGCCGTCGTTCGCCCTGCGCGGGGACGGCGCTGCCGTGCGCGTCGATCGCGAGGGCGCCGCCGAGGGTGAGGTCGCCGGGCGCGGGCGCGGCCGTCAGGCCGAGGCGGTGTCCCTCCAGGAAGGTCAGCAACGACTCCATCGAGGCTCCGGCGCCGGCTCGCACGGCGTCGGCGGACTCCAGGGCCAGACCGGTGAGGTGCGCGGTCGTGTCGACGAGCAGCACGGGCGCGTCCGGTGAGGTGCCCTCGGTGATCGTCAGCGGGGACCAGCCGTGCGAGAAGCCCCGGGCGCGCACATGCCAGCCGTGCTGCCAGGCCCAGTTGACGACGGCGGCCACCTGCTCCCCGTCGGTGGGCGCGCAGGCCCACAGTCCGGCGGCGGTGATCTCGCCGACCCAGTTCCGGTACGCCGAGCGGTAGAGCGCCACCTCGTCCGGGAAGCCGGGCAGTTCCTGCGCGGCGACGGCCGGGTCGGCCGGCACGAGGGTCAGGGCGGCGGCGCCGAGGAGGAAGCTTCTGCGGGTCCAGTTGTGGGTCACCTGGGTCAAGCTAGGGACCTGCTTGTCAGAGAGCGCTTGCTCGTCGAGTTCATTCACTCGTGTGAGTGAATGATTCACAGGAGAGTCTCCGGAGGAGCCCGTTCCGCGCACAGAGGTGACGGATGACAGACTGACGCCATGGACGAGCGCACTTTCGGTAGGTCGGGTCAGCACGCATCCGTCGTCGGTCTCGGTACATGGCAGCTGGGTGCCGACTGGGGAGACGTCGACGACAAGGAAGCCCTTTCGGTACTGGAGGCCGCCGCCGAGTCGGGCGTGACCTTCTTCGACACCGCCGATGTGTACGGCGACGGCCGCAGCGAGGAGACCATCGCCACGTTCCTGCGGAGCCGGCCCGACCTGCACGTCCTGGTCGCCACGAAGATGGGCCGCCGGGTCGACCAGATCCCGGAGAACTACGTCCTCGACAACTTCCGTGCCTGGAACGACCGTTCCCGCCGCAACCTCGGCGTCGACCGCCTCGACCTGGTCCAGCTGCACTGCCCGCCCACGCCGGTCTACTCGACGGACGCGGTGTACGACGCGCTGGACACCCTCGTCGAGGAGGAGCGCGTCGCCGCGTACGGCGTCAGCGTGGAGACCTGCGAGGAAGCCCTGACCGCGATCGCCCGGCCGGGCGTGGCCAGCGTGCAGATCATCTTCAACGCGTTCCGCATGAAGCCCCTTCAGCGGGTGCTCCCCGCGGCGCGGGAGGCGGGCGTCGGCATCATCGTCCGGGTGCCCCTGGCCTCCGGTCTGCTGTCCGGCAAGTACACCAAGGACACCGTCTTCCCCGAGAACGACCACCGCACCTACAACCGCCACGGCGAGTCCTTCGATGTCGGCGAGACCTTCTCCGGCGTCGACTACGCGACCGGCGTGGAGGCGGCCGCCGAGTTCTCCGCCCTCGCCCCCGAGGGATACACCCCGGCCCAGCTGGCACTGCGCTGGATCATCCAGCAGCCCGGCGTGACCACCGTGATCCCCGGCGCACGCAACCCCGAGCAGGCCCGCGCCAACGCGGCCGCCGCCGCGCTGCCGGAGCTGTCCGAGGAGACGCTCACCGCGATCCGGGACCTCTACGAGGGGCGGATCAAGGACCAGGTCGAGAACCGCTGGTAGGCCACGCGGACGGGAGCCCGGCTGTTTGAACGATCAGACGCCGGGTTACCCGTCCCGCATGGTGGAGGCTGCGGAAAGACGAACGGGACGCGACGAGACCGAGGACGAGCGAGCCGACCGCATGTGGGTCGAGCTCATGCAGGAGATCCGTGTCGCGCAGATGGGCGTGCAGCTCCTGTTCGGCTTCCTGCTGACCGTCGTCTTCACACCGAAGTACGCCGACCTCGGCGACACCGAACAGACGATCTACATCGTGACGGTCGTCCTCGGCGCCACCGCCACCGGCGCCCTCATCGGGCCGGTGTCCCTGCACCGCCTGGTGTCCGGACGCCGCATCAAACACCGCGCGGTGCAGTGGGCGGCCCGGCTGACCTTCGTCGGCCTGGTGCTGCTGCTCGCCACCACGACCGCGTCACTCCTGCTGATCCTGCGGGTCGCCACCCATGACCCCTACGTGCCGTGGCTGGTCAGCGCGGTGGTCGCGTGGTACCTGGTGTGCTGGTTCCTGCTGCCGCTGTGGATCCGGCGCCGCTACACGACGGAGTGAGCCGACGCCCGCACCGTCACTCGTTCAGCCCCGTGCGATGACCTCCGCGAGGAAGTCGTCGACCTCGACCTCCTCCTGCCCCGGCAGCACCACTTCGTAGGTCCGGCTCAGGAACGCCGCGACCGTCGGGGCCCAGAGGAACACCACGGCGTGATGTCTGCCGCCGCCGGGCCGGGCGTCGCCGAGGAGTTCCATGCGCAGCTCTTTCCCCGCGCCCGAGGACACGGGCCGCAGACGCACGTCGCCCAGCCCGACCGGCCCGGTGAGCCCCTGCGCGAGCATCTCGCGGTCCAGGCGCCACCGGGCGAGCACCCGGCCGTCGTGGCTGAACACCACGGTGACGGCGAACGGGTCGGAGGCGTCGTAATCCAGATGGGCGAGCACGGGGAAACGGCCCGTGTCGCCCGCCTGGAGCTGTACGACCAAGGTCTTGTGCGTCGAGAAGTTCACCTGGGGGCCTCCGGAAAGTACGAACGCGGTGCTGCCCTCAAGTACCCCTCTCACGCACGAAATGCTCACTCGTGAGGCTGATTCCCCCGAGCACTGCGCAGGGACGTGATGCACGCGCCGATGGCCTGCTGCAACTCCTCGAGCTGCTGGACCATGTCGTCCTCGTAGAAGTCCTGCGCGTCGTCGAAGGTCAGCTCCTCGAACACCTTCGTCGCCTTCTGGAGGCTGCTGTAGAACTTCGTCCGCCGTTCCTGGACACGGAGTTCGGGATCGGCCTCCACGGCCTCGACGACGAGGGTCTTCATGGTGCCGTAGGCCTCGGTGGCCCACTCGCCGGTGTCCTCGTCCTCGTCCAGCTCGTCGAGGAGGGAGAGGTGCCGCTCGGCCTCCTGGCGGAGGTCGGCGGGCGCGTCGACGGTCTGTCCGGCGGGGGTCTTGATCTGGCCCGACTCGGCGATCTGACGGACGTAGCCGATGCGGTCGGCGGACCTGCTCTCGGTCGCGACGGCCTTCTTGAGGTCGTCGGTGCGCACCACGTCGCGGGCCAACTCGGCCTGCAGGTCGGGGTCTTCGCGCACCCGGTCCAGGAGCGCCTGACGGGCGGCCCGGGCGGTGGAGGGGTCGGCGAGGATCGCGGCGCGCAGCGCGGTGGGGTTCTCGGCGACCTCCAGGGCCTTCGTCGGCCGGATGCCCTCGGCCTCGGCGGCCTCGGTGATGGCGGTGCCGCGCTCGGAGGTGGCGCTGTTGCGGGAGACGTAGTAGGTCAGCCACACGTCGGCGTCCGGCAGCTCCACCTCCTGGCCCGGTGCGAGCGCCTCGAAGTGCGGGACGAGACCGTCGTCGGCGGCCCGGTCCCACGCCTTGTAGTAGCGCATGACACGATCGGCGGAACAGCCGGCGAGCTCGGCGAACTCCTTCGCGGACACCTTCGGCGTCTCGTCCGCGCCCTGGCCGCCGGGCCGTACGCTGCGCGCCACCATCAGCCCGAAGGCCCAGCCTCCGGTCCGCGCGTAGACGCCGAACTCACGAGCGTCCCGCGCCACGAGGTCGGACAGGGGCGCGGGGGACGTCTCGGACGGGGCGATCGCTAGGGTCACAGGTGACTCTCCTGAGTGGGGGGCCGGTCGAACTGCACGAGTGCAGGGAGGCAGCCTATATCCACCCTTTGGCGATGCTTTGGCAACCCCTGTGTGTCTAGTGGTCCAGGGCGTCGTGGAGCGCGGGCAGCAGCGTCTTGTCCGCCCAGTCCAGATACGCCGGCTGCGACTCGCCGCCGATCTGCACCAGCGCGATCTCGGTGAACCCGGCCTCGGCGTAGGGGCGTACGGCCTCGACGAAGTCGTCCGGATCGTCACCGCACGGGATGGAGGCGGCGACGTCGTCCGGTGTCACGAACTGCGTGGCCCCCTCGAACGCGTCGGGATGCGGCAGCTCCGAGTTGACCTTCCAGCCGCTGCCGAACCAGCGGAACTGCGCGTGGGCACGCTTCACGGCGGTGTCCCGGTCGGGGTCGTAGCAGACCGGCAGCTGGCCCACGCGCGGCTTGCCGGTACCGCCGTTGCGGTCGAAGGCGTCGAGAAGGCCGGCCTTGGGCTCCGTCGCGATCACCAGGTCCGCGAGCCGGCCCGCGAGGGCGCAGGACTGCTCGCCGGAGACCGCGATGCCCAGCGGCGGCGCTTCGTCGGGCAGATCCCACAGCCGGGCGGACTCCACGTCGAAGTGCGTCCCGCGATGGTTCACATGTCCGCCCCGGAAGAGCGCCCGGATGATCTCGACCGCCTCCTCCAGCATCTCGTGCCGTACGTCCACTGAGGGCCAACCGCCGCCCACCACATGCTCGTTGAGATTCTCTCCCGAGCCGAGCCCCAGCCGGAACCGGCCCTCGGAGAGCAACTGCATCGTCGCCGCCTTCTGCGCCACGACGGCCGGATGGTAGCGGAACGTCGGACAGGTCACGTACGTCATCAGCGGGATGCGTGAGGTCGCCTGCGCGGCGGCGCCCAGCACACTCCAGGCGTACGGCGAGTGACCCTGTGCGCGCAGCCACGGAAAGTAGTGGTCCGAGGTCACCGAGAAGTCGAAGCCCACCTCCTCGGCCCGCACCACATGGTCGACGAGCTCACGGGGCCCGGCCTGCTCGGTCATCATCGTGTATCCGATTTGCACCATAAGGAGCGAGTCCCCGGGCTACGGCACCGAAAACGGCTCGTGGGCGTCTGGATCATGGCGTGATCGCCGGGGGAGGATGGTCGTATGAGTGTTCGCCCTCTGCCCACGAGCGCCCCGTCCGCCGAAGGTGTCGACGCGACCGGCGTGCAGGCCCTGCTCGACGCCCTCGAATCCGCCCCGGACATCGAGCCGCACAGTCTGATGGTCCTGCGCCACGGGAAGGTCGTGGCGTCCGGATGGTGGGCGCCGTACACCGCCGACCGTCCCCATCTCCTGTACTCGCTCAGCAAGAGTTTCACCGCGACGGCCGCCGCCTTCGCCGTCGCGGAGGGCCTGCTCCGGCTCGACGACCCGGTGATCTCGTACTTCCCGGAGTTCGACGCCGACATCACCGACCCGCGCAGCCGCGCGATGCTCGTCCGGCACATCACGACGATGGCCAGCGGTCATGCGGCGGAGACCCATGACCGGGCGCTGGCGACGGACCGCGAGGAGCCGGTGCGCGGCTTCCTGCTGCTGCCGCCGGACCGCGACCCGGGCACGGTCTTCGCCTACAACCAGCCCGCCACCTACACCCTCGCCGCGATCGTCCAGCGGGTGACCGGCCGGCCGCTGACCGAGTATCTGCGGCCGCGTCTTTTCGATCCCCTCGGCATCGGCGACGTGGCGTGGCTGCGCGGCCGGACCGGACGCGAGCTGGGATACAGCGGACTGCACGCCACCACCGACGCGATCGCCCGGCTGGGCCAGTTGTACCTCCAGGACGGCGTGTGGGAGGGCGAGCGGCTGCTGTCTCGGGAGTGGGTCGCCGAGGCGACGCGGTCGCACATCGTCAACGGGGACGGCACGTGGCCCGACTGGGCGCAGGGGTACGGCTTCCAGTTCTGGATGGGCCGGCACGGATACCGCGGGGACGGCGCGTACGGGCAGTACTGCCTCGTGCTGCCCGAGCAGGACGCGGTGGTCGCGATCACCGGGGCCACCGACGAGATGCAGAAGGTGCTGGACCTGGTCTGGAGCCATCTGCTGCCGGCGTTCGGCGCGGGCCCGCTGTCCGGTCGCGAGAAGGACGATGTCGCGCTGGCCGAGCGGATGTCCCGGCTCGCGCTGCCGCCGGCGGAGGGCACGTCCGCGCCGCCCGGGCAGGCCGTCGCGTTCACCCCGCACGGCGGAGGCTGCGAGGGGCTCCCGAAGCTGACCGCGGTCGAGGTCGACGCGGAGGGCCGGCGGCTGACCCTCGTCGAGGACGGCCACCGGCTGGAGTTGCGGTGCGGCGAGCCGGGCTGGACCGTCACCGACGGACCGGTGCCCGCGGCGGTGAGCGGCGGATGGACCGGCCCGGACACCCTCGCCCTGGACGTGGCCCTCCTGGAGACCCCGCACCACCTCGACCTGACCTGCTCGCTCACGGACCGGACGTTCACCGCGCGGTGGCGCACCCAGCCGCTGCACAGCTCCCGCATCCGCGCGATGCGCGCGCCCCGCGACTCAGTCTGAGGGCACGCGGAACGTCCGCAGGATCGTGTCCAGGGTCTGCTGGTTGGCGTCGTCGTCCCAGTCGGACGCCGGAGTGGTCCAGCGCAGCGAGAAACCCCGGCCCGAGCCGAGGAGGAAGCCACGGCCCAGGGTGTGCACGCGGGTGCCGTCGACGGTGGCGAGCCACTCCAGGTCGGCGGCCTCGCGGCCCTGGTACGTCGTCGCGCGGATCTCCCCGATCCGCTGGTAGTCGCCCGACTGCTGAAGCCTCGGCTCGACGTCGTCCCGCCACACGGCGACCGGATCGTCGCCCACGCGCGTGCTGTACGTGACCGCTAGCGTGCGCGGGTCGCCCTTCGCGCCGAGGACGACCCGGTACGCGAGGTCGTCCTGCTTCGTCGTGCTCAGCGCCTCCCAGCCCTCGGGGAGGGAGACGGAGAAGCCCTGCGGTGACGTGTAGTGCTGGAACTCCGGCTGCGGAGCCGCCGGCGGGGCGCTCGTAGGAGTGGGCGTGGGCGTGGGAGTCGGGGTGGGACTCTGGGCCGTCGGCGTCGGGGCGGGCGCCTGACTGGGCTGCGCGGCGGGCACGGAGGCGGAGGCGGACGGTCTGGGCGTGGCCGCGTCGGTAGCGGAGTCGTCCGAACCGCCGGGCAGTTCACGCGCCACGGCGACGACCGCCACCGCGACGGTGACGATGGCCAGCGCGGTGCCGGCGGCCATGGTGCGGCGGCTCCAGCCCGGTCCACCGGAGGTGAGGCCGCGCAGCCGGGACCGGGGGGCCGATGCCAGGGCCGCCTCGGGGTCCTCGGAGACGACACGGACGAGCGCCTCGCGGACCGCCTGGCGGTTCAGCCGCTCCCTGGAGTTCTTCCGGAGCAGCCCCTGCACGGTCGGGGTGAGCGGTCCGGCCCGCACCGGGCTGCGCAGCGGAAGCCGGTCCACGCCCTTCAAGGTGGTCTCCGGGCTGTCCCGGTCCCGGAAGGGCGGGCGGCCCTCGACCATCGTGTACAGCATCGCGCCGAGCGCCCACAGGTCCGCGGCCGGCCCGATGCGCTCGTCGCGGGCCTGTTCCGGGGAGGCGTACGACGGTGCGCTGACGCGGGGGGCCAGCGTCGCGCCGGTCAGGCCGAAGCCGGTGACCACGACGGGGCCCTTGTCCCGCACGAACACCTGGCCGGGGCTGAGCTCGCCGTGGGTGATGCCCTCGCCGTGCCCGGCCTCCAGCACGTCGAGCAGTTCGAGGCCGATACGGGCCGCCCGCACGTAGCTGAACGTGCCTTCCCTTTCCAGGACTTCGCCCAGCGGGGTGCCCTCGATCCACTCGGTGACGGTCCACAGGGTGCCGTACTCCTCGACGGCGTCGACGACCGAGGCGAGCCGGCCCGGGCAAAGCTGCCCCATGGTCTCGGACATCCGGATGACCCGGGCGATCGCGCGGCGCGAGCTCTCGCCGTGAGGATCCGGTGGCAGCCCGATCTGTGTGAGCAGGCACGGACGGCCGGCCTCGACGTCCTCCCCGTACCAGCAGACGCGGTTCGTTTCGCGGTGGAGGACCTCCAGGAGCCGGTACCTTCCGGCCACCAACTCGTGTGTGGAGACGTGCGCCTTGACCATGGTCATCCCTTGCTGAACCTGTCTCTCACCTTTCCCACTGGTACGGGGGGCGTGACCGGGTGCGTTCAGCGGAAAGCCGGGTGCTTTTCCTGACGGGCTGTCACGCGAAGGGATTTGACGAAGGGTCAGAGCAATTCGAAACGTTCTGCCCAGGTTTTGACATCTCCGGTCGTCGCGTTGCCTCCGCACACCACCAGCCCCAGCCGGGCGTCGTCGCCCACCCGCCGGAGCACCCGCCGGGCCGCGGGCAGCAGACAGCCTGCGGCGGGTTCGGCCCACACCTTGGCGTGATCGGCGAGTTGCAGCGAGCCCCGCACCGCCTCCCGGTCGGTGACCACGAGGACCTCGTCGACCAGGGCCGACACATGGTCGTACGTCAGTTGCGACACGGACGGCGCGCTGAGGGTGGACACGATCGACGACAGCGCGACCGGCACCGGCCCGCCCGCGGCCAGTGCCTCGGACATGGCCTGGGCGCCCTCGGTCTCCACACCCCAGATCCGCACACCGGGGCGCCGGGCGCGCAGCGCCGCCGCGACACCGGCGATCAGCCCGCCGCCCCCGATGCTGACGACGACGTCGGTGAGGTCACCGGCGTCCTCGGCGAACTCCAGTCCCACGGTTCCCTGTCCGGCGATCACGAGCGGATCGTCGAAGGGGTGGACCAGGGTGAGGCCCTCGTCCCGCAACCGTGTCACCAGCGAGAAAGCGCCGTCCATGTCGTCGGTCACCCGCACCGACGCACCGGCGTCCCGGGCGATCTCCACGGCGTGGGCGGGCGCCGAGCGCGGCATGACGACCGTGGCCTTCACATCGAGCGCCGCGGCCATCACCGCGAGGGCGATGCCGTGGTTGCCGCCGCTGACCGCCACCACTCCGGCGGCCCGCTCGGCCCGGGTGAGCGAGAGCAGCTTCGCCGTCGCGCCGCGCGCCTTGAACGAACCGGTGCGCTGGAGGAGTTCGAGCTTGGCGGTGACCGGAGCGCCGAGCAGTGCCGACAGCCCGGGGCTGGGCACGGTCGGGGTGCGGATCACGTGTGCGGCGATCCGCTCGGCCGCGGCTTCGATGTCGGAGATCCCGATCAAGACCCTCACCCTTCCGGCACGGACGATCCGCACCGCTTCGACCCTGGCGCGGTGCGGGGCGCCGGTCAACACGGTTTCGGGCGGTGGGGTGACCGGCTCAGTGCTGCTGCGGCTTCTGCGGTGTCGCCTCGCTCGGCCGTACGACGACGTACCCCTGGCCCTGGAGCATCAGCTGCACGGCCTCGCCCGATCCGCCGCGCAGCATCGACCCGATGGATTGCGAACGGTGCAGCGAGGTCTGCAGACCGGCGGTCCAGCCGACGACCGCGTCGGTGTCGACGTACACCGGGTACTGCTGCGAGACCGGGATCACCAGCGGGTTGCCCTCGCACACCAGTCCCAGCCGGCCGCTGCCCGTGAAGACGCTGTTGAACAGACCGCCGCCCGAGATGCCCGCGCCCTTCACCGTGGAGATCCGGTACGACAACGAGGCGTCGAAGCACAGGACGTTGCGGCCGTTGACGGTGAACTCGTCGCCGGGGTCGACCTCGACGACGAAGCAGTTCTGCGCTTCGTGCGCGAACCAGGCCTCGCCCTGGCCGCGCACGGTCATCAGCGGCAGCCCCTCACCGGTGACCGCGCGCTTCAGCATGCCGCCGACGCCCTGGCCCTTGCGCTCGAACTGGAGGTTGCCGCGGTAGGCGATCATCGCTCCCTGCCGGGCGAGCATCTCGCCGTTCACCGTGTACCTGATGCACTTCGCGTTCTCGACGTTCATGCCCGGCGTCGTGGCCGGCTGGACCATGTGCTCACTGGAAAAGAGGTCACCCTTCATGGGGGCATGGTGTCCCGGACGTCTCCGTTCCGCCATGGGCTCTCCGGCGTGTCGGTTCAGGCGCCGAAGAGCTGTGTCCAGTACGTGCCCGACGAACCGCCGCCCGCGAAGCCGATCCCGATATGGGTGAAGCCGGGTTTGAGGATGTTGGCGCGATGGCCCGGGCTGTTCATCCAGCCCTCCACGACTTCGGCGGGGGACCGCTGTCCGCAGGCGATGTTCTCGCCGATCGAGCGCCGCCCCGATCCGGCGGCGGCAGCCCGGTCCCAGGGTTGGCTGCCGTCCGGTGAGGTGTGGGAGTAGAAGGCGCGAGCGATCATGTCGGCGCTGTGGGCCTGTGCGGCGGTGGTGAGGAAGGGGTCGACGGCCAGGGGAGGCAGGCCGTGGCGGGCGCGCTCGCGGTTGGTGAGGTCGACGACCTCGGACGCCGTACGGCTCAGGTCGCCCGGGGTGAGGGGCCTGGCCCACAGCGCCGTCCAGTAGGTGTCGCCGGTGCGGCCGTCGGAGGCGTGGGCCAGACCCGCGTGGGTGAAGGCCGGGTCGCTCAGGGTCCGGCGGGGCTGGGCGGTGCGCAGACAGTAGTCGACGAACTCGGCGGGGGTGCGCGGGCCGGAGACGAGGTGTTCGCCGACGGTGACGTACGCGTATCCGGTGGCGGTGAGCCGCTGGTAAACGGAGAGGCCGTCCGCGCCCTGGACGCCGAGGCGTTGGGCCGCGGCCATCGCGGATGCGTGGGCCTGGGCGGCGGAGGCGAGGCGGGCGTCGAGGGAGACGGGCGGGGAACCGGCGGCGGCGCGGGCGGAGTTGACCAGGGTGAGGAAGGCGTCGGGGGCGGGAGAGGGCCTGTGCGGCCAGACAGGGCCCGGGGGTGTGCGTGGGGCCACGGGCGGCCGTGAGGGTATCGGCGGGGGCACCGGCGTCGTTGCCCCCACGGGGGGCGTGGAGACTGGGCCCGGCTCCTCGGCGACGTCCACCCCGAAGTCCCGCGCCAGTCCCGCCAGGCCGTCGGCGTACCCCTGGCCCAGCGCGCGCAGCTTCCAGTCGGTGCCACGCCGGTAGATCTCCGCGAGCAGCAGCACGGTCTCCTGGCGGGGGCGTGGCGGGGCGAACCGGGCCAGCGCGCGGCCGCCCGGGCCGGTGAGGTGGAGGGTGGGCGCGGGCAGGCGGCCCAGGGGAGTGCCGGGGTCGGCGGGGGTGACGGCGACCGTGATCCGTGTGGCGCCGGCGCGCAGTCGCGCCGGGTCGAGGGTCAGGGTGTCGCCGGAGAGCCGGGCTCCCGGGGCGGCGGGCTGGTTGTAGAACACGAAGTCGCCGTCGCCCCGGACCCTGCCGCTGTCGTCGGTGATGAGCGCGGACACATCGAAGGGACCGGACACCCGGACGGTCACGGCACCGCCCGGGAGGGGCAGATTGCCCCCGGGGACCAACTCGGTCATCGCGCCGTCCTGGAGTCGTCGTACGGAACCCGGTGGGGGTGTCCGAAGAACGTGCGCCCGGTCACCGGGGTTCCCGCCCGGTCAGTCCAGCGCGACGCCCGGGGCCATGTCCTCGTGCCGCTCGACGTGCGCCGATCCTCGGACCGTGGCCGCCCGCTTGCCGCAGAAGGCCGACTCGAGGGTGCCCATCATCGTGTTGAGCACCGTCGCGTTGTTGGAGGTGTTGGCGAGTGCGCTGAGGCTGCGCTTACCGTCCTTCGACGTGAACGCGTACGTGTAGTAGCCCTGGACGGCGCCCGTGTGGCCGTACACCGACGTCCCGCACGACAGGGTGCGGCGGCGCAGGCCGAGGCCGTACGCCGTGGTGCTGTTGACCTTCCACCACCGCTCCATCTGCTCCAGGCTCCTGGCGGAGGTCAGCTTTCCGCCGAGCAGTGCCGACAGGAAGGTGTTGAGGTCCCCGGCGGTGGAGATGAGCGCACCCGCGCTCTGCGCCCAGGACGTCGTCTGCCGGGTGGCGTCGATCGGTGCGGCGCCGGCCGTGTCCGACGTCATGTAGCCGCGGGTGTGGCGGCCGGGGATCGTCGTGGCGGGGTGCACGTACAGCGTGTCGCGCAGCTTGAGCGGCTCGATGATGCGGCTCTGGTAGGCGGTCCCCACGGAGCGGCCGGTCAGCTTCTCGATGAGCATGCCGGCGACCACGAAGTTGGTGTTGGAGTACGCGTAGGCGGCGCCGGGGCTGTTGGTGCGGGCATGCCGCAGCGAGCGGTCCACCAGCTGGCGGTAGGTGAAGACCTTGGTGCGGACGGCCTCGAAGCCCGGGACCGACCTCGCGAACATGTCGTTGGTGTAGTCGTACAGACCGCTGCGATGGCTCAGGACGTGCCGCACGGTGATGCGGTCGTCGGGCAGCAGGCCCGGCAGATAGCGGTTGACCGAGGCGTCGAGCTTGAGCTTCTTCTCGTCGCGCAGTTGCAGCAGCACCACGGCGGAGAAGGTCTTGGTGACGCTGCCGATGCGGAACCGGTCGCGGGTGCTGATGGTCCGTCGGGTCTTGCGGTCGGCGAGGCCGGTGACCATCCGGTGGACGGTGCCGCCGTCGTCGATCCGTGCCATCGCCCCGGGCGCGCCCTGCCGCAGGGCGGTGCGCAGCACGCCGCGCAGCCCCGCGATGTCGGGCTGGGGCAGGGCCGCGGCGCTCGTCGGGGCCGTGTCGCTCTCGTCGGCCGTGGCGTGGGCCGGGACCGCGAGCAGGGACAGCAGGACCGCGCCCGAGACCGTGGCCCTGCGCAGCGTTGCTGATGTCATCCGAGTGTTCTCCCGTTTCTCCTCGATGCGAGATCGATCACACGTACGCCGGGCAACCTCCTCGCACCCCGTCACATCTCCACAGCCGACGCACAGTTGGTCACTCGTTGCTCACTGAGCGCTGCGGATTCGCAAAGTATTGCCATGAACTGTTGGAAAAGCGACTATTCAGGCTTTACATGTACATGACTCATCCGTAAGGGTTTCGTCCCGGGGCCCGACCAGCCCCCATGGCGCGCAACCGCGTCATGAACCAGGGCGGTTGGTGATCCCGGCCGCCTTCGCACGAAGGAACCCTCATAGTGCGTAGACCCCATATACGCAGCCTGGCCGTCGCCGTCGCGGTGACGACGGCCGCCACGGGGCTCGCGGGCACGGCCTTCGCCGACCCGTCCACGGGACAGCCGAAGAAGGCCCCGGCCGTCACGGCCACGTCCGTCGTCGACGCGGCCCGCGCCGCCGCGTTCGCCCACACCTCGGCCACCGGTGTCGCCCCGGGCGACGAACTCCGGGCCCAGGATGTGCTGATCGACCCGGAGGGCGCCCGGCACGTCCGGTTCGTCCGGGCCCATCGCGGCATGCCGGTCCTCGGCGGCGACCTCGTCGTCCACCTCACCGAACAGCTGGCCTACGCGGGCGTCACCCGCGCGGCCGACCACGCCGTCGAGCCCAAGGCCGACCGTGCCCGGCTGACGGCCCAGCAGGCCCAGGAGCGCGCCGCCGCGGCCGCCAAGGGCGACGCCGGTCCGGCGGAACTCGTCGTCGACGCCCGTGACGGGGCCTCGGCCCTCGCCTTCCAGGTGCGGGTCACCGGCAGCGCCACCGCCGAGGCGGGCGGCTCCCGCACGGTCGTCGTCGACGCCGTCACCGGCAAGGTGCGCAGCAACACGCCGGACAGCGACGAGTTCCTCTCGCCCCAGCTCATCGACACCCTGCGCGAGCGCGGCGAGAAGCTGGACCCGGCCACCGGCACCGCCCCGCAGGCCGACGCCCTCGCGGCGACCGCCTCGGGCACCGGCAACTCCCTCTTCGCCGGCAAGGTCACACTGACCACCACGAAGACGGCCAGCCGCAGCTACGTCCTCAAGGACCCCAACCGCTGGGGCACCGAGACCCGGGACGCGAAGGGCCAGGAACTGGAGAACTTCGCCCGCGGCAAGAAGTTCACCAGCACCACCAACAAATGGGGCAACGGCACCGTCTCCAACCGTGCCAGCGCCGCCGTCGACGCCCAGTACGGCATCACCAAGACCCTGGACTTCTACAAGAAGACCTTCGGCCGCAAGGGCATCGCCAACAACTCCAAGGGCGCCAAGGCGATGGTCCACTTCGGCAACAAGGTGGCCAACGCGTTCTGGGACCCGGCCTGCGGCTGCATGCTGTACGGCGACGGTGACGGCGACATGTTCAAGAAGCCGCTCGTCGTCCTCGACGTCACCGGCCACGAACTCACCCACGGAGTCGTGGACGCCACCGCCCGCCTGGAGCCCACCCGCGTGGACGCGGACGGCAACCAGTACGGCGAGGCCGGCTCCCTCAACGAGTCGCTGGCCGATATCTTCGGCTCGAACGTCGAGTTCAGCGCCAACAACCCGAAGAACCCGCCGAACTACCTGGTCGGCGAGAAGCTCGGTCTGGACCAGAAGTTCCTGCGCCGCCTCGACAAGCCCTCCCTGGACGTGCTCGAAGGCGCCATCGACTACTGGTCACCGGCCGTCTACGACGCCGAGGTCCACGCCGGCTCCGGCGTCTCCTCGCACGCGTACTACCTGCTCGCCGAGGGCAGCGGCCGCAAGAAGATCGGCAGCGTCACCTACGACTCGCCGACCGTCGACGGACTGCCCGCGAAGGGCATCGGACGCGCCAAGGCCACGGCGGTCTACTACCGCGCCCTGACCCGCTACATGGTCTCCACCACCGACTTCCACGACGCCCGCACGGCGACCCTGAAGGCGGCGAAGGACCTCTACGGGGCGGGCAGCACCGAGTACAAGGCGGTGAACCGGTCCTGGGCCGCCGTCAACGTGACCGCGGCCAACACCCCGGCCGCCCGGCACTGACGGCGCACCGCGCGGTCAGGCCCACTGTCTCTCCACCTCGTCGGACACACCGAACCCGGCGTCGCAGGAGGGGCAGTGGGCCCTGCCGAAGACATACGTCAGGGCGAGCGCGACCTCGTTCCGGCCCGCCTCCACGGCCTCCCGGTGCAGACGGGCGCCGATGCCCTCCAGCCGCTCTGGGGTCGTGGGCGCGAGGCTCGCCCGGCCCTCCTCGTCCTCCTTGCCCGGCCCGGTGACGTAATCGCCCGCCACGGAGAAGTAGCCGTACGAACCGAAGGCGACGAAGAGACCGTCCTCACATGCGGGGCACTCCAGTTCGTACTCCTCGTTGAGCAGCCCCTCCAGCGCCGCCGCCCACACCCCGGCGTCCTCGAACGCGAGGATGGCCATCTGGAGATAGACGAAGTCGCCCACCTCCAGATCCCTCGCCGCGAACAGCCCGCGCGCGACGCTCAGCAACTCCTCGATCTCATGGGCGTAGTGCTCGCGGCGGGTGGGGTCCGGGTCCGTCGTGATCAGCCCGGCCATCAGCACCGCCTGGAGCGGCTCGCCGGGCGCCCGGCCCCGCGCGATGTCCGCGAGGACCGGCAACGTCGCCCAGCTCGCCTCGTACACCGAGCCCTGATGGCACAGCGCGGACCACAGGTCGTTCCACACCTTGCCGTCGTCAGGGCCGCCGAGCTGCGCGAAGAGCCCCGGGATGTCCTCCGCGCTGCCGTAGGCGTGGGTCAGCTCGGCCCAATTGATCGTCGTCATGGGGCGATTGTGCCGCCCGGCACTGACAGCCCGGTCACAGACGAATCCTGCTTCTTTTATTGACGACGGAAAAGAACCCCTCTAAGTTCCCGGCCATGCGCCCGATCTCCCGCGCCGAGACGTTCCCCGTGAACACCCCCGCCGCCTCGCAGGTGTTCACCACCGTCCTGTCCCAAGGCCCGCTCGCCCGACTGGAGGTGGCCCGCCGGGTGGGGCTGTCCGCGGCCGCCGTCACCAAGGCGGTCCGGCCCCTCATCGAGGCCGGGTACCTCGTGGAGGGCGCGGACGACGAGGCCCGCCCCGCACTCGGGCGGCCCGCGAACCTGGTGCGGGTCGACGGCGGACGCGCCCTGTTCATCGGCGTCAAGGTGACCGGCGACGAGATCATCGGCGTCCTCACCGACCTGTGCTGCCGCATCCGCGTCGCCCGCCATGTGCCGCTGCCCGACCGTGCGGCCAAGGCGGTGCTGGCGTCCGTGGCGGACCTGGTCCAGGACCTGCTGACCGAGGCGGACGGCGTCCCGGTACTGGGCCTCGGCGTCGCCGTCTCCGGAGACGTGGACCGGGCCGAGGGCACCGTCCGCTACTCGCCGTTCCTCGACTGGCGCGACGTACCCCTCGCCGAACTCGCCGCCCTGACCACCGGGTTGCCGGTCACCGTCGACAACGACGTGCGCGCCCTGACCGTCGCCGAGCAGTGGTTCGGCGCCGGCGCGGGCCTGTCCGACTTCGCCGTGGTGACCGTCGGCGCGGGCATCGGCTGCGGCCTCGTGGTGCACGGCCGGGTGGTCGCCGGAGCCCACGGCGTGGCCGGCGAGATCGGCCATGTGACCGTCGACCCGAACGGCCCGCTGTGCCACTGCGGCAACCGCGGCTGCGTGGAGGCGATCGCGGGGGAGGCCGCGATCGTCCGCCACATCCAGGAGATCACCGGCGTCGAACTCGCCGACGCTGCCGAGGCGTTGGCCCTGGCCCGACGAGGCGTCGCCGGAGCCCGCGAAGTGTACGCACGGGCCGGGGAGGCGATCGGCCGCGGCATCGCCACCGTCGCCAACCTCCTCGGCCCCGAACGCGTGATCATCTCCGGCGAGGGGCTCGCCGCCTACGACCTGTTCGCCGAACAGATCCGCGACGCCTTCGTCGCGGCCGCCTTCGGCTCCGCCGCGCAGTGCGATGTCCTCACCCGCCCACTGCCCTTCGAGGAGTGGGCCCGCGGGGCCGCGGCCACCGCGATCCAGTCCTTCGTCCGAGCCGACGTATAACTCCCACGACCCAGGAGGTACGGCCCATGCGGTCATCCTCGTACTCCGTCATGCCCGCACGCACCCTCAGAGCCCTCGTGGTCCTGGCCCTCGCCGCCGGTGCCGTCACCGTCGCCCCGACGGCCGGCGCCGAGACCGCCGCCCCCGCCCTCGCTGCCAAGCCCTACATGGGCTGGACCAGCTGGAGCATGCAGTCGTCCAAGTACCCCGGCCTCAACCCGGACGGCGACTACAGCTACCTCACCGAGGCCAACGTCCTCAAGCAGAGCGACGCGATGGCCGCCAAGCTCAAGAAGTTCGGCTACGAGTACGTCAACATCGACGCCGGCTGGTGGATGGACAAGACCTGGAAGTCAGGGTTCGACGGGTACGGACGCCAGAAGGCCGACCCGGTCCGTTTCCCCAGCGGCATGAAGGCCGTCGCCGACCGCATCCACGCCAAGGGCCTCAAGGCCGGCATCTACCTGCCGGCCGGCCTGGAGAAGGGGGCCTACGGCGAGGGCAGGACGCCGATCTGGAACGCCGACGGCTGCACCACCGCCGACATCGTCTACGGCGACCTGCGCACCACCAACGGCTGGGACAGCTCCTACAAGCTCGACTTCTCCCGCCCCTGCACCGCGAAGTACATCGACTCCCAGGCCCGGTTGATCGCCGACTGGGGCTACGACTTCCTCAAACTCGACGGCGTGGGCCCCGGCTCCGGCAAGAGCGGCGACCAGTACGACAACGTTGCCGACGTGGCCGCGTGGAACAAGGCGATCGCCGCCACCGGCCGCCCGATCCACCTCGAACTGTCCTGGTCCCTCGACATCGGCCACGCCGCGGACTGGAAGAAGTACTCCCAGGGCTGGCGCGTCGACACCGACGTCGAGTGCTACTGCAACACCCTCGTCAGCTGGGAGAACTCCGTCGACGACCGCTGGGACGACACCCCCGCCTGGACCCGGCACGCCGGTCCGGGCGGCTGGAACGACCTCGACTCCCTCGACGTCGGCAACGGCGAGATGGACGGTCTCACCAAGGCGGAACGGCAGAGCTACGCCACCCTGTGGGCCATCGCCAAGTCGCCCCTCTACACCGGCGACGACCTCACCCGCCTCGACTCCTACGGCCTGTCCCTGCTGACCAACCGCGAGGTCATCGCCCTCAACCAGGGCGCCAACCCGCCCGCGCACCCGGTCACCCCGTCCGACCCCCAGCAGGTGTGGGCCGCGAAGAACCCCGACGGCACCTACACCGTCGCCCTGTTCAACCTCGCCGACGCCCCCGCCGCCGTCACCGCCGACTGGACGACCCTCGGCTTCACCGGGAAGGCGACGGTCCGGGATCTCTGGAACCACGAGAACCTCGGCACCTACAAGAACAGGATCACCCAGGCCCTGCCGGCCCACGGCTCCCGCCTGTTCACGGTCACCCCGCGCGGAGACCGGCTCACCTGGACGGGCATCGAGGCCGAGTCCGCCACGAACACCCTCGCCGGCAACGCCTCCGTCGCCGACTGCTCCGCCTGCTCCGACGGAAAGAAGGTCGGCAACGTGTACCTCGGCGGCAAGTTGACCTTCAACGACGTCCTCGTCGCCCGGGCGGGCACCTACCAGATCAAGGTCTCGTACATCAGCGGCGACGCCCGCTCGGTGGACGTCTCGGCGAACGGTGGCGGCGCCACCCGCCACAAGCTCCCCGCCACCGGCGACTGGGGGACCGTGTCCAGCGTGTACGTGCCCGTGACGCTCAAGGCCGGCTCCAACACGATCACCTTCGACAGCGGCACGGGCTACGCACCGGACATCGACCGGATCGACGTACCGAAGTCGTCCTGAACGACCCTCCAGGAGCCGCCATGACCCCCGAACCGTCCAGACGCAACCTCCTCGCCCTCGCCACCGCGACCGGAGCCCTCGCCACGCTCCCCGCCTTCACCGCCTCGGCCGCACCGCGGCGGCCCGACGCCTCGTACGACACCGCCGCACACGACGAGCTCCGGTGGCAGGCCCCCGCCGACGAGCACTCGATGATCGAACAGGGCCTGCCCCTCGGCAACGGCCGTCTCGGCGCCCTCGCGAGCAACGACCCCGGCCGCGAACTCCTTCTCGTCACCGACGCCACGATGTGGACCGGCGGCCTCAACGACACGCTCGACGCCGACGGACAGTTCCCCTACGGCCGAGCGGACTTCGGCTCCTTCACCCTGCTCGCCCGGCTCGCCGTCGACATCCCCGACCACGACCTGTCCGCGGTCTCCGGCTACCGCCGCACCCTCGACCTCGACCGAGGCGTGCTCACCACGTCGTACGTCCGCTCCGGAGTGACGTACCGGCGGCAGATCTTCGCCAGCCGGCCCGACGACGTGATCGTCCTGCACTTCTCCCAGAGCGGAGGCGGCCGGTACTCCGGCACGGTGACGCTGGCGGGGACGCACGGCGAGGGGAGCGCGGTGTCGTTCGGGGCGGCCTTCGCCAACGGGCTGCGCTACGGGGCCGCCGTCACGGCGTACGGCACCGGTGGCACGGTCACCACCGGCGGCTCGGGCATCTCCTTCGCCCGCTGCAAGGACCTCACCGTGGTGCTCAGCGGCGGCACCAACTACGCGCCCGACGCCGCCACCCACTACCGGGACCCCTCCCTCCACCCGGAGAAGCTGGCCCGCACCAAGGTCCGGGCCGCCGCCCGCCACACGGCGGACACCCTGCTGCGCACCCATGTCGCCGACCACCGCGCCCTGTTCGGGCAGTTCGACGTCTCCCTCGGCACGTCGTCCGAGGAGCAGCGCTCCCTCGACACCTGGGAGCGGATCCGAGCGCGCGCCCGGGACGGCGTCCCCGATCCCGAACTGGAAGCCCAGTACCTGCAGTTCGGCCGGTACCTGATGATCGCGGGCTCACGCGGCAGCCTCCCCCTCAACCTCCAGGGGCTGTGGCTCGACGGCAACGACCCCGACTGGATGGGCGACTACCACACCGACATCAACCTCCAGATGAACTACTGGATGGCCGACCGGGCCGGACTGTCCGAGTGCTTCGACGCCTTCACCGACTACTGCGTCGACCAGCTCCCGTCCTGGACCGAACTGACCCGGACCCACTTCAACGATCCGCGCAACCGCTACCGCAACTCGACCGGAAAGATCGCCGGCTGGACCGTCGCCATCTCCACCAACATCCACGGCGGGATGGGCTGGTGGTGGCATCCGGCGGGCAACGCCTGGCTGTGCGACTCCCTCTGGGAGCACTACGAGTTCACCGGGCGCCGCTCCCATCTGGAGAAGATCTACCCGCTGCTCAAGGGCGCCTGCGAGTTCTGGGAGGCCCGACTCCTCACCATCACCCTCCCGGGCACCACCGAGGAGGTACTCGTCGCGGACAGCGACTGGTCGCCCGAGCACGGACCGCTCGACGCCAGGGGCATCACCTACGCCCAGGAACTCGTCCGGTCGCTCTTCGGCAACTACTGCGCCGCGGCGGCGGAGTTGAAGAAGGACACCGGCCTCGCCGACCGGATCGCGGGCCTGCGCAAACGGCTGTATCTGCCGCGGGTCAGCCCCACCACGGGCTGGCTGGAGGAGTGGATGTCCCCCGACAACCTCGGCGAGACCACCCACCGCCACCTCTCCCCGCTCGTCGGCCTCTTCCCCGGCGACCGCATTCGACCCGACGGCTCCACCCCCGCCGCCCTCGTGGAAGGCGCCACCGCCCTGCTCACCGCGCGCGGCATGGAGAGCTTCGGCTGGGCGAACGCCTGGCGGAGCCTGTGCTGGGCCCGGCTCAAGAACGCGGACAACGCCTACCAGCTGGTCGTCAACAACCTCCGTCCCTCGACCGACGGCCGCAACGGCACCGCCTTCAACCTCTTCGACATCTATGAGGTGGAACAGGGCCGGGGCATCTTCCAGATCGACGGCAACTTCGGCACCCCGGCCGCGATGATCGAGATGCTGCTGTACTCACGCCCGGGCCACCTCGAACTCCTCCCGGCCCTCCCGGACGCCTGGGCCGAGTCCGGCTCCCTCACCGGGGCCGGTGCGCGCGGCGGTTTCGTCGTCGATCTACGGTGGAGGGATGGGAAACCGACCGAGGCACGCATCCGCAGCATCGGCGGCCGCACCACGACGGTCGCGTACGCCGGGACCTCCCGGACCGTGGCACTGGAGCCCGGTGCTTCCGTGACGCTCAAGGACCTCGACCGATGACGGGCCGCCCCGCCCGGACCGTCCGTCTGCTCGTCGTCACGCTCATGGCCGCCTTCCTCCAGGCCGCACCGGCGCGAGCCGCCGTCCAGGGCCCGCCCGACGGGGTCGTCACCTGGGGCGCGAGCGCCGACCGCATCGGTGAGGCGGTCGCCGACCGCGGCTACCGCATGGTGGTGCACACCAGCGTCGGCGGCCGTGACCCGCGCATCCGGCTCTCCAACGCCTTCGGCGACCGACCGGTGACCTTCGACAGCGTCTACGCGGGCCTCCAGAAGGAGGGACCCGAACTCGTCCACCGCACCAACCGCCGACTCACCTTCGACGGCTCGACATCCGTCACCGTCCCGCCCGGCGCCACGGCGTACAGCGACCCGCTGCCGGGCAGACTGCCCGCCGGGAGCGACCTGGTGGTCAGCGTCCACACGCCGGACGCGGCGGGCCCGCTCACCGGCCACTGGATGGCCATGCAGACCTCGTACGCCACCCAGGGCGACCACACCGCCGAGGAGGGCGGCGCGCACTGGACCGAGACCGTCGGATCCTGGTTCTACCTGGACGCGGTGTCGGTGCGCGCCGACGCCGGTGCCGTGGCCGCCCTCGGAGACTCCATCACCGACGGCTGGCAGTCCACGACCGACGTCAACCGCCGCTGGCCCGACTACCTGGCCCGTCGGCTCCAGAAGTCGCAGAACGTGGTCAAGGGCGTGGCCAACGAAGGGATCTCCGGCAACAAGGTGCTGGCGGACGGCGCCGGGCAGAGCGCCCTGAACCGGCTGGACCGGGACGTGCTCTCCCAGCCCGGCGTGCGGACCGTGTTCCTCTTCGAGGGCGTCAACGACATCAAGGCCCACACCGGCGTCACCGCCCAGGACCTGATCGACGGCTACCGGGAGATCCTCGACCGGGCGCACGCGGCCGGCACCTGCGTGGTCGGCGCCACGATCGCGCCCTTCAAGGGCTGGTCGGAGTGGGACCCGGCCGCCGAGGCCGTACGCCAGGAGGTCAACGCGTTCATCAGGGACAGCGGCGAGTTCGACGCGGTCACCGACTTCGACCGGATCCTGCGCAGCCCCTACGACCGGGAGCGGATGCTCCCCGCCCTGGACGGCGGGGACCACATCCACCCCAACGACAAGGGGATGCAGGCCATGGCGGACGCCGTCGACCTGCGGAGCCTCGACTGCCCGGACCGTTGATCACTCCGGGGCGATCAGGCCTTCCCGATAGGCGACGGCCACCGCCTCGGTACGGCTCGCGGCACCCAGCTTGGCCAGGATGTTGGAGACGTGCACGCTCGCCGTCTTGCCGCTGATGAACAGCTCCTCGCCGATCTGCCGGTTGCTGCGGCCCAGCGCGAGGAGCCGCAGCACGTCCTGCTCGCGGGCGGTCAGGGGCGAGGGGCCGTCCGCGTTCTTCGGTGCCGCCGACAGGCGGCCCCGGCGTATCAGCGTGTCCGCCTCCTCCAGCAGGAGGGTGGCCCCGAGCCGTACGGCCGTCTCCCGCGCCGCACCGGCCTCGACGGCCGCCTCCTCGCGGCGCTCGGCCGTCAACAGGGCCTCGGCGTACCGGAGTCGGCAGCGCGCGTGCTCGTAGGTGTCACCGAAGTCGAACGCGGCGATCGTCTTCTCCCAGGCCGCCACGTCCGGCCCGGTCATCGCCCGAACCCATTCCGCCTCGGCGCGCGCCAGCCACGCCTGCCCCTCCGGCCCCTGCGGAGTGCCGTCCTCCCCGCGCGCGGCCGTGTGCCGCGCCACGTCCACCAGTTCGTCCGCCGTGGCCTTCCACCGTCCCGCGCCCGCCTCGTCGCCGGTGAGGCGCAGCCCGGCGGCCGTGTCGGCGACCGCGGACAGCGCGCGGGCGGCGAGCCGGACCGTGACGTCGGGGCGCGTGCCCGCGTCGTCGGTGAGGGCCTTGACCGTCGACCACAGCTGCTCCACCGCGGCCTCGGCGTCACCGCGCAGTGCCGCCGCCTCGGTCAGCGCGATGCCCGCGACGAGCGTGGCCATCCAGTCGAAGGGTCCCTGGAGGAGGGC
Source organism: Streptomyces sp. NPDC087859 (assembly GCF_044742595.1). Lineage (NCBI taxonomy): Bacteria > Bacillati > Actinomycetota > Actinomycetes > Kitasatosporales > Streptomycetaceae > Streptomyces > Streptomyces sp. NPDC087859. The sequence goes on along the minus strand of NZ_JBIUUU010000008.1, from coordinate 114,734 downwards.
GCGGGCCCGGTCGGCGGCCGTGAAGTCACCGCGCGCGAGGGCGACATAGAGCGCGGGCCCGGCCGCGTACCCACTGAGCACGGGCAGCTCGGCCCTGCCGGACACCGCGCGCAGGCACTCGTCCCAGCGGCCCAGCGTGTAGAGCACCACGAGCTGGAGATGGCGCATCGCCCGGGGGTAGGCCGAGGACAGCAGCCCGGCCCGGCGGGCCCGGTCGAGGCCCTCGGCCAGCAGGGGCAGCGACTCCTCGAGGTCGCCGGTCTCGTAGGAGCCGATGGCGAGGTTGAACAGCGCGCGCATCTCCACGGGGGCGTTGCCCGCGGCGTGGGCCAACTCCCTTGCCTCGCTGATGAGTCCGCGGCCCTCCGGGGTGCCGCGGCCGCCACTTTCGAGGGCGGCGAGGGAAATGATCAGGTCCGCCCGGGCGTCCTTCGCGTCCAGGTGCTCGGCCACGCGCAGGGCCTCGCGGGCGACCCGGAGCGCGGTCTCGTTCTCGCCGACGTGGCGGGCGGCCATGACATGGGTGGCGGCCGCCCACACCCAGGTCCGCGACGGCGGATCGGCCGGGATGAGGGCGAGGGCCTCGCTGCTGTACCGGAACGCCGCGGTGAGGTTGTCGACGTCGATCAGGTTCCCGGCGAGCGTGTAGCGGACACGGGCGGCGAGTTCGGAGTCGGCGTCCTGGTCGGTACCGGCCAGCGCGGCCCGGGTGAGGGAGACCGCGCGGTGCAGCTCTCCGGCGTGCGCGGCCGCCGCGGAGGCACGCAGGGTGAGCGTGACCCGCTCGTCCGAGGGGCGATCGGCCGGTTCCACCGCCGACCACAGGTCCAGGGCCGTCTCGAGGTGCCGCAGCTCCTCGGCGGGTGCGCCGACCCGCTGGGCGTGGTCCGCGGCCTCCAGCGAGGCGGCCAGCGCCTCGGCCAGGTCATGGCTCTCGCGGTAGTGGTGGGCGCGCTCGGCGGCGGACTCGGCCCGGTGCCCGTGGCCGGCCAGCAGGCGGGCGAACGCGCCGTGCAGCCGGGCCCGTTCACCCGGGAGCAGATCGGCGTAGACGGCCTCCCGGGCCAGTGCGTGCCGGAAGGAGTACGTGTCGCCGTCCCCGGGCACCAGGAGTTGCCGTCCGACGGCCTCCCGCAGTGCCGACTCCAGCTCGTCCTCGGGAAGGCGGACCGCGTCCCGCAGCAGTGCGTGCTCGACACGGCGCCCGGCGACGGCGGCGGTACGCAGCACCTGCTGGGCGGTCTCCGAGAGCTGCTCGAAGCGGATGAGCAGCACGTCGGCCAGCCCGCTGGGCACCCCGCCCGCCTCGGTGTCGGTGGCCGCGACCAGTTCCTCGGCGTAGAAGGCGTTGCCCTCGGCCCGGGCCACGATGCCCCGGACCGTGGCGTCCGGGAGCGGCCGGTCCTGCAGCGCCTGCACGAGCCGTGTCACCTCGGCATCGCCCAGCGGCCGCAGTTCCAGCCGCTCCACAGCGGGCAGTCGCACGAGCTCGGCGAGCAGCGGCCGCAGCGGATGACGCCGATGCAGATCGTCCGCCCGGTACGACGCGAGGACCGCCAGCCGATGGGTGGGCGCCCCGCCCGCCGACCGCTGCAGGATGCCCCGGCTGAGCAGGAACCTCAGCAGGTCCCGCGAGGACTGGTCGGCCCAGTGCAGGTCCTCCAGCACGAGCAACAGCGGTGCGACATCGGCCAGATCGGCCAGCAGCCCCGCCATGCCCTCGAACAGTTGCAGGCGTCCGCCGTCGCCCTCGCCCCCCAGCAGCCGCCCGGCCACCGGATGCCCCGACAGCACGGGAGCGAACCGCTCGTCGGAGGCGAGGACCCCCAGGATCTCGGTGAACGGCAGATACGGCAGTCCGACGTCCCCGAGATCCACACAGTGCCCGGTGAGCACGGTCATCCCGGCACGGGCGGCCCGCTCGGCGGCTTCGCCGAGGAGCCGTGTCTTGCCGACTCCGGCATCCCCGGCGATCAGAACCGCACGCGCTTCACCACCGCGGGCACGCGACAGCACACCGTCGAGCCGGGCGAGTTCGTCGGCACGGCCGATGAGCGGAGAAGAAAAGGAGGTCGGAGGCACAAAGACATCCTGTCACCAAAGCACGGACGCCCCCGAGCCAATTAGCCCCGCAACGTCTTCGCCCAGTCCGCCGGAACCCGTCCCTCAGGGCCGGGCGCGGGCTGATCCACCGGATGACTGTCCGGTGCCGCGAGCGAGGGCCCGGACTCGAACATCTCCTTGGTCGCGAAGTTCCAGTACCACTGCTCACCCGGCTCGAAGCTCTGCACCAACGGATGCCCGGTCTCCTGGAAATGTGCCGTGGCGTGTTTCGCGGGCGAGGAGTCGCAGCACCCCACATGCCCGCACTGCGCGCACCGTCGCAGATGGAACCACCACCCGCCCGCGGCATCGCACTCGACGCACCCGTTCCCGCTCGGCGGCACGTCGGCGTCGAGTCCCTGGATCTCGGTCATTCCCACTCCTCGCTCGTCTCACTTTCCGCTGCGGTGAGCGGAAGCAGCACCTGGAACCGCGTGTCCCCGGGCCGGGACTCCACCTGAAGCGTCCCGTGATGCTTGTTCACCACGATCCGCCACGAGATGTCGAGGCCGAGCCCCGTCCCCTCGCCCACCGGCTTCGTGGTGAAGAACGGATCGAAGATCCTGTTGCGGATCTCCTGCGGCACCCCCGGCCCCGTGTCCCGGAACTCCACCAGCAGCCGCTCATGGTCGAGCGCCGTCCGTACGGTCAAGGTGCCTTCCCCGCCCGCACTGTTCATCGCGGCGACCGCGTTGTCGATCAGGTTGGTCCACACCTGGTTGAGTTCCGCGGGGTACGCCGGGATCTTCGGGAGCGTCCGGTCGTAGTCCTTGACGACCTTGATCCGCTGTCCGACCTTGCCGGACAGCATCAGCAGGGTGCTGTCCAGGAGTTCGTGCACATCGGCGTTCTGGAAGGGCGCCCGGTCGAGCTGCGAGTACTGCTTGGCGGCGTCGACGAGGTGGGAGATGCGGTTGGTGGAGTCGTTGATCTCGTCCATCAACAGCTCGGTCTCGACGGTGTAGTTGAGCCAGCCGATCGCGTTGGGCAGCAGTTCCTCGTCCACGGCCGCGGCGACCTGGTCCAGCCAGTCCACGTCGAGACCGGCCTGGACGAAGGTGGGGGCGAGCCGCCAGCCGTTCTGGATGTCGTGGTCGTCCAGCCAGTCGGTGACCGCGTCCTCCCGGTCCGAGGCCTCCAGCGGGCTCAACGTCGGTGCCTTGGCGACGCGTTCGGCCGTGCGGTCCTGGATGTCGATGAGGTTCGCCATGACCTCGGGCGCGTAGTTCCCCTGGGCGATGACGGCGAGCTTGTGCCGCATCTTGCCCACGCGCTCCCGCAGGGTCGCGGTGGCCCGTACCGCGGCGGCCGCCGGGTTGTTGAGCTCGTGGGTGAGGCCGGCGGACAACGAGCCCAGCGCGAGGAGCCGTTCACGCTGGCCGATGGCCCGCTGGGTGCTCTGCGCGCCGAAGAACAGCCCCTCCAGCAGGTGGACCGCCATCGGGAACCACTCCTGCATGAAGTCCGAGAACTTCTCACCGGGCAGCACGAAGAACCGCGTCGGCTCCGTGACCCGCATGGAGTTCTTGTAGACCTGCTGCACCCGGTCCCCGAGATAGGCCTGCATGGACCCCGCGTACACCCCGCGCTGCGAGGTCCGCGTGACCTCCACGTCGTCGCCGCCGACCCGGCGGGAGAGCACGACGGTGCCCTCGATCATCACGTAGAAGCAGGTGGCGGGCTCGCCCTCGGTGTAGACGGGCCCGGGTTCGAACTTCTCCACCCGTCCGGAACTGCACAACTGCCCCAGCTGTTCGGGGGACAGCTTCTCGAACAGGAACAGCGCCCCGATCTCCGTGGGGCTGCACGGGACGAGCTGCCCGCTCATGACTGCTCCAGGTACCGGTGGACGAGCATCACGGCCATGGCTCCCTCTCCGACGGCGGACGCGACCCGCTTGGCGGACTCGGCGCGGGCGTCTCCCGCCACGAACACGCCGGGGACGTTGGTCTCCAGGTGGTACGGCGGCCGGTCCAGCTCCCAGTCCGCCGGCGGCCGTCCGTCGGCGGTCAGGTCGGGCCCGGACAGGATGAAGCCGTGGTCGTCGCGCAGCACCGTGCCGTCCAGCCAGCCGGTCAGCGGGGCCGCGCCGATGAACACGAACATCCACTGCGCGTCGACGAGTTCGGTCTTTCCGGTGTCCACATCGCGCAGGGTGAGCTGCTCCAGGTGGTCGGAGCCGTGGGCGGACTCGACGACGGTACGCGCGCGTACCGAGATGTTGGGGGCCTCGCTGATCTGCTGGATCAGGTAGTGCGACATCGACGCCGCCAGGTCGGGGCCGCGCACCAGCAGGGTCACCGACTTGGCGCCCCGGGACAGGTACATCGCCGCCTGTCCCGCGGAGTTGGCGCCGCCGACGATGTAGATGTCCTGTCCCTGGCAGGAGGACGCCTCGGTCAGCGCCGAGCCGTAGTACACCCCGCAGCCGGTCAGATCGGTGCAGCCGGGCGCCTCCAGCGTCCGGTACGACACCCCGGTCGCGAGGATCACGCTGTGCGCGGCGACCGCGGACCCGTCCGAGAACCGCACGGTCCGCGCGGCCCCGTTCACCTCCAGGCCGGCCACCTCACGGGCGGTGAGGATCTCGGCGCCGAACTTCGCCGCCTGCCGCCGGGCCCGGTCGGTGAGCTGCCCGCCCGACACTCCGTCGGGGAAGCCGAGGTAGTTCTCGATGCGGGAGCTCTGCCCGGCCTGCCCGCCGGTGGCCGACCGCTCCACGAGAACGGTCCGCAGCCCTTCCGAGGCGCCGTACACCGCGGCCCCGAGCCCGGCCGGGCCGCCGCCGATGACGACGAGGTCGTAGAAGTCCGCGGTGGGCGTCGTGGCCAGGCCCACGTGCGCGGCCAGATCGGGTGCCTCGGGCTCGACCAGGGGCGTGCCGTCCGGGGTGATGACCACCGGCAGCCGCTGTCCGTCCTGGCCCGCGGCGGCCAGCAGCCGCTGCCCCTCGGGCTCCTCGGTCGAGTACCAGCGGTAGGGCACCTGGTTGCGGGCCAGGAACTCCCGCACGTCCGAGGAGCGCGCCGACCAGCGGTGCCCGACGACCTTGGTGGCGGGCACCGGACGGTACTCGCTGCACCGCCAGGCCTCCAGGAGGTCGTCCAGGACCGGGTAGAGCTTCTCCTCCGGCGGGTCCCACGGCTTGAGCAGGTAGTGGTCCAGATCCACGACGTTGATCGCGTCGATCGCCGCGTTGGTGTCCGCGTACGCCGTCAGCAGCACCCTGCGCGCGCCCGGGTAGACGTCGAGGGCCTGCTCCAGGAACTCGATGCCGTTCATCTGCGGCATCCGGTAGTCGGCCAGGATCACCGCCACCAGGTCCCCGCGCAGCTTCAGCTCGCGCAGCGCCTCCAGCGCGGACTCACCGGACTCCGCGCGCACGATCCGGTACGACTCGCCGTAGCGCCGCCGCAGGTCCCGGGCGACGGCACGGGAGACCCCCGGGTCGTCGTCCACGGTCAGGATGACGGTCCGCGCTGATTCGGCGGCCTGTGCCATACGTCTCCCACCCCGAGAGTTCGGCTGCGATGCGGCCCATCGTATGTTCGAAAGCCCCGCTCTGCTCAGGTTCGCGGTCGGTGATCGCTGAGCACGCAGAACTCGTTGCCCTCGGGGTCCTCGAGTACCACCCAGGACTGCTCGCCCTGCCCGACGTCCGCGTGCCGGGCGCCGAGTGCCAGGAGGCGGGCGACCTCGGCGGCCTGGTCGTCCGGGCGGAAGTCCAGGTGGAGGCGGTTCTTGACGGTCTTGCCCTCCGGGACCGGGCTGAAGAGCAGGCCGGGCAGGCGGTCCTTCTCCGGGCGGATCTCGTACTCGTCGGGGGCGTCGTTCACGACCACCCAGCCGAGCGCCTCGGCCCACCAGCGGCCCAGGGCCTCCGCGTCGTGGGCATCCACGTTCACTTGCTCCCACACCAGGCTCATACAGTCAGCGTAGTGAAGACCCGGCCCGAGGGACGTGGCCACGACACAGGGAGACAGCTGTATGACGCGCCCGATCACCGCAGGAGTGGACGGATCCGAGGAGAGTCTCGCCGCACTGGACTGGGCGGCCCGGGAGGCGGTCCGCCGCGACCTGGCGTTGCGGGTGGTCCAGGCCTGGCGGTTCGAGGCGTACGACGCCGTCGAGGTGGCCACCCCGGACACCCAGGCCGGGTGGGTGCGGGAGACGGTGGCCGAGGCGACCCGGGCCGTCACCGGGCGGTACCCGGGACTCACCGTGACCACCGACGTGCTGGAGGGAGGCACCGTCGAGACGCTGGTCGACGCGGCGGCGGACGCCGAGATGCTGGTGCTCGGCTCGCGCGGCCACGGGCCGGTCGTGGGGTTCCTGCTCGGTTCCGTCGGACAGCAGGTGATCGCCGAGACCACGCGGCCCGTCGTCCTCGTGCGGGCCGGGGACCAGCCCGCCGCCGAGGCCGCGGGCCGCGAGGTCGTCGTGGGCCAGCAGGGCGAACCGGAGGACAGCGCCGCCGCCCTGCGGTTCGCGTTCGAGACCGCCGCGTCGCGCGGGGCGACCGTGCGTGCCGTACGGGCCTGGACCCTGCCGCCGGTGTTCGCCTACAGCCCCGGCTCGCTGAAGCTGCTCGACGAGGCCGGGGGACTGGAACCGCGTGAGCAGCAGGCGCTGGGCGCGGCCCTGGAGCCGCTGCGGGAACAGTTCCCCGACGTCCCGGTGGTGGAGCACGTCGAGATGGGCAGTGCGGGACAGGTGCTGCTGTCGGTGACGGGGCGGGCCCAGCTGATGGTCGTCGGCCGGCGCGCCCACCGCACCGCAGTGGGCGCCCGGATCGGCTCCGTCGCCCATGGCGTACTGCATCACGCGGAGTGCCCGGTGGCGGTGGTCCCGCCCGTCTGAGTCAGGCCTCGACGGTGGGCTGGAGCGTCTCCCGCGCCTTGGGCAGGACGTTCTTGATGTAGTCCTCGACCGCCGTGTCCAGGCCGATGTCGTGCTGCGCCCGCTCCGACAGGTACCAGCGGTGTTCGAGCAGCTCGTGGTAGATCTCGGCCGGGTCCATCGACCCGCGCTGTTCCAGCGGCACCGCGCGCACGGTCGGGCGGAAGACGTCCCGCACCCAGCGGTGGGCGAGGACCTCGGGGCGGGCGCCGAGGGGGTCGCCCGGGGCGTAGTCGTCCTGGGTGGCCATCCAGCTCTCCAGGTCGTTCAGCAGCCGCCGGGCCTGGTTCTCCTCGGTGTCCAGGCCCGTCAGCCGCAGCAGCTGGCGCTGGTGGTGGCCGGCGTCCACGACCTTGGGCACAAAGGTGACCGTGTCACCGTTGGCCGCGTGCTCGATCTGCATCTCGGCCACGTCGAAACCGAGCTCGTTGAGACGGCGGATCCGGCGCTCGATGTAGTGGTACTTGCCCGCCGGGTAGACGGACGTGCGGGTCAGCTCCTCCCACAGGCCGCGGTAGCGCGCGCAGATCTCCATGCCGAACTCGATCGGGTCGACGGAGGGGTGCAGCGCCCCGGAGGCCTCCAGGTCGAGGAGTTCGCCGCTGATGTTCACGCGGGCGAGGTCGAGGTCGTACTCGCGCTGGCCGTTGCTGAGCTGGGGGTGCAGTTCGCCGGTCTCGGCGTCGACGAGATAGGCGGCGTAGGCGCCCGCGTCCCGGCGGAAGAGGGTGTTGGACAGGGAGCAGTCGCCCCACGCGAACCCGGCCAGGTGCAGTCGGACGAGCAGGACGGCCAGGGCGTCCATGAGGCGGTGCATGGTCGCCGGCCGCATCGTCGTCTCGAACATCGACCTGTACGGCATCGAGCCGCCCAGATGGCGGGTGACCAGGACGGACTCCAGCGGGTTGCCGTCCTGATCGGTGCGGCCGGTGACCACGGCCAGCGGATCCACGGAGGGAATGGCGAGCCGGTCGAGATCGCGGAGCATGTCGTACTCGTTGAGGGCGGGCCGCGCGGCGAGTTCCTTGACGGCGATCACCTCGTCGCCGGCGCGGGCGTAGCGCACGATGTGCCGGGATATACCGCGCGGCAGCGGGACCAGGACCTCTTCCGGCCACTGCTCCAGGGGGACGTCCCACGGCAGCTCCAGCAGGAGCGCGGGGTGCTCCGGGTTCGTCGCGCTGATCTGCAGTGCCATGGGCCGTTCGTCCTCGCCTCGCGGGTGATCGTCACCTCACCTTAGAGGGCGCGCTCCCTGGCCTGAAGTGCCGCTTCACGGACCGGACCGCGGTGCGCCGGACCGTGGCCCGGGAGCAGGAGGTCGCCCTCCAGGGCGGCGAGGACGTCCAGCGAGGCCACGGCACGGGCGCGCTCGTGGTGGAACATGTCCGGCAGCAGCTGAGGGCCCTTGACACGCGAGGTCGGGTGGCCGCTCACCAGGGCGTCACCGGAGATCAGTACGCCGGTGTCCGGGAGGTGGAAGGCGGCGTGGCCGTCGGTATGGCCCGGGGTGTGCACGGGGACCGGTCGGCCCGGCAGGTCGAGGGCGCCCTCGGAGGGGAACGCCTCGGGCTCGGTGACCGGGACGTGTGCCTTGCCTCCGGAGCGGATCGCGTGCAGCGCCCATGGCAGGACACCCGGCCGCCAGCCGTTCCGCACCACGTCACCGACGGTCACCTGGTGCAGGAACTCCCGGCGGGCATGCGGCACTTCGGCGTCGTGCAGGTACACGGGCGTGCCGTGCGCGGCGCGCAGGTACTCGGCCGAACCCAGGTGGTCGTTGTGGGCGTGCGTGATCAGCACCGCCGCGACCGCCTCCGGTGAACTGCCCACCTGCACAAGGGAGGCGAGCACCTGTTCGCGGTCCCCGGGGTAGCCGGTGTCGACCAGCGTGACGGCGTCCCCGTCGGTGAGGATCACCCAGTTGGTGTTGCTCCCGTGCACCAGGTAGGTGCCGTCGGCGACTTGCCGCACGTCCGTCTGCATGATCGTCCCGAGGGGTGAGGTGCCTGCTCGACAGGCACAGCAAAGCAGACCGGGCAGGGGCCGTGGTGGGTGGGCCGGGGCCGCCGGAGGAGAAGGGTGAGAGGGAAGGCCGCCTCCGGCGCCGTCCGCCGGAGGCAGCCCCCTGCGTGCTTCCGAAGCAGCCGCCTCTCTGCCTCAGTGCACGCCGTGCGGGCGGAACTGGACGCTGATGCGCGGTCCCGCGGCGCGCGTGGTCTTCGGTACGGAGTGCTCCCAGGTCCGCTGGCAGGAGCCGCCCATCACGATCAGGTCGCCGTGGCCCAGCGGGCGGCGCACGGCGCTGCCGCCGCGCATCGGACGCAGCAGCAGATCGCGGGGAGCGCCGACGGAGAGGATGGCGACCATGGTGTCCTCGCGGGCGCCCCGGCCGATCCGGTCGCCGTGCCAGGCGACGCTGTCCCGGCCGTCGCGGTAGAAGCAGAGCCCGGCCGTGGTGAACGGCTCGCCCAACTCATCGGCATAGTGCGCGGTGAGCGCCTCGCGGGCCTGGGTCAGCGCCGGGTGCGGCAGTGCGTCGTCCACTCCGTAGAACGCGAGCAGTCGCGGTACGTCGACGACGTGGTCGTACATCGTCCGGCGCTCGGCGCGCCACGGAACCTCGGCGGCGAGCTGTTCGAACAGCGCGTCGGAGCCGCTGAGCCAACCGGGGAGTACGTCGATCCAGGCGCCGTGTCCGAGCGTGGTCCGCCGGATCCCGTCGAGGCGGCCCAGGCGGAGCTCGTCCGTCTGGTCGAAGAGCGAGGCCTGGAGGTGCGTGGTCATGGATCCAGCGTACCCCTGATTCGAAAATATGTTCCCATCGAGTGGTGGAGTGCCGGACCCGACTCTTTCGATACATCGTTGTATCGGATACATTCCCGTATCGAACGGAGGGCCGGACATGGCACTGGAGGGCACGACCAAGCGCGTCACCAAGCGCCGGGTCCGCACCCGCGCCAACCTCCTGGACGCCGCGTTCGCGGTCTTCGCCGCCAAGGGCTTCGGGCGGGTCTCCATCGAGGAGGTCTGCGAGGCCGCCGGCTACAGCCGCGGCGCCTTCTACTCGAACTTCGACAGCCTGGACGAGCTGTTCTTCGCCCTCTACCAGCAGCGGGCCGACCTGATCGCCGACCAGGTCTCCGGCGCGCTGGCCCTGGACGGACCCGACCTCGACGTGCCCGCCGCCGTCGACCGTGTCACCGAGGTGCTGCTCCTGGACCGGGACTGGCTCCTGGTGAAGACGGACTTCCTGGTGCACGCCGCCCGGGAACCGGCCGTCGCGCAGACCCTGCTGGAGCACCGGGAGCGGCTGCGCCGGGCGGTCGCCGAACGACTGGCCCGGGCGCAGGGCCACACCGCGCTGCCCGCCGTCCTCGGCGACCTCGACGGGGCCGCCCACGCCGTCGTCGCCGCGTACGACGGGGTCACCACCCAACTGCTGCTGGACCGGGACCTCGAACGGGCCCGGACCTGGCTGGGTCAACTGCTCACCGCGCTGCTGACCGACGGCAGCACTGCACTGTCCCGGGGGACGCCCCCCGGACCCCCGGCAGAGAGACAGGCCGGCACGGACGGCCGGTGCGGATCTCGCGAGGCACGTCCGAACAACACCACCGCATAAGGAAGGGATGGTCGCCATGGATGCCGACGTCATCGTCGTCGGAGCGGGGCTCGCGGGCCTGGTCGCGGCGCATGAACTGACCAGCCGGGGCCGCAGGGTCGCGCTGGTCGACCAGGAGAACGCCGCCAACCTCGGCGGCCAGGCCTTCTGGTCCTTCGGCGGGCTCTTCCTCGTCGACTCCCCGGAGCAGCGGCGCCTCGGCATCAAGGACTCCTTCGACCTGGCCTGGAACGACTGGCAGGGCAGCGCCCAGTTCGACCGCGAGGACGACGAGGACTCCTGGGCGGTGCGCTGGGCGCGCGCCTACGTCGAGTTCGCGGCGGGGGAGAAGCGGTCCTGGCTGGAGGGGCACGGCATCAAGTTCCTGCCGACCGTCGGCTGGGCCGAACGCGGTGACCTGCGCGCACACGGGCACGGCAACTCCGTGCCGCGTTTCCACGTCTCGTGGGGCACCGGCACGGGCGTCGTGGAACCGTTCGTCAATTACGCCAAGCAGGCCGCCCGCGACGGGCTGCTCACCTTCTACTACCGACACCAGGTCGACGCACTGGTCGTGGAGGACGGGCAGGCGCGCGGCGTGCGCGGCACCGTCCTCGCCGAGGACAACTCGGCGCGGGGCGTGAAGTCCAGCCGCGACCGCGTCGGCGACTTCGAACTCACCGCCCAGGCCGTCGTCGTCACCACCGGAGGCATCGGCGCCGACCATGACATCGTCCGCCGCTACTGGCCCGAGCGCCTCGGCACCCCGCCCACCGAGATGGTCACCGGCGTCCCCGCGTACGTCGACGGGCGCATGCTCGACATCAGCGCCGAGGCGGGCGTACGCCTGGTCAACCGCGACCGCATGTGGCACTACACCGAGGGCGTGCAGAACTGGGACCCGATCTGGCCCGGCCACGGCATCCGCATCCTGCCCGGACCGTCCTCCCTGTGGTTCGACGCCCTGGGCCGTCGGCTGCCCGACCCGTGTCTGCCCGGCTACGACACCCTCGGCACCCTGAAGTACCTGCGCACCACCGAGGACATCGCCGGTTACGACCACTCGTGGTTCATCCTCACCCAGAAGATCATCGAGAAGGAGTTCGCGCTGTCGGGCTCCGAGCAGAACCCCGACATCACCGCCAAGGACCGGATCGGGTTCCTCAAGGAGCGGGTGTTGGGCAAGGGCGCCCCGGGGCCGGTCGACGCGTTCCTGCGCAATGGGGCGGACTTCGTGACCGCGCCGGACCTGGAGCAGCTCGTCGAGAAGATGAACGCCCTGACCGACAAGCCGCTCCTCGACGCGGCCACGGTGCGCCGGCAGATCGAGGCCCGCGACCTCCAGATCGCCAACCCGTACAGCAAGGACGCCCAGGTCCAGGGCATCCGCAACGCCCGCCGCTACATCGGCGACAAGCTCGGCCGGGTCGCCACCCCGCACCGCATCCTCGACGCGGACGCCGGCCCGCTGATCGGCGTCAAGCTGCACGTCCTGACCCGCAAGACCCTCGGCGGCATCCAGACCGACCTGGACTCCCGCGCCCTGGACGCCGACGGCAACCCGATCGGCGGACTGTACGCGGCGGGTGAGGTGGCCGGCTTCGGCGGTGGCGGTGTGCACGGCTACAACGCGCTGGAGGGCACCTTCCTCGGCGGCTGCCTGTTCTCCGGGCGGGCGGCGGGACGGGCGGCGGCGCGGCAGACCGCGTGAGGCGCCCCGGCTGAGAGCCCTTCAGCCCAACAGGCGTGCGAGTACGGCCGCGTGGCTCTCCTCGGGAGCCTTCGCGGCCGTCAGCAGCGTGAGGGGCCCCTTGCGGGCCAGCTCGCGCACATGGTCCAGGAGTTCGGCCGCCTCGGGTGCGGCCAGCTCCGCCTCGTATCGCCCGGCGAACTCCTCGTAGGACCCCTCACCCGCGTGGTACCAGCGGCGCAGCTCGGTCGACGGGGTCATGGCCTTGGGCCACTCGTCCACCCGCGCGGCGTCCTTGGACAGGCCGCGCGGCCACAGCCGGTCGACCAGGACGCGTACGCCGTCCTCCGGCTCGGGCGACTCGTAGACGCGGCGCACACGAACGCTCATGGTGGGGCCTTCCACGGGGGCTGGTGATGTGCCGGGAGCGTACTTCGGGGAGCGGCACGACTTGACCGGCTCAAGGGTGAGTTCCCCCGAGATCACCTTTAGTGTGAAGCCGTCTGCCACCCCCCAACCGCAGGAGCGCACGTGCCTCAGGCCGTCAGACGCACCTTCGTCCTCGGAACCGTCCCCGTCGCCCTGGTGGCGCTGCTCGGAGCGGCCGCACCCCCGTCGCCCGGCTCGTCCGGCGCCGGCGACCCGTACTTCCCGCTGGCCGGCAACGGCGGCTACCACGTCGGCCACTACGACCTGACCCTGCGCTACGACACGGACAGCCGCCACCTCGACGGCAAGGCCGTCCTCTACGCCCGCGCCACGCAGAAGCTCAGCCGCTTCGACCTCGACCTGAACGGACTGAAGGTCACGGGCCTGACCGTCGGCCGGGACAAGGCGGACTTCCGCCGCGACGGCCAGGAACTCGTCGTCACCCCGCGCAAGACCCTGCACAAGGGCCAGCGGTTCCGCGTCACCGTCACCTACAACGGCAAGCCGGCCCCGGTCACCGACCCGGACGGCTCGCTCGACGGCTGGATCCCCACGGACGACGGCGCCTTCGTCGCGGGGGAGCCGCAGGGCGCGATGACCTGGTTCCCCGCGAACAACCACCCCAAGGACAAGTCGTCGTACGACTTCACGATCACCGTTCCGAAGGGGCGCACCGCCGTCGCCAACGGCGTGTTCCTGGGGCAGTCGACCGCCCACGGGCGGACCACGTTCCGCTGGCGCCAGTCCGAGCCCATGGCGGCCTATCTGGCCACGGCGACGGTCGGGAAGTTCACCGTGGAGCGGTACACGACCCGCGACGGCATCCAGGTCTACAACGCCGTCGACCCGCGCGAGGCCGATGCCGCCGCGCCGGTCCTGAAGAAGCTGCCGTCCGTCCTGGCCTGGGAGAGCAAGCTCTTCGGGCCCTACCCGTTCAAGGCCGCCGGGTCGATCGTCGACCGGGCCCCGAACGTCGGGTACGCGCTGGAGACACAGACCCGGCCCGTGTACGACCAGGCCCCCGACCTGAGCACCCTCGTCCACGAGAGCGCCCACCAGTGGTTCGGCGACTCCGTCAGTCTGACCTCGTGGAAGGACATCTGGCTCAACGAGGGATTCGCGACCTACGCCGAGTGGCTCTACGCCGAACAGCACGGCGGCGACGGCGCGCAGAAGACCTTCGACGCGCTGTACGCCCGCCCGGCGAGCGACGAGCTGTGGGAGTTCCCGCCCGGTGACCCGGGCAGCGGCGCGAACATCTTCGGCACGCCCGTCTACGCCCGGGGCGCGATGGCCCTGCACCAACTCCGCAAGGCCGTGGGGGACCGGGTGTTCTTCCGGATCCTGCGGGCCTGGGCCGGCGAGCACCGCGACGGACACGGGACGACCGCGCAGTTCGTGCGGCTGGCCGAGCGGGAGTCGGGGAACGACCTCGACGGCCTGTTCCAGGAGTGGGTGTACGGGCAGGGCAAGCCGACCGCTCCCTAGAACCTGACGAGTTCCAAACAACTGTCGGCGAAGGTCGACGCATGATCACACGCAGACCCCACGTTGCGCTGTTGGCCGCCTCCCTCGTGCTCACCGGGTGCGGGGGAGGGGCGCCGGAGACCCCCGAGCGGCGGCCGACCACCACGACGATCCAGCCCGCGCCGACCATCTCGCTGGAGGTCGCCCCGCAGCAACTGCCCGGCCTGGGGCCCAGGACATGGGCGAAGGTGCCGGACGACGCCCGCCAGGCCGTCGTCGTCACCGGACGCGGCAAGGACTCCGCGCGGTCCACCGTCGTCCTGTACGAGCGCACCGACGCGGGATGGGAGGCCGGGGAGACCTGGCCCGCCCACAACGCGCTGCGCGGCTGGAGCGACGACCACCGCGCCGGCGACCTGCACTCGCCCATCGGCGTCTTCGGCCTCACCGACGCCGGCGGACGCCTCCGCGACCCCGGCACCCGGCTGCCGTACGACCACGGCACAGGCTTCACCGCGACCGGCACCGGCTTCGAGGGCGAAACCCTGGCGGGCTCCTTCGACTACGTGATCGCCATCAACTACAACCGCAGGCCAGGCACTTCACCCCTCGACTGGACCCGCCCCCTCGGCGCGGGCCGCGGCGGCGGGATATGGCTGCACGTCGACCACGGCGGGCCCACCCATGGCTGCGTCAGCATCGCCGAGGAGCACATGAAAGAGCTTCTGCTGGCACTGGACCCGGCCCGCCGTCCGGTCGTCGTCATGGGCGACGCCGACTCCCTGGCCCGCTGAGCGGCTTAGGATCCGCCAGGTGTGCGCACATGTGCTGGTCGCCGAGGACGACGAGATGCAGGCCGAACTCATACGCCGCTCCCTGCTGGCGGAGGGCCACACCGCCACCGTGGTCCACGACGGCGGCGCCGCCCTCGACGCGGTGCGACGGCTGAGACCCGACCTGGTCGTGCTGGACCTGATGCTGCCCGTGATCGACGGCCTCGGCGTGTGCCGGGCGCTGCGGCGGGCGGACGACATCCCGGTGCTCATGCTCACCGCCCGCTCCACCGAGGACGACGTGCTGCTCGGCCTGGACGTGGGCGCCGACGACTACATGACCAAGCCCTACAGCCCTCGTGAGCTGATGGCCCGGATCCGCACGATCCTGCGGCGCAGCGGGCGCACCGCGGACGTCGTACGGGTCGGGGGGCTTCAGGTCGATCCCGTACGGCACGAGGTGCGGTGCGAGGGCGAGGAAGTGGAGTGCACGCCCGCCGAGTTCGCGATCCTGCTCGCCATGGCCGCCGAACCCGAGCGGGTGTTCTCCCGGCGGCAGCTGCTGGAGTGCACCCGTGGCATCGACCGGGCCTCCACCGAGCGGGCCGTGGACGTCCACATCATGAACCTGCGGCGGAAGACCGAGACGGATCCGCGCAGGCCGGTCCGGCTGCTGACCGTGTTCGGCGTCGGCTACAAGCTCAGCGGCGGCCGCGGATGAGCCGCCGCATACCCCTGCGCAAGCGCCTCTCGGTGCGGCTGCTGATCACGTCCGTGCTCATCGCCGTGTGCTCGGTGGCCGCGACCGCCTGGCTGGCGGTGGAGACCACCACCCGTGCGCTGCGGGAGGAACAGGGGCAGGTCCTCGCCGAGGACATGGACGTCCTGGCCCGGCTGAGCGGGTACGCGGCAACTCACCCGCATTGGCGGGGAGTCGGGCCGCTCGTCCGCACGCTGTCCGAGAAGACGGGCCGGCGGATCGCCCTGACCACCACCGACCGCCGCACCCTCGCGGACTCGGCGCCGCCCGGCACCTCGCTGCCGCCGCGCGCAGCGGCCACCGTGGACCCCCTGCGGACCGACACCTACACCGAGCGCGGTGCCCAGCGCAGCGGCATCGATCCACGGGTGGTGGGACCGTACTGGCTGACGGCCCAGGAGCGGGCCAGGCTGGGGAAGCTGGCCGTGGTGCGGCAGCAGTGCTTCGCCCGCAACGGCATCAAGACCACGATCGCCAGGATGCCGAGCGGCCGCCCGTTCCTGAGCGAGGACGTCGAGACGCCCCTCGAGTGCGCCGACGGGAAGCTCAACACCCCGACCGCCGGGGAGGAGAAGGCCCTCGCGGACCTGATGGAACGTGCCCGCGGCTGTCTGGGCGGCCAGGACCTGAAGGCCGTCGCGCCGCTGTTCCTCTCCCTGGACGGCACCGACCGGGGCGTGGGCGGCCGCTATCAGGTGGGAAAGACCGATGTGGAGCCCGGGTCGGCGGCGGCCCGTACCGCGCGGAACTGCGTCGACAGCGCGCGCCGCGCCCAGCTCGACCCCTTTGTCGCGCCGGCCGCGGAGCTGTTCCTGGGCGGCGGGGATCGCACCGCCGTGCGGTTCGACATGTCACCGGCCAACAAGGCCAAGGTCGTCGGTGTCGCCGGACTCGTGCTCGCCGTCACCGTCGCCGTGACCGCCCTCGTCGCCACACGGCTCGTCCGGCCGCTGCGCGCGCTCACTGCGGCGGCCCAGCAGCCGCCGGAGCTGCACGCGCGGGTGCCCGTGACCACGCGGGACGAGACCGGCATCCTCGCGGCGGCCTTCAACGACCTCGCCGAACGCCGGGAACGACTGGAGGCGCAGCGCAAGGCCATGGTCAGCGACATCGCCCACGAACTGCGCAGTCCGCTCACCAATATCCGCGGCTGGCTGGAGGTCACCAAGGACGGGGTCGTGGCACCGGATCCGGAACTGCTCGCGTCCCTGCACGAGGAGGCCCTTGTCCTCCAGCGGGTCATCGACGACCTCCAGGACCTCGCCGCCGCCGACGCGGACACGCTGCGGCTGCACCGGGAGCCCGTCCGCGCCGACGAGCTGATCGGCCAGGTCGCCGCGGCGTACCGGGTGGCCGCGGACACGGCGGGCGTCGCCCTGCGCACCGAGACGGACGGTACGCCGTGGCTGGACGCCGACCCGGTGCGGATGCGGCAGGCGCTCGGCAACCTCGTCTCCAACGCGCTTCGGCACACGCCCGGGGGCGGGACCGTCACCCTCGCGGCACGGTGCGAGGGTGACGACGTCGTCCTCGAAGTCGCCGATACCGGCAGCGGGATCACGGCCGAGGAGCTACCGCAGGTCTTCGACAGGTTCTGGCGGGCCGAGAAGTCCCGCAGCCGTCGTACCGGCGGCAGCGGGCTCGGCCTGCCGATCGTCCGTCACCTGGTCGCCGCGCACGGCGGCACGGCTCAGGCGACGAGCGAACCCGGCGAGGGCAGTGTCTTCACCCTCCGGGTGCCGGCCCTAGCCGGAGGCGCGCCCGGCCCTGGCCCGGCGCCGTTGCAGTGAACGTCGCTCGGCCTCGCTCGTGCCGCCCCAGACACCGATCGCCTGCCCGGTGTCCATGGCCCACTCCAGGCACCGTGTCTGCACGGGGCAGCGGTGGCAGACCGCCTTCGCCTGTTCCGTCTGCACCAGTGCCGGGCCGGTGTTTCCGATCGGGAAGAAGAGGTCGGGGTCCTCGTCGCGGCATACGGCATGGTCTCGCCAGTTCTCCATTGATGTCACCTGCGTTCGAAGTCGTCCGTGCCCTCGCGGATGGCTTACTCGCTTTCGGGTCACCTGTCGATGCATGAGTGAAACAACGGAGTGCTGGGAAATTCGGATTCACTGCTCGCGCAGCCCCCACGGGGAGCCGTACGCGGTCAGCAGATCCAGGAAGGGACCGGCGGGGAAGGCCTCCGGGCCGAGGACGCCCGAGCCCGACCAGGCGCCCGTGGCGAGGAGTTCGAGGGCGACGACCGGGTTGATCGCCGTCTGCCACACCACCGCCTGGCAGCCGTACTCCGCCATGGACCACTGGTTGTCGACCACGTGGTACAGGTACACCTCGCGCGGTGCCCCGTCCTTGACGCCCTTCACCCAGGTGCCCGCGCAGGTCTTGCCGTGCATGAGCTCGCCCAGCGCCGCCGGGTCGGGGAGACAGGCGGCGACCACGTCCCGGGGCGAGACCCGGACCGGTCCGCTCGCGCTCGCCACGGTGACGGGCTCGGTGCGGTCCAGGCCCAGCAGGTGCAGCGTCCGCAGCGTCTGGATGAACTCCTCGCCCAGGCCGTACTTGAAGGTGACGCGCTTGGCGTCGACCCAGCGGGGAACGAGCAGCACCTCCTCGTGCTCGACGTTCACGCACTCCACCGGGCCGATGCCCTCGGGGAAGTCGAACACCTCGGGCTCGCTGAACGGTGCCGTCGTGAACCAGCCGCGGTCCTCCTCGTAGACCACGGGCGGGTTGAGGCACTCCTCGATGGTGGTCCAGATGTTGAAGGACGGCGCGAAGTCGTAGCCGTCCACCGTGAGGTTCGCACCGTCGCGGATGCCGATCTCCTCGATCTCGTCGAAGAGTTCATCGGCCGCGTACCGGGCGAAGACGTCCGACAGACCCGGCTCCACCCCCATGCCGACGAGGGCCAGCACCCCCGCCTTCTCCCAGCCGATGGCCTCCTCGAACTGGGCGTCGCCGAGTTTGACCCCGCACTCGTCGTAGGGGCGCTCGGGGTGCGGTCGCGACAGCGACATCGCCATGTCGACATAGGTCGCCTCGGCGGCGCGGGCCGCCCGGAACAGCGGCATCACGAAGCGGGGATCGGTTGCGTTGAGGAGGACGTCGCACGCGTGCCGCTCCAGCAGCGCCGCCACGGCCGCCTCGTCGCTCGCGTCGACGCGCTCGGCCCGGAAACGGGCGCCCTCGGCGCCGAGCGCCGACACGGCGGCCTCGGCGCGGGCCAGATCGTAGTCCGCCACCACCATCGCCTCGAAGAACGGCCGCCGGGCCGCGATCCGGGTGATGGCGGTGCCCACTCCACCGGCTCCCACGAGCAGTACACGCATGACAAGCACTCCGTCGGTCGAAGGTCCAAGACGTCGGTGGGGCCCCTGACGGAGATACAACGCCGCCCGCTCACATAAGGTCAATGGCGTTGGCATAAGGAGGAGCGGCATGCCGAAAGCGGTCGTACCCGAGGAGAAGCGGCGGCGGCGCCGTCCCACCAAGAGCGGCACCGTGCTGTCCGAGGAGCTGATCGTCGAGACAGCGCTGCGGATGCTGCGCGAACACGGCAGCGCCGGGCTCACCGCCCGCCGACTGGGCCTGGCTCTGGACGCCGATCCCAGCACCCTGTACCGCTACTTCCGGGGCATGGACGACCTGACCCTGGCGATCGGCGACGCGCTGATCGGGCAGGCGCTGCGGGGCTGGGAGCCGACGGGGCGGTGGCGGGCGGACCTGCGCGCGGTCGGGCTGCGCCTCCACGCCGCCTACCTCGCCCATCCGCAGGCCGCCGTGCTGACCACGAACCGGGTCACCGGGCGGCCCAACGAACTCGCCGCCGACGAGGCGGTCCTCGACGTGCTGCGCACCGCGGGCTTCCCGCTGGCGGACACGGTGCGCATCTACCACGCCTTCATCGACCAGACCCTGGCCTTCGCCGCCCTGGACGCCGCGTCCCTGGCCCTGCCCAGTGACGCGCTCCACGCCGACGAGGACATGTGGCGCTCGACCTATGCCCGCCTGCCCCGCAGCACCCACCCCCGGATCGCGGAGGCGGCACCCCTGCTGGCGGGGCGCATGGTCGACAGCGCCTATCCGACGGCGCTGGAGATGCTGCTGGACAGCGCCGAGGCCCGACTGGCCGCGCTGCTCAGCAGAACGAGCGGGCGATGAAGCTCTCCATCCTGCTGCCCTCGTAGTTGCCGTCCTCCCACATGCAGACGAGGCCGGCTCCGGAGGTGCGAGGTTGACGTCTAGGAGGTGAGCGCCTCGGCCGCCGCCGCGGACACCGCCTCGGCCACGGTCGCCAGCGCGGGCGAGTCCAGCTTCCACTGCTGCCAGTACAGGGGCGCGTCCATCGGGCGGTCGGGCGCGAGGTGGACCAGCCGGCCCGTGGCCAGCAGCGGTTCGGCCTGGACATCGGGGACCATGCCCCAGCCCAGGCCGAGCGCGACGGTCGCCACGAAGCCCTCCGAGGTGGGGACGTAGTGGCGGGCGGCGCTCGCGCCGCCCCCGCCGCGGCGCAGGTTCCGCACGAAGCGGTCCTGGTAGGAGTCGCGGCGGTCGAAGGCCACCGAGGGCGCCTGCGCGAGCGCGTCCCGCAGCGGACCGTCGAGCCACCGGTCGGCGAACTCCGGGCTCGCCACGGCGAAGTACCGCATCCGCCCCAGCGGGCGCACGGAACAGCCCGACACGGCGTCCGGCGACGAGGTCACCGCCGCCATCACCAGCCCCTCCCGCAGCAGTGTCGCCGTGTGCTCCTCGTCCTCGCGGTGCAGCTCGAAGGTGAGCCGGTGGCCGTCCGGAACGCGGTTCAGCGCCGGGAGGAACCACGTCGCCAGCGAGTCGGCGTTGACCGCGATCGACACCCGCGTCGACTCCCCGGGCACGCTCATGCCCAGCTCGGTCCGCGCGTCCCGCTCCAGTCGCGCCAGCTGTCGCGCGAAGCGCACGATCACCTCGCCCGACTCGGTGGGCCGCACCGGCTTCGTACGCACCAGCAGCACCCGGCCGGTGCGCTGTTCCAGGGCCTTGACCCGCTGGCTCACCGCCGACGGCGTCAGATGCAGGGCCGCGGCGGCGGCGTCGAAGGTGCCCTCGTCGACCACCGTCAGCAGGGTCCGCACCTGGTCGAGGGGAAGCTCTGTCGTCACGAGCACTAATGATACGTAAGAATCTTTAGCTGTACTCCAGATCGCCGCCCGCCTAGCGTCGATGCCATGACCGCTTCGCTCGCCGCCGCTGCCGCCGGATTCGGCACCGGCCTCTCGCTCATCGTCGCCATCGGCGCCCAGAACGCCTTCGTCCTGCGCCAGGGCGTCCGACGCGACTCTGTCCTCGCCGTCGTCGGCATCTGCGCCCTCTCGGACGCGGCCCTGATCGCCCTGGGCGTCGGCGGGCTGGGAGCGGTGGTGGTGGCGTGGCCGGACGCGCTGACCGCGGTCGGCTGGATCGGGGGCGTCTTCCTGCTCTGCTACGGCGCCCTCGCCGCCCGCCGGGTGTTCCGGCCGGCCGGCGGTGCCCTGCGCACGGACGGCGAGGCGGCCGGCTCGCGCAAGCGGGCCGTCCTGACCTGTCTGGCACTGACCTGGCTCAACCCGCACGTCTACCTGGACACCGTGTTCCTGCTCGGCTCCGTCGCCGCCGACCGCGGCGCACTGCGCTGGACCTTCGGGCTGGGCGCCGTGCTCGCCAGCCTGTGCTGGTTCGCGGTACTGGGCTTCGGCGCCCGACTGCTGGGCCGCTTCCTGGCCAGGCCCACGGCCTGGCGCGTCCTGGACGCACTGGTCGCCGCGACGATGATCACCATGGGCGGGATGCTGATCGCCGGGGCGTGAGCAACGCCCTGTCCGGAAGCTGGGATTGCGGGTCCCGCATGCTCAGACGCAACTGCCATAGTGAACCCTGGTTCCGAAAGATGTAACGACCAACCAGGAAGCCCGTGGACACGAGCGAGAGCAGCACCGAAGAGCAGCCGACGGCCCCAGCGGAGCAGCCGTCCCGGCGCGGCTGGCGCCGGTTCGCGATGGACACCCGTCCGCTGCGCCGCCCGGCCTACCGCCGGCTGTGGACGTCGACCATCGTCACGGCCGTCGGCAGCCAGCTCACCGCGGTCGCGGTGCCCAAGCAGATCTACGACATCACGGGCTCGTCCGCGTGGGTCGGCTACGCGAGCCTCGCCGGGCTGCTGCCACTCATGGTGTTCGCGCTCTGGGGCGGCGCGATCGCCGACAGCGTGGACCGCCGCAAGCTGCTCCTGGTCACCAACACCGGGATCGCCGTCACCTCGCTGCTCTTCTGGATACAAGCCGTCACCGGCCTGGAGTCCGTGGCCGTGCTGATGCTCCTGCTCGCGGTGCAGCAGGCGTTCTGGGGCCTGAACGCACCGGCCCGCAACGCCTCCATCGCCCGGCTCGTGCCCGCGGACGAGCTGACCGCCGCCAACGCCCTCGGCTCGACCGTCATGCAGACCGGGCAGGTGGTCGGCCCGCTCCTGGCGGGCGCCCTCATCCCGGTCATCGGCCTGCCGGAGCTCTACCTCATCGACGCCCTGGCGCTGTGCGTCACGGTGTGGGCGGTCTACCAGCTGCCCGCGCTGCCGCCCCTGGCGTCGCAGACCAAGCGCCGCGCGGGAGTGCGCGAGATCGCGGCCGGGTTCCGGTACATCTCCCTGCACAAGGTGCTGCTGCTGTCCTTCCTCGCCGACATCATCGCGATGGTCCTCGGCATGCCGCGCGCCCTGTTCCCTCAGCTGGCCTCGGAGACCTACGCGCCCTACGGCGAAGGTCTCGCCCTCGGTCTGCTGTTCGCGGCGATCCCCATCGGCGCCGTCCTCGGCGGACTGCTCTCCGGCACCTTCTCCCGGGCCCGCCGGCACGGCTGGATGGTCATCGGCGCCGTCGTCGCGTGGGGCGCCGCCATCACCGGCTTCGGGCTGAGCGACAGCCTCTGGCTCGCGGTCGCGTTCCTCGCGCTGGCAGGGGTGGCCGACATGGTCTCCATGGTCTTCCGCGGGGCGATCCTGCTGTCCGCCGCCACCGACGAGATGCGCGGCCGTATGCAGGGCGTCTTCACCGTGGTCGTCGCGGGCGGGCCCCGTCTGGCCGACGTCCTGCACGGCACCGCGGGCTCGGCCTTCGGGCCACGCGCGGCCGTCGCGGGCGGCGGTCTCCTCGTCGTGGCCGTGATGCTGGGCCTGGCCGCCGCCGTACCGGCGCTGCGCCGCTACCGGATCTGAGCCGTCAGCGGGCGCGCCGGGAGATCGAGTACTGCTCCAGCAGCTTGCCCCGGGTCGTCTCCAGCCGGTACGCCAGGATCTCGGCGACGCTGCGCACCAGGATCAGGCCGAGCTGGGGATCCTCCTCGCACAGCGCGAGCACCGCCGCCGCGTCGAACTCATAGGCCCGCACGGGACTGAAGGCCACCGCGCCGAAGTCCCACTGGTGCGGCGGGAACAGCCACGACCAGCCGAGCAGATCACCCGAGCCGAGACTGGCCACGGTCACCCGCTGCAGGGACGTCACCTGCTGGTCGAGGGAGACCGCGCCCGAGCGGATGACCCAGAAGCGGTCGGCCGTACCCCCTGGCTCGAAGATCCGGGCGTCCTCGGGGAAGGCGACCTCCCGGGCCAGGGCCATCAGGCGGGCCCGCTGGGGCGGAGGCAGGGCGGTCAGCAGTTTCGTCGCTTTGGTCATGACGCGGGGCTCCTCGCCGGCGATTCGGTTCCGGTGCTTTCCCTACGCCCATTTCAGCCGCTGCGGACGACCTGGGCACCTCGGCGGCGGACACTTCCGGCGCTGTCGTCACGCGGGCAGGAAAAAAGCCCTGGCTGGACGGGGGAGGCCAGCCAGGGCCGTATGAGAGGTGATCTATGGAGGACGTATACCGTCGACTCCATGACGACCTATGGATGAACCGTAAACCATCTCGGAGCCTTGTGCGTATACGAAAGCCGGGCTCGTGACCCGTTTCACTCCGCGCCGGCCCGGTCCGCCGCCGGCACCTTGATCGCCTCCAGACCGGGGTCGCTCGGGTCGGGCAGGTTCATCCCCGCGGTCAGTCCGGTCGTCAGACAGCGCAACACGGGCTCGGTGAGCCGCTCGCCGGGCAGCACGGCCGGGATCCCGGGCGGGTACGGCGTGACCATCTCCGCCGCGACCCGGCCGGCGGCCTCCCGCACCGCCGGATCGGCGCCCCGGGCCTGCTTGTGCCCGGGGGGTGTGAAGGACAGCCGCCCCTGGCGGCGGTAGTCGTCCAGCGCTTCGAGTACGGGTGCCCTGGTGTGATCCACAGTCATGGCGAGCCGGGTTCCCGGGAGCGTGGCCGTTCAATCGGACGGCTCGGCCGTCCCGGGCCGCCTGCCCGGCGTCAGGATCTCGTCCAGCACCCTGAGCACCGTCTCGTAGGCCAGCGTCCGCACGGCCGCGTCGCGCGAGGCGGCCGGGTCGCTCGGCCGCAGGGCGTCACTACGGGACCGCCAGGCACGCTCCTCCTCCAGAGCACAGGCCCGGGCACGCTGCATCCGCCGCAGCAGTTCATCCGCATCCACGACATCCGTCATGTCACCCGGGTACCCCGCAAATGATTCCGGATGGCCCGTGTGCACAAGGTTTGATGCGGCTCCGAGAGGTGAGCCGAAGGGGGAAGAGACCTGCGGTGCTCGCGGAGTGTGATGGATCCGCTGCCGCCAGGCGGGACTTCCGCGTCGTCCGCGAGCGCCCTGGCTTGCCCCCCATCGATTCAGGGAGCCCAGGGATGTGCGAGAAGCACAGGACCGAATCTGTCGAGCGGTACCAACGACCGTGCCAGCCGGCAGAGGCGCGCCGCGCCGTCGAGCGGGCCGTGGCCGAACGCTGCCGCGTCACCCATACCAGCTGCGACCGCGAAGCCCTGGGAGACGCCCTGCTCGTCGCCTCGGAGCTCACCACCAACGCGATCCTGCACGGCGGCGGAGTCACCGACTTCCGCGTCGACGTCGGCGAACCCGGCGTGCGCGTCTCGGTGAGCGACCGCAGCGACGCGTTCCCCGTGGCCAAAGAGCCCTTCGACCCGCGCGGGCGGCGCCGCCTGGGCGGCCTCGGCTGGCCCATCGTCTGCCGGCTGGCACGCGATGTGCGGGTCACCGACTTGCCCTCCGGAGGCAAGTGCATCACCGCGGTCGTGCCCCTGTCCTGACAGTCGGCCGATCTTCCCGGGAAAAGCGGAGTTTGGGCCCCCGGGGTGAGGGCAGACGCAGTTTCGTGCTTCGGACCGGAGGCGCGCCAGCGGGAGCGACATGGCTGCTGCAGGGCCCACGTCTGGTGTCCGGCCGGTAGTCCCCGTTCCCGCGGCAATTCCCTGAAACGACCGTTCAGGAGCGATTCCGCATGCCAATCGACATGTCGACAAGCCGTCCCGGCACCCCCACCACCGCGGCCGCCCGACGGCGCCACGACGACGCTCCCGACACCGCCGGGCTCTTCGCCCGCCTGGCCGTCCTGGAGGAGGGCCCCGAGCGGGACGCCGTACGCGACGAACTCGTCATCGCCTGGCTGCCCATGGCCCACCGCATCGCCGGCCGCTTCCGCGAGCGCGGCGAGTCCATCGAGGACCTGCGACAGGTGGCGGCCCTGGGCCTGGTGAAGGCGGTCGACCGATTCGACCCCGAGCGTGGCGCCTTCGAGAGCTACGCCGTGCCGACCATCACAGGAGAGGTCAAGCGGCACTTCCGCGACCGTATGTGGGCCCTGCGGGTGCCCCGCCGGGTGCAGGAACTCCGCAACAAGGTGCGGGTCGCCCGCCGCGAGCTGACCCAGACGCCGGGCAGTGCCGAACCCACTGTCGCGGACCTCGCCGCCCACACGGGACTGACGGAGGAGGAGGTCGCCACGGGACTGGAGGCGCTGGAGAGCTTCAGCACGCTGTCCCTGGACGCCGAACTCTCCAACGACGAGGACGGATACAGCCTCGCCGACACCCTGGGCGAGGCCGACGCCTCGTACGAGACCGTGGTCGACCGGGAATCCGCCAAGGCGGGTCTGCGCCGGCTGCCCGAACGCGACCGCGCCATTCTCTACATGCGCTTCTTCGAGGACATGACACAGAGCCGCATCGCCGACCAGCTCGGCATCTCCCAGATGCACGTCTCCCGTCTGATCAGCCGCAGCTGCGCCCGGGTGCGCGCCGAGGCGCTGGGAGAACGTGCCGGCACCTGAGTGACCCGGCCGTTTCCGGGCAGGTGTCAGTTCCTGCGAACAGGAACTGAGGAGACCTATGACCGAGCCCGGACAGACAGCCGCGGACGACGGAGCGGACCACGACGAGTACCAGCGGCTGCGGGCCGAGGTGCGCGACCTGCGCGCCCGGGCCCGCGCCCACGTCCTGATCGCGGAGGCACAGGGCATGCTGCGCGAGCGGTATGCCCTGTCCGACGCGGACAGGGCGTTCACGCTGATGCGGCTGGCGTCGCAGCGGTACAACGTCAAGATGCGCTCCCTGGCCGAGGTCCTGCTGTCCGCCCCGCGCCCGGACGCCCGGGAAGCGCTGTGGTTCCCGCGGCGCGCCCGGCTCGCACAGCCCCCCTTGAACTTCCCGGCGGCACGGGAGGTCGGGCCCGGCAACCGCAGCGCCGTCCTGAAGGCCGTGCTGAGCCAGACGCTCGCCGTCGTCGGCACGGACATGGGGAACGTGCAGCTCGTCGACCGGGTCAGGGGCGGCCTGCGAATCGAGGAGCACACCGGACACACAGCCGACTTCGTCGACTTCTTCGGCCATGTCGGCGAGCAGGGCACGTCCTGTGCGCAGGCCGCGCGCGACGTCGCCCAGGTCACCGTGCACGATGTCGAGTCGGATCCGGTCTTCACCACGTCCGCCCGCGAGGCGATCCTCGAGGCGGGCAGCCTGGCGTGTCACAGCGTGCCGCTGACCACCTCGTCCGGCATCTGCGTGGGGATGGTCTCGGCCCACCTCGACCACACCATCGGGGACCTGACGGCGGCGCAGCTGAAGGTGCTGGAAGTGGTGGGGGCGCAGGCCGGCCGGTGGATCGCCTGGCACGAGCGCACGGTGGTCCTGGACGCCCTGGAGTACCTGCACGCCCTGGGCAGCGGGCGCGCCCAGGCGTAGGCCCGTAGGGGTGTGCATGGCCGTGACCGGGGCATTCGGAGTGCGGGAGGCCGAGATGAACTTGACTGTCAGCGCACGGGCCGGCCGGATCGGGGCCGGGCGTTCGACCCGCCGTTCCGCGACGGAGGGCGCCGCCAGGGCGGGACTCGCCGCACGCGGCGTGATCTATCTGCTGGTCGGCCTGCTGGCCCTGCAGATCGCCTTCGGCGACGGGAAACGCCAGGCGGACCGCGGTGGCGCGCTCGCCGAGCTGTCGGACAAGCCCTTCGGTGCCGTCCTGCTGTGGGCCCTCGCCATCGGCCTGGTCTGCATGGCGCTGTGGCGCCTTTCGGAGGTGCTGTTCGGCTCGGTCGGCCCGGACGGACGCAAGGCGAAGAAGCGCCTGCTGGCGCTGGTCCGCTTCGTGTTCTACGGCTTCGTCGCCTACTCCGTGGTGTCGTTCGCGTCGGGCTCGGGATCGAGCGGCGGCGGCAGCGGATCGAGTGACAAGCAGTCCAAGGACGTCACGGCGAAGGTGCTGGACATGCCCGGCGGGCAGTGGATCGTCGGTATGGCGGGCGTGGGCATCGCCGTCGCCGGCGTATGGCTCGCGGGCCGGGCCGTCATGCGCTCCTACCGCGACAAGTTCAAGCTCGGCGAGATGTCGCCCGGGATGCGGCGGCTGGTGGACGTGACCGGGGTGGGCGGCGGCACGGCCCGCGGGCTGGTGTTCGCGGCCGCCGGTGCCTTCGCCGTACGGGCCGCCGTCGACTACGAACCCGACAAGGCGAAGGGCCTGGACGACACGCTCCGCTCCTTCGCCGAGACCCCGCTCGGCCCTTGGCTGCTGGCCCTGGTGGCGGTCGGCCTGGTGCTGTTCGGCCTGTTCTCCTTCGCGATGGCGCGCTGGCGCAAGGTGTGAGCCGCCCCGGCGTCACCCCTTCGGCCGCGCCACCGGTACCCGCAGTGGCCGGGCCAGCCCCACCACACCCTCGTCCAGCCGCTGGAGATGCCGCAGCACCCGGTCGGTGACCCGGCCGAAGCGCGGTGACCCGGGGACGGCGGGCTCCAACAGGGAGGCGACGCTCGGCCCCGTCTCGACCTCGTCGGTGGACCGTGAGTCCGCCACGCGTGCCGCGGTCGCACGGATGTTGCGCAGAATGCGCCGCCCCGCCCCACGAAGCCGGGGATCCGCCGCGATCGACGGGTGGGTGGGCAGCAGTTCGGCCGTCGCGGCCAGGGAACGCGCGTGATACGCACAGGTCTCCAGCAGCGCGACGACGTACCGCGCGGTGTCCCGCCGGGCCCGCAGCGGGGTGACGGGGTGGGTGAGCGGCTGGGTGGCGGCCCGCAGGTCGGCCAGCGCCTGGTCCAGGTCACGGGCCTTGTCGAGGAGCTCCGCCGGAGGCCCGCCGCTCAGCTGGTCCACCGCCGTCTCGGTGACGTCCGCGAGCCGGTCCAGCACCTCGACGAGGAGGTCGTTCGTCCGGCGGTCCGTGCGCACCGGCAGCACCAGCGCCGCCGCGAGGACACCGCACGCCGCGCCGAGTGCCGTCTCCTCCACCCGCAGCACCAGAACGGACAGGCTGTACGTGTGCAGCAGGGTGTACAGCACGCCCAGCGCGGCGGTGACGAAGAACGACATCAGCGTGTACGACAGAGGCGCCGTGTAGAACATCAGGAAGACGCAGACCAGCACCACGGCGAACGCCGTCAGGGTGTGGTGGCCGACCAGCGCCGCCAGCCCGATGCCGGCCACCACCCCGAGCACGGTGCCCAGGAGCCGCCGGTAGCCCTTGACCAGGATCTCGCCCGTGGAGGCGGTGTTGATGAACACGATCCAGCAGGTCAGCACCGCCCAGTACCAGCGCTGGCTGGACAGCAGCTCACCGCCCACCATGGCCAGCGACGACCCCACCGCGACCTGCACGGCCGCCCGTGTCGTGGGCCGCCGCAACCCCGCGGGCGCCTCCTGCGCAGGGTCCTCACCGGCGTCGATGGCCGCGTCCTCGGCGTCGAGCTCCTCACGCGAGCGGGTCGTGGCCGGGCTGTCGTCGGACTCGTCCTGCGGCCCGTCGAGAGCGGTCCGCAGCCCCAGCACCGCGCGGGCCGCCTCACCGATGCCCCGGAAGACGTCCTGGACGGCCGGTGGCGCCGCCGGCAGGTTCTCCTCGTCCCGGTAGCCCAGCAGCCGGTTGCGCACATGCGAGAGCCCCGTGCCGGGCTGTGCGGAGACCGGCCGCAGGACGAGCAGCCGCAGCGCCTCCAGGTCGCGCCGCACGGTGTCCGTCGCCCTGTCCCGCACGGGCAGCGTCCCGGCCCGCGGAACGGGCGCACCCGGCAGATGCAGGGTCAGCGTGTCCGCCCGCTCGGCGCTGCGCGCGGTCAGCAGCAACAGACCGAGCCGCTCGGCGGCGACCTCGGCGTCCGCGACGCGCCGCTGCACGAGCCGCGCCACCGTCTCGTCGGCGGTCCCCTCCTCCAGCCGGCCCTGGATCATCAGCGCCGTCTCGTGCAGCCGGGCCGTGCCGTCGCGCACATGCTCCAGCGCCTTCTCCACGTCCTCGGGGCCCGCCGCGTCCAGCAGTTCCAGCTGTGTCGCCACCAGCTGGGCCAGCCGGGCCCGGAAGGCCTCCCGCAGCCGCTCCAGCATCCCGGTGGGCGTCTCGGGCACGAGCGCGAAGCGCGCCACGGCACTGGCCAGGAAGGCGACGACGAGCGTGCCGTAGAGCTGGGGCAACGCGGAGACGGTGGCGCCGACGAACAGGGACGCGAAGTAGACCTGGAAGCCGATCATTCCGAGGGCGGTGCCCCGGTCGCCGTACCGGCGCCCGTAGACGGCGCAGAAGATCAACGCGACGAAGACCAGGTCGCCGACCACCACATGGGAGCGCAGCAGGGCGGCGAGCGTGACGGCGGCCAGCGCCACCGGCAGGCCCAGCGCGAGGGTGACGGCCTGCTGGGCGCGCTGCTTCTCCCGGATGGCGAAGGTGGCGACCATGGCCGCGATCGCCCCCGCCACCAGATGGGGCACCTGGGCCCCCAGCAGACCGAGCACGGCCAGCGTGAGCGCGATGGCGCCCACCGTCCGCAGCCCGGCCGCCAGCCGCAGCAGCCCGGGGTCGGACGCGGCCACCAGATCCCGCAGCCGCGCCCGCCCCGGACGACCCGCCTCTCGCACCCCGGGCGGACTACTCCTGACGGTCCGTCCCCTCGACATGCGCCTGGACCTGCTCCGGCGTCAGATACGCGTTGGTGTACTCGAAGTCGTGGAGCTTGGCGGCCTTGCGGGCCTGGAAGCCGGTGCGCACGAAATCGTCGCCCGCGAGGGCGTTGAGCGTCCAGTTGGTCGCGACGCGCACCTTGGCGACGTTGGTACGCAGCGCCGCCCAGTGGTATCCGCGGGCCGCGACCTGGGCGGGCAGGCCGCGCAGCTCGATGCCGAGCGGCTTGGACACGGCGTCCGTGCCGCCGAGGTCGACGACCAGGCCGAGGTCCTTGTGCTGGTAAGGCGTCATCGACTGCCCCCGCAGGGTAGCGATGACGTTGTCGGCGACATGCTTGCCCTGCCGCATCGCGTGCTGGGCCGTGGGTGGGCAGACCGCGCCCTCCTCGCCCTTGGCCTCGTCGGGCACCGCGGCGGAGTCACCGAGCGCGAACACCCCGTCGTGGCCCGGCAGGTTCATGTCGGCGGTGACCGCGAGCCGCCCCCGTACCGTCTCCGCGCCGAGCGTCGCGATGAGCGGGCTCGCGACCACGCCGGCGGTCCAGATCAGGGTGCGGGTGGGCACCACCCGGCCATCGGTGAAGGTGACCTCCTCGGGGCCCGCCTTGGCGATGGACGTGCCCAGCGAGATCTCGATGCCGCGCTTGGTGAGGATCCGCTGCGCGGTGCTGCCCAGCTTGTCGCCCAGCTCGGGCATCAGCTTGGGCGCGATGTCGATCAGGTGCCACTTGATGAGCCCCGGATCGATGCGCGGGTAGCGCTTGACGGCGGCGTGGGTGAGCTTCTGCAGACACGCGGCGGTCTCGGTGCCCGCGTAACCGCCGCCGACGACCACGAACTGCAGCCGCGAGGCGCGTTCGGCCTCGTCCTGGCTGGCGTCGGCGAGGTCGAGCTGGGCGATGACGTGGTCGCGGACATAAGCGGCCTCGGCGAGGGTCTTCATGCCGAACGCGTGGTCGGTGAGGCCTGGGATGTCGAAGGTACGGGTGACGCTGCCGGGGGCCAGCACGATGTAGTCGTACGGCTCGTCGACGATCTCGTCGGTGATGGTGCGGATGACGCACACCTTGGCCTTGAGGTCCACACCGATGGCACCGCCCGGGATGATCCGGGTGCGGTACTTCTTGCTGCGGCGCAGCGAGACGGCGATCGACTGGGGCGTCAGCACCCCGGAGGCGACCTGGGGGAGCAGCGGAAGATAGAGCTGGTAGGCGAACGGCGTCACCAAGGTGACGTCGGCCTCGTCGCGGGCGAGTTTGCGTTCCAGCCGGCGAACGCACTCCACGCCGGCGAAGCCTGCGCCAACCACCAGGATCCTGGGTCGTGTCACGGTCTTTCTTCCCTTCTGCGGCTCCGGCGGTCCGAGTCGGACGCCGTTCGCCTGCCCTGGATCTCCGCTTCGCAACATCGATCCCACCGTGCCTCATGCCGTTCCGCCAGCCGGGCGCGGCAGGCAGCCGAACGCGTTGTGCACCACCATGCCCGTCACGGTGCGCCCGCGCACCGGCTGCGAGTGAATGTCGTGTGTCTCACCAGGGCAGAAACACGTGCACGTCCTTGCCCCTGTCCTCCGTCACCACACTCACCTGGTCGCACAGGGCGTGGATCAGATGCCAGCCGACACCGCCACCGCCGGTTCTCGGGTGAAACGAACGCGGTGCCGGCGGGGTGGGATTCGTGTCGTGCAGCGTCACATGGACACCGTCGAAGGTACGGCGCAGAGACAGGTCGAAAGGGCCCGGGGCGAACTGGACGGCGTTGGCGGCCAGCTCCGTGACGACGAGCAGGATGTCGTCCCAGTGCTCGGGCGTCGTGGGCGGCGAGGCCTGCGAGAGCCCGTACAGGAACTCGTCCGCGTCGATCCGCGCAGCTGTGACGCTCTGCGGCTCACCCGCAAAACTCGTGGTGCGACTCGGAATCTCCACGGAGGCCAATGGTGCTTCCTGCCTGGTTCGGGTGCCGGTCCGGTACGGCGCTCCTCGTGGGCGCCACTTCTGCGAGTTCCCGGGGGCGCTGAGGTCAATCGGACTCCCGGGACCCGAACCGGGTCACCGGAACACGTTGTCCGAGTCGTCCCAGCCCGTGACCTCGTCCGCCATCTGCTGTCGCGGGGCGCGCGAGCGTGCCTGGTACATCGCGTCGATCTCGAACGCGTAGTGCTCGACGATCGCGTCCCGGCGCAGCTTCATCGACGGTGTGAGCAGCGCGCTGGTCCGGTCGAAGGACTCCGGCAGAACCCGGAACACGCGGATGGACTCCGAACGGGAGACGGAACTGTTCGCCGCGGCCACCGCGCGCCCGATCTCCTCCCGCAGCGCGTTCTCCTCGCGCGCCTCCCGGCTCGGTGCGTCACCCGGCATCGCGAGCCCGCCGCGCCAGTGCGCGAGGAACTCCGGGTCCAGTGTGATCAGGGCACCCACACAGGGCCGGTTGTCACCCACGATGACCGCCTGATGGATGAGCGGATGCATACGCAGCCGCTGCTCCAGGAAGGCCGGCGCCACGCTCTTGCCACCACTGGTGATGATGACGTCCTTCTTGCGGCCGGTGATCGTGAGATAGCCCTCCGGGTCCAGCTGCCCGAGGTCGCCCGTGGCCAGCCATCCGCTGCCCAGCGCGGCCCGGGTGGCGGCCTCGTCGTTGACGTATCCCTGGAACACCGAAGGGCCGTGGACCAGGATCTCCCCGTCGGCGGCCAGCCGGATGTCCGTGCCCGGCAGGGGCCGGCCGACCGTGCCCGACTTCTCCCGGCCCACGGGCTGTGCCGTGACGCCGCCGCTCGTCTCCGTCAGCCCGTAGGCGTCGTTCACGTAGATGCCGATGCCCTCGTAGAACAGACAGAGTTCGCGGCCCAGCGGTGACCCGCCCGAGGCCGCGCGGAGCACGCGGCCACCCAGCGCGGCCCGCAGTCTGCGGTACACCGTCCGCTCGTACAGCGCGTGCTGGAGTCGCAGGTCCAGGCCGGGACCCGCCCCGAGTCCCAGCCGATGGCGTTCGACGGCCGCCGCGAAGTCCCGTGCCGTCTCCGCGGCCCGCTCGAACAGGGCGCCGCGGCCCGCCTGCTGGGCCATCCGCAGGAAGTTCTTGTAGATCTTCTCGAAGAGCGAGGGCACGCCGCAGAAGTAGGTGGGCCGGAACGAGAGCAGGGACGCCGACAACGTCTCGGAGCTCAGATCGGGCTCGTGGGCCATCACCAGACTGCCGCGGATGCACAGGCTCTGCACCAGTAGTCCATACACATGGGAGAAGGGCAGGAAGGCGAGGACCGAGCCCTGCCCGCCCGGCGGCACCACCGTGTGGCCCCACCCCTCCAGCAGGACGTCGCAGGCGCTCGCCAGACCTCGGTGGCTCACCGCGCAGCCCAGCGGCCGGCCCGTGGTGCCGGAGGTGTAGACGACGGCCGCGGTGGAGTCCGGCATCACGATGCGGCGCAGCGACTCGATCGTGGTGAACGGGATGAACTCGCCCCGCTTCACGAGCTGTTCCAGTGACCCGTCGTCCAACTGCCAGACGTGGCGCAGCCGCGGCAGCGACGCGCACACCGAGCCGACCGTCATCACGCTCTGCTCGTCCTCGACGATCACACCGACACAGTCCGCGTCCCGCAGGATCCAGGCGACCTGATCGCGTGACGAGGTGGGATAGATGGGCACGACCTCGGCGCCGACGGCCCACAGCGCATGGCTGAGAACCGTCCACTCGTACCGGGTGCGCGCCATGATCGCCACGCGGTTGCCGGGGGCGATCCCGGAGGCGACCAGGCCCTTGGCGAGGTCGACGACTTCGTCCCGCACCTCCACGGCGGTCACCTCCTCCCAGGTCGTGGCGGAGGGGTCGGGGCGGCGCGCGAGCATCGTCTGGGTGGGGTTGCGGGCGGCCGTCTCGAAGACGCTGTCGGCGAGCCCGCCCGTCAGCGGCGAGACGGACGGGGGAGCGAGGGCGAGGTCGCGCATGCGCTGCTCCTGATGTGTACGGGGTGTGACTCCACCGATGAGAACTGTTATCGGCGGTGCCCGAATCTAGCCGAGGTGAGCGCGTTCGATGCAGGTATTCGACAACTGGTTCCGAGCTGATCCTTTCGGAGGGGGCGGGAACCCGAGGACCGCTCTATTCCTGCGTGTGGCGCACGCACTCCGTGACGACCTCCCGCAGGCTCCCGGTCCGCGCCAGCAGCTCCCGCTGGATCCGCGCGCCGTTACCGCGCCGCAGCAGCTCGGCACAGCCTTCCCGCGCCCGCTCGAGGTCGCCGGTCTCGGCCAGTGCGTCGCCGACGTGGTCGAGAAGCGCCCGGACGACGGTCTCCGCGGGCAGCCGTCGCATGGTCGCCGGATGCAGCAGTTCCTCCGTCAGGCCCGACCGGGCGGCCCGCCAGGCGGCCAGCCGCAGCAGGCTCACGCTGTGTCC
Organism: Streptomyces sp. NPDC087859; assembly: GCF_044742595.1. Classification (NCBI taxonomy): domain Bacteria; kingdom Bacillati; phylum Actinomycetota; class Actinomycetes; order Kitasatosporales; family Streptomycetaceae; genus Streptomyces; species Streptomyces sp. NPDC087859. The sequence continues at coordinate 80,309 of NZ_JBIUUU010000008.1, read as the reverse complement.
CGACGGCTTTCGGCCCGCGCGCCAGTCACGTGCCGACGTCTCGACGAGGCCGCGGGCGAGGGTGGCGATGAGCGCGGCGGTGGACGCGTGCAGACAGACGTCCGCGACCCGGAGCTCCACCGTCGGGTACCGCCGGGCCAGCCGCGCGTCGAAATAGGCCATGGCCTCGTCGAGGATCACACCGGTCGCCACCATGTCCGCCACCCGCCGGTGATAACACTCGGCCGAGCCGAACACCTCGGTCGGACCGGTCGACGGCCACCGCTGCCACACCCGACTGCGATAGCTGCTGTACCGCGTGTCCTCACCCTGCCAGAACGGGGAGTTGGCACTCAGCGCCGCCAGTACCGGCAGCCAGGGCTGCATCTGATCGATCACGCCCACGCCCTCGTCGTCGGACTCGACGGACACATGGACATGACACCCCAGGACGAGATCATTGCTGGTGATGCCGTACTGCTCCGCCATCCACTGATAGCGCCGCCCCATCGCGACCGAGGGGCTGACGGGCAGCGGCGACGTCGCGAGCGCGGCGACGGCACAGCCGATCTCCCCGGCGTGCCGGGCCGCCTCCTTGCGGCAGCGGACGATCTCCGCGGCGAGTTCCGCCATCTCCGACTGGGGATGGGTGGCGAACTCGAGCATCTGGCTGTGGAGCTCCTTCTCGAAGACGTCACCGTTCGTGCCGTCGTGCGTGGCACGGGCGAGCACCGCGGCCGACAGTGCTCGTGGTTCGCCGGTCTCCGGGGCGACCAGGAGGAGTTCCTCCTCCACTCCGACGGTGCGCACGTGAAGCCGCCCTTCTGCCGCGACGAGGTCGTACGCCCCGACTGCCCAGGAGACGGCTGATCACACGGGCGACAGCCATACGGTTGCGAGCGGCGGCAGCGTGAGCCGTACGACACCGTCCTCCGGTTTCACCGGGTCGGGACAGGTGACGGCACCGCCGCCGTAGCGTTCCGCGTCGGTGTTGAGGACCTCCTGCCAGGCGGGGACGTCCCCCGGGATGCCCAGCGGGTAGTCGTGGCGGACGACGGGGGAGAAGTTCGAGACGGCGAGGAGGGGGGTTCCTTCGGCGTCCAGGCGCAGGAAGGCGAAGACGTTGTCGTCGGCCGCGTCTCCCACGATCCACCGGAAGCCGTCGGGCTCCGTGTCCCGCTGCCACAGAGCGGGCGTCGCACGGTAGACGGTATTGAGATCGCGGACCAGGTCCCGCACCCCGCGGTGATCGGGCTCGGCGCCGTAACCGGGGTCGAGGAGCCACCAGTCCGGGCCGTCGGCCTCCGACCACTCCGCACCTTGGGCGAACTCCTGTCCCATGAAGAGGAGTTGTTTTCCGGGGTGGGCCCACATGAAGGCGAGGTAGGCGCGGTGGGTGGCGCGTTGCTGCCACCAGTCGCCGGGCATCTTCGACACCAGCGCCTGCTTGCCGTGGACGACCTCGTCGTGGGAGATCGGCAGGACGAAGTTCTCGCTGTAGGCGTACACCATCGAGAAGGTCATCTCGTGGTGGTGGTACTTGCGGTGCACCGGCTCGTGCTGGATATAGCCCAGGGAGTCGTGCATCCAGCCCATGTTCCACTTCAGGCCGAAGCCCAGACCACCGCTCTCCGTGGGCCGCGTCACCCCGCCCCACGCGGTGGACTCCTCCGCGATCGTCATGACCCCCGGCACCCGCCGGTACACCGTCGCGTTCATCTCCTGGAGGAACGCCATCGCGTCCAGATCCTCGCGCCCGCCGAACACATTGGGCGTCCACTGACCGGAGTCGCGCGAGTAGTCGAGGTAGAGCATCGAGGCGACCGCGTCCACCCGCAGCCCGTCGATGTGGAACTCCTCGCACCAGTAGACGGCGTTGGCCACCAGGAAGTTGCGCACCTCGACCCGGCCGAAGTCGAACTCGTACGTCCCCCAGTCCGGATGCTCGGCCCGCCGCCAGTCGCCCGGCTCGTACAGCGGCTCCCCGTCGAACCGCCCCAACGCCCAGTCGTCCTTGGGGAAATGAGCCGGAACCCAGTCCATGATCACGCCGAGGCCCGCCCGGTGCAGGGCATCGACCAGATACCGGAAGTCGTCCGGCGAACCCAGCCGCGAGGTCGGCGCGTAGAACCCGGTGACCTGGTAGCCCCAGGAGCCGCCGAAGGGGTGCTCGGCGACCGGCATGAGCTCGACATGGGTGAAGCCGAGGTCCTTGACGTACGCCGGGAGCTGTTCAGCCAGTTGACGGTACGTCAGTCCCGGTCGCCAGGACGCCAAATGGACCTCGTACACCGAGAAGGGAGCCTCGTGCACCGGCACGTCCCCGCGCCGAGCCAGCCACTCCTCGTCGCCCCACTCGTAGTGGGAGGCCGTCACCACGGAGGCTGTCGCGGGCGGTACCTCGGTACGGCGTGCCATCGGGTCGGCCTTGAGGAAGCGGTCGCCGGAGCGGGACGTGATCTCGAACTTGTACCGTGCGCCCTCGCCGATGCCCGGCAGGAACAGCTCCCACACCCCGGACGCGCCGAGGGACCGCATCGGGAACGCCGTCCCGTCCCAGCAGGTGAACTCCCCGGCGACCCGGACGCCCTGCGCGTTGGGCGCCCACACCGTGAAGCGGGTGCCGGTCACGCCCTGGTGGGTCATCGGCTCGGCGCCGAGCGCCTTCCACAGTTCCTCGTGTCGGCCCTCACGGATGAGATGCAGGTCGACGTCACCGAGGGCGGGCAGGAAGCGGTACGGGTCGTGCACTTCCTGCTCGTCGTCCTCGTAGGAGACCAGCAGGGTGTACGGGGGAATCGCCTCCAGCGGGAGTACGCCGGAGAAGAGGCCGTCGCCCTCGGACGAGAGTCCGCTGCGCTCTCCCCCGACGACCACGTCCACCGCACGGGCGAAGGGGCGCAACGCCCGGAAGGCGATCCCGCCCGGCACCGGATGGGCGCCCAGCAGGGAGTGCGGGTCGTGATGGGCGCCCGACAGCAACCGCGTGCGGTCGGCGGGATCCAGGGAAGGCGCGGCACGGCAGGGGAGTGGACCGCCGGCCTCGGGAGGTGTGGTGTCACGCAGTGCCATGGCTTCAGGCTCCTCTCACGGCGAGACGCTCGATCGCCGCCATCGGCACGGGCAGCCAGTCGGGACGGTGCCGGGCCTCGTACAGGACTTCGTAGACGGCGCGGTCCGTTTCATAGGCGCGCAGCAGGCCGTGCTTCTTGCGCGGGTCCCACCCGGCGAGCGAGGCGTACCCCGCGCAGTAGGCCTCACGGCAGCGGCGCGCCCACTCCGGACGCCAGGGGCGGCGCTGGCGGGCGGCGTAGTCGAAGGAGCGCAGCATGCCGGCGATGTCCCGAACGGGGGAGTGGGTGCTGCGGCGCTCGGCGAGGGGACGGGACGGCTCACCCTCGAAGTCGATCACGAACCACTCGCGGCCGGCCCGCAGCACCTGCCCCAGGTGCAGATCACCGTGGATGCGCTGGGCGGGCGGACCGGGATCGCAGGAGGTCAGCGCGGCGAACGCGGTCTGCAGCGCCGGGACGTACGGCTGGAGCGCCGGTACGCAGTGCGCGGCGGCGCCGAGCCGCTCGGTCATCGCGGCCGCCGTCCGGCCGTTCTCGGCGTGGGCCAGGGCCGGGAAGGCCGAGGCCAGCGCGAGGTGCACCTCCGCCGTGGCCTGACCCAGTTCGTGGGCCTTGGCTGTGAAGTCGTCGCCGGAGGCAAGGGCCTGGAGAGCCAGTGTCCAGCCGTCGGACGCGTCGGGCAGGAAGGGCTGGAGCACCCCGAGCGTTGCCTCCTGCGGCTGCGTCGTGCGGAACCAGGCGACCGGCGCGGGCACCCGACGGCAGCCCTGCCCGGCCAGTGCGCCCGGCACCTCCAGGTCGGGGTTGACGCCGGGCTGGATACGCCGGAAGACCTTCAGGATGAACGAGTCCCCGTACACCAGCGAGGAGTTGGACTGCTCGGCGTCCAGCATGCGCGGCGCGAGCCCCGCGGGCACGGACGCGGACGGGTCGGCCTCGAAACGCAGGGGGCCCGCCGTGCCGGGGTGCCGCAGCCGCTCCAGGAGCAGCTGTGCGAGCCGCGGGTCCTGGAGCGCGTCGTAGACCGCCAGGCCGGCCAGCGGCCCTTCCTCCGCCCGTCCGATGAGGGCCCGGCCGAGACGCGGCGACAGATGCTTGCGTACGCCGAGCAGCAGCTGGTAGCAGTCGCCGGTCGTGGCGGTGGCGCCACCGGGGGCGGGAACGGGCGTGTGTCCGGTCTGCACCAGCAGGTGCAGACAGCCCGGGAACAGCTCCGTCATGGACAGCAGTGAGAGGTCCGTGACGGGCCGGTCCTTGCCCGCGAACCAGCGCTGCCGGGGCAGCCACTCGCGCAGCAGCCCGGCGAGCGAGGCCATGGGCCCGGGCGCGGTCGTGCTGCCCGGGCGGGGGAATGCGGTCTTCGGCATGGTGACGCCTCCTTTCACCGGCGGAGTTTCACGATCGGCGGCCGATGCGGGATGCGACTCGGGCGAGCCGGAACCAGTAGAAGCCGTGCCCTGCCAGCGTCAGCAGGTACGGCAGTTCACCGATGGCGGGAAAACGGACCCCGCCGATGAGTTCCACGGGGTGGCGTCCGTCGAAGGCACGGAGATCGAGTTCGGTGGGCTGTGCGAAGCGGGAGAAGTTGTGCACGCACAGGACGAGGTCGTCCTCGTACTCGCGCAGGAACGCGATCACGGCGGGGTTGGACGACTGGAGCTCGGTGTAGGAGCCGAGGCCGAAGGCGGGGTTCTGCTTGCGGATCTCGATCATGCGGCGGGTCCAGTGGAGCAGCGAGGAGGGCGACGACATCGACGCCTCCACGTTGGTGACCTGGTAGCCGTGGACCGGGTCCATGATGGTCGGCAGATACAGCCGTCCGGGGTCACAGGACGAAAAACCTGCGTTGCGGTCCGGTGTCCACTGCATGGGGGTGCGGACGGCGTCGCGGTCGCCGAGCCAGATGTTGTCGCCCATGCCGATCTCGTCGCCGTAGTAGAGGATCGGCGAGCCGGGCAGGGACAGCAGCAGCGCGGTGAACAGTTCGATCTGGTTGCGGTCGTTGTCGAGCAGGGTGGCGAGCCGGCGGCGGATGCCGATGTTGGCGCGCATGCGGGGGTCTTTGGCGTATTCGGCCCACATGTAGTCGCGTTCTTCGTCGGTGACCATCTCGAGGGTGAGCTCGTCGTGGTTGCGCAGGAAGATGCCCCACTGGCAGCCGGAGGGGATGGCGGGGGTCTTGGCGAGGATTTCCGAGACCGGGTAGCGCGATTCGCGGCGCACGGCCATGAAGATGCGGGGCATGACGGGGAAGTGGAAGGCCATGTGGCATTCGTCGCCGCCGGACTGGTAGTCGCCGAAGTAGTCGACGACGTCCTCGGGCCACTGGTTGGCCTCCGCCAGCAGCACCGTGTCCGGGTACATCAGGTCGATCTCGCGGCGCACCCGCTTGAGGAAGTCATGGCTGGCGGGGAGGTTCTCGCAGTTCGTTCCCTCGGCCGCGTACAGATAGGGGACGGCGTCGAGGCGGAAGCCGTCGATTCCCAGGTCCAGCCAGAAGCGAAGGGCGGCCAGGATCTCCTCCTGGACCGCCGGGTTCTCGTAGTTGAGGTCCGGCTGGTGGGAGAAGAAGCGGTGGAAGAAGTACTGCTTCCGCACCGGGTCGTAGGTCCAGTTGGAGGCCTCGGTGTCGACGAAGATGATCCGGGCGTCGGCGTATTGCTTGTCGTCGTCGGCCCACATGTAGTAGTCGCCGTAGGGGCCGTCGGGGTCGTTGCGGGATTCCTGGAACCACGGGTGCTGGTCGCTGGTGTGGTTCATGACGAAGTCGATGATGACGCGCATGCCGCGTTGGTGGGCGGCGTCGGCGAACTCCACGAAGTCGGCGAGATCGCCGAACTCGGGCAGGACGGAGGTGTAGTCGGAGACGTCGTAACCGCCGTCACGCAACGGGGACTTGAAGAAGGGGGGCAGCCACAGGCAGTCGACGCCCAGCCATTGCAGGTAGTCGAGCCTGGAGGTGAGGCCCTTGAGGTCGCCGACGCCGTCGCCGTTGCTGTCCTGGAAGGAGCGGACCAGCACCTCGTAGAAGACGGCACGCTTGAACCAGTCGGGGTCCCGGTCCTTCGCGGGGGTGTCCTCGAAGGTGTCCTGGACGGGCTCGTTGACAGTCATGAAGCGCTTGACCCTCCGGTCTCGGATGCCGATGGCTGGACATGGAGCACGTGCGCGGGCGCCCGACCGGGTTCGAGGCGCACATAGTTGGTCCGGCCCCAGCGGTAGGTCTCACCCGTCAGTTCGTCGCGCACGGACATGGACGGGTTCCCGTCCAGGCCGAGTTGCGGCATGTCCAACGAGACCGTGGCTTCCTGGGTGTGATGAGGGTCGAGGTTGACGACCACCAGAACCGTGTCCGGGCCGGTGCGCTTGCTGTACGCGATCACCGCGTCGTTGTCGGTGTGGTGGAAGTGGATGTTCCTGAGCCGCCGCAGGGCCGGGTGGCCCCGGCGGATCGTGTTCAGCTGGGTGATCAGGGGGGTGATGCTGTCGGCGGTGTCCCAGTCGCGGTGGCGGAGCTGATACTTCTCGGAGTCGAGGTACTCCTCGCTGCCCTCGCGCAGGGGAGTGTTCTCGCACAGTTCGTAGCCGCTGTAGATGCCCCAGGTGGGGGAGAGGGTCGCGGCCAGGACCGCCCGGATCTCAAAGGCGGGCCGGCCGCCGTGCTGGAGATAGGCGTGCAGGATGTCGGGGGTGTTGGCGAAGAAGTTGGGCCGCATGTAGGCGGCCGCCTCACCGGACAGCTCGGTCAGGTATTCGGTGAGTTCTTCCTTGGTGTTGCGCCAGGTGAAGTACGTGTAGGACTGCTGGAAACCGATCTGGGCCAGGGTGTGCATCATCGCCGGCCGGGTGAACGCCTCGGCCAGGAAGATCACGTCCGGATCGCCGGCGTTGATCTCCGCGATCACCCGCTCCCAGAAGACCACCGGCTTGGTGTGCGGGTTGTCGACCCGGAAGATCCGCACACCGTGCTCCATCCAGAACCTGAGCACCCGCAGCGTCTCCGCGACCAGACCGTCCATGTCGGCGTCGAAGGCGATCGGGTAGATGTCCTGGTACTTCTTCGGCGGGTTCTCCGCATAGGCGATGGTGCCGTCCGGGCGGTGATGGAACCACTCCGGATGCTTGTGCACCCAGGGATGGTCCGGCGAGCACTGCAGAGCGAAGTCCAGCGCGATCTCCAGGCGGTGCTCGCGGGCCCGGGCCACGAACCAGTCGAAGTCCTCGATCGTGCCCAGGTCGGGGTGGACCGCGTCGTGGCCGCCCTCCGGGGAGCCGATCGCCCACGGCACCCCGACGTCTTCCGCGGTGGCCGACAGGGTGTTGTTCGGGCCCTTGCGGAAGGTCGACCCGATCGGATGGACCGGCGGCAGATACACCACGTCGAACCCCATCGCCGCGATCGCCCCCAACCGCCGCGCGGCCGTGCGGAACGTGCCGTGCGGACGCTCCGGCGTGCCCTCGGAGCGCGGGAAGAACTCGTACCAGGCCCCGTACAGCGCCCGCTCCCGCTCCACCAGCAGCGGCAGCACCTCGGAGACCGTCACCAGCTCCCGCAGCGGATACCGCGCCAGCACCGCGTCCACCTCCGGTGTCAACGCACCCGCCAGCCGCGCCGAGACCGACAGCGCATCCTCACGCAGCGCCTCCGCGGCGGCCAGCACCAGTCCGCGCCCCGCTTCGTCCGGCACTCCGGCCGCCGCCCGGAAGTAGAGATCGGCGCCCTCTTCCAGCACCAGGCCGACGTCGATGCCGGCCGGGATCTTGATGCCGGCGCGGTGGCGCCAGGTGGCGATCGGATCGCCCCAGGCCTCCACGTGAAAGGTCCAGCGGCCCAGGGCGTCGGGGGTGACGTCGGCGCCCCAGCGGTCGCTGCCGGGCGCCAGTTCACGCATCGGCGTCCAGGGGCCCGGAACGCCCTCGGGGTCGGTGAGCACGACGTTGGCGGCGACCGCGTCATGGCCCTCGCGGAACACCGTGGCGGTCACCTGGAACGTCTCCCCGACGACCGCCTTGGCCGGACTCCGGCCGCCGTCGACGAGCGGCCGGACGTCCCGTACCGGGATGCGGCCGATGTGGGTGCTGGCACTCATGGGTCTCACCTCCGCCATGCTCGAGGCCGGGCCCGTGGCCCGGCCGGGGATCGAAGCTGCGCCGGAAGGGACTACCTCCCCGCGGGGGTACGCAGGAGCCTCACCGGCGGACCCCGCCTGGCCGAGGCGGTGGTGCACACCTGCTCGTCCTGCTCGCGGAGATAGGAGACCGGGTTCGTCCGCAGATAGCGCTCGGCGGCGTCCGCGGCCTCCCGCGCACAGCGCTTCCCCATGAGCACGCAAAGGGTGTAGCCCGAGTCCTCGAAGGACGCCCGCGCCCCGCGATCGGCGGGGGAAGCCAGCATCACGCGTTCGCAGGCCCGGTAACGCCGCAGTTGCCGGGCGACTTCGGCCTTGGCCGGTAGCAGCATGGCGCCGTTCACCTTCCAGGAGAGTTTCACTCATGGTGCATGGATGACGACGCAGCGTCTTGTTGGTTCTTCAACTACCTCGGTGGTCGCTCGTGTTGCACGAATGGCGTAGCACTCCCACAGTTGAGGTGACTCAGAAGCGATCACTGCTCACGCTGCGCGTTCGGGGCTCGTCCCGCCGGGGCGAGGAGGAGCGGGAGCTTCGCCGGTGAGGAGCCAACGAAGATGAAGACCGCAGTCCCCCGCTACTACCACCTCGATGTGGACGTCACCCCGGAACGGGTCGGCCAGGTCAGCCGGATTCTGGCCGCTCACCTCCGGTACTGGGACCTCGACATCCTGGTCGAGCCTGTCTGCCGCGGTGCCGAACTGCTGCTGAAGGCCATCGACGAGCACGCGACCGACAAGTTCACCTCGATCGAGATGTGGTGGAACGGCCAGCACCTCATCACGGCCGTCGGCGACAACGACCGTGATCTGCGTCCGGACCAGGAACTGCGCGGATGTCTGGAGCACATCGCCGCGATGAGCGACGGCTGGGGGTGCTGCGCCACGGACACCGGCAGCAAGGTCATCTGGTTCTCGCAGCGTGCCCGGGCCGGCGGACGTGTCCCGCTGGTGCCGACGCCGCCGGTGCCGAGCGTGCGCGAGGTGCTTCAGGTGCCCCGCGAGGAGCCGGTCGTGGGCGGCGTCCTGGAGGACGCCCGGTGACCGCAGAGCGCCGTCTCAAGGCAGGGGTGCCCGTCTGGAGCGGGCACCCCTACCCGTTGGGTGCCTCCTTCGACGGGCAGGGCACCAACTTCGCGCTGTTCAGCGAGGTAGCCGAGTGCGTCGAACTCGTCCTCGTCGAGGACGACGGCAGCCATCGCAGTGTTCCCCTCGCCGAGGTCGACGGCTTCGTGTGGCACTGCTACCTGCCCGGGATCGGTCCGGGGCAGCGCTACGGCTATCGCGTGCACGGACCCTGGCACCCGGATCTCGGCCACCGCTGCAACCCGGCGAAGCTGCTGCTCGATCCGTACAGCCGGGCGGTGGACGGGCAGGTGGACGATCATCCCGCGCTGTACGACCCGGCCGCCGACAGCGCCGGACACACCATGCTCGGTGTGGTCACCGACCCGTTCTTCGACTGGGGCGAGGACCGTCCGCCCCGACGGTCCTACGCCGACACCGTCATCTACGAGGCCCACGTCCGCGGTCTGACCCGCACCCATCCCGACGTCCCGGCCGAACTCCGCGGCACCTACGCCGGGTTGGCCCACCCCGCGGTCGTCGAGCATCTGACGTCCCTCGGTGTGACGGCGGTCGAGCTGATGCCGGTGCACCAGTTCGTGCAGGACGGTGTGCTGCAGGGCCGTGGCCTGTCCAACTACTGGGGCTACAACACGATCGGCTTCTTCGCTCCGCACAACGCCTACGCCGCCCAAGGCACCCGCGGTGAGCAGGTCAACGAGTTCAAGTCGATGGTGCGGACCCTGCACGCGGCCGGCCTCGAAGTAATTCTGGACGTCGTCTACAACCACACCGCCGAGGGCAACGAGAAGGGGCCGACGCTCTCCTTCCGGGGCATCGACAACGCCTCCTACTACCGGCTGGTGGACGGTGACTGGGGGCACTACTACGACACCACCGGCACCGGGAACAGCCTGCTGATGCGGCACCCCTACGTGCTCCAGCTGATCATGGACTCGCTGCGTTACTGGGTCACCGAGATGCACGTCGACGGCTTCCGCTTCGACCTCGCGGCCACACTGGCCCGGCAGTTCCACGAGGTGGACCGGCTCTCGGCGTTCTTCGACCTGATCCAGCAGGACCCGGTGATCAGCCGCGTGAAGCTGATCGCGGAACCGTGGGACGTGGGCGAGGGCGGCTACCAGGTGGGCAACTTCCCGCCCCTGTGGTCGGAGTGGAACGGCAAGTACCGGGACACCGTGCGGGACTTCTGGCGCGGCGGCGAGCACACGCTCGGCGACTTCGCCTCCCGGCTGACCGGCTCCTCCGATCTCTACCAGCACAGCCGGCGCCGACCGCGGGCCAGCGTGAACTTCGTGACCGCGCACGACGGCTTCACCCTGCGCGACCTCGTCTCGTACAACGACAAGCACAATGAGGCCAACGGCGAGGGCAACCGGGACGGCGAGCGGGACAACCGGTCCTGGAACTGCGGGGCGGAGGGCGAGACCGACGACGCGTCCGTGCTGGAACTGCGCGCCCGCCAGCAGCGCAACTTCCTGGCCACGCTCCTGCTTTCGCAGGGCATCCCCATGCTCTGTCACGGTGACGAACTCGGCCGCACCCAGCGCGGCAACAACAACGCCTACTGCCAGGACAACGAGGTCTCCTGGATCGACTGGGGGCTGACCGGCGAGCAGCGCGACCTCGCCGACTTCACGCGGTACGTCATCGGACTGCGCGCCGCCCACCCCGTACTGCGCCGTCGGCGCTACTTCCGCGGGGAGACGGTGACGCACGCGGGTCAGCCGCTGCCCGACCTCGTGTGGTTCGCGCCGGACGCGCGCGAGATGACCGACGGCGACTGGCTGCGCTCCGACGCGCACTCGGTCGGGGTCTTCCTGAACGGTGACGCCATCGCCGAGCCGGATCCCTGCGGTCGGCCCGTGCTGGACGACTCCTTCCTGCTCCTGCTCAACGGCTACTGGGAGCCGGTCGCCTTCCGGCTGCCGGACCCGGCCTACGGCGAGCGCTGGAGGACCCTGATCGACACCGCGGAGCCGAAGGCCGCCCCCGACGAGACGGAACACAAGGCGGACTCGATTCTTACGGTCGAGCCCCGCAGCCTGGTCCTGCTGTCACGGCCCCCGGCGAATCCGCCGCGGACCGCCTCAGCTCCGTAGGAAGGTGACGAGCGCGCCGCCGGGCTCAGTGCGCGCGGCGCGCCGTCACCGTGAACCGGGCACCGTCGGGATCGCGCAGCACGGCCTCGTCGCCGCCCTTCGACAGGACACTTCCGCCGTGCTGCTCCGCGGCCCGGGCGCAGGCACCGACGTCCGTGACGGCGAAGTGCACCTGCCAGTGCGGCCGAATGGTGGGGTCGGGCGCCGCGTCCAGCGCGCCGGACCCGATACGGGCCACGATGTCGCCCTCGCTGCGCAGCACGACCTCGCCGCCCTCGTAGCGGACCTCGCAGCAGCCGGGATGGTCCGACGCCCAGTCGAGGATCTCGCCGTAGAAGATGGCGGCGTCGAAGGCGTCGCGTGTGTGCAGTCTGATGAAGGTCGGGGCGGCGCGGCGCCACTTCCCCCAGTTGGCGACGAGCTCGCCCTCCCAGATTCCGAAGGTCGCCCCGTCCCGGTCGGCCAGCAGCGCCGCCCGTCCGGGCGGGAAGGAGAGCGGTCCGACGGCGGCCGTGCCGCCCCGCTCCTGCACCCGCGCGACGACCTCGTCCGCGCTGCGCACGGCGAAGTACGGCGTCCACGCGACCGCCATCTGCCACATCGTGGCGACCGCGGCGATTCCGGCCACCGGCGTGTCGTCCACCACGGCCATCCGGAACCGGTCGCCGAGCAGGGCCGGGCGCCATTCCCAGCCGAGGACGGCGGTGTAGAAAGCCTCGGCGGCCTCCTGGTCCCGGGTGGTCAGGCTCACCCAGCAGGGGGCGCCGAACACGGCGTGCGTGGAGACGACGTCCGTTGTGCCACCGGGTCGTCTGGTGTCGTGGTTCATGGCAGTCGCGTCCTGGTGGTCTCACCGGCCGGCGGACACCGGTCCGATACCAGTGTCCAACCGGAACCGTTCCGGGCGCCTGTCGAGTACCCGGCGGACGTGGCCGAAACGAGTGGTGTGTGCGCGGTGGCACTGGGCCGCTCGAGTGAGCAGGATGGAGGTATGAGCGCGCGACAGGATGACCTCGGTGTCGAGGCGGGCCGCATCTTCGAGCTGCAGGCAGAGGTCGAGCAGCTGAAGGAGGCCGTCTCCTCGCACGCCGTCGTGGACCAGGCGATCGGCATGATGGTCGCGCTCGGGCGCGTGACCCCGGACGAGGGCTGGGTCGTCCTCAAGGACGTCTCCCAGCGCACCAACATCAAGCTGCGCAATGTCGCCGATCTGATCCTGATCTGGGGGCGGAACGGGGACCTGCCCCCGGAGATCCACGCCGAGCTGGAGGCGGCTCTCGACCGCCACGGGCCGGCGCAGATCCCGGAGGCCTCGTCGGAGTGACCTTCCGGCGTCATCTGACCTCGGCCAGCAGCTCCTCACGGATCCGGTCGAAGCAGCCGCTGAGGAGACGGGACACGTGCATCTGGGAGATGCCCAGCTCCTCGGCTATGCGGCTCTGCGTCATGCCCTGGAAGAACCGCAGGTAGAGAATGGTCTGCTCGCGCTCGGGCAGGGCCCGCAGACAGGGGCCCACGGCGACGCGGTCCACGACGACGTCGAAGCGGGGGTCGGGCGCGCCGAGCGCGTCCCCGAGGGCGTACCCGTCGGTGCCGGGCATCTCCGCTTCCAGTGACAGCGCCGAGAAGCACTCCAGGGCCTCCATGCCGGAGCGCACCTCGTCCTCGCTGAGCTGGGCGCACTCGGCGATATCGGCGACGGTGGGGGCCCGCCCCGAAGTGGTCTGCGACAGCTCCTTGAGGGCGGCGCGCACCCGGTTGCGCAGATCCTGGACCCGGCGCGGTACGTGCAGCGTCCACAGGTGGTCGCGGAAGTGCCGTTTGATCTCGCCGGTCACGGTCGGCACGGCGTACGCCTCGAAGGCGTGGCCGCGTGCGGGGTCGTAGTGATCGACTGCCTTGACCAGGCCCAGGGCGGCCACCTGGTACAGATCCTCCAGGGACTCGCCGCGGCCCTTGAAACGGACCGCTATCCGCTCGGCCATCGGCAGCCACACCTCGACCAGCTCGTCCCGGAGCGCCTTGCGTTCCGGGCCGTCGGGCAGGGTGGCGAGGCGTTCGAAGGAAGCGGCGGTGTCGGGGGCGTCGTCGTGCGGATGGGGCTTCGTTCTGGTGGTGACGCGCATCGCGCGCACCTCCCTCAACGGTGCTGGGTGACAGACACCGTGGGAATCGCGCGGTCAGACCTGACGGAGGGCACCGGGGACGACTCCCACGGACGTGCCTCCTGTCCGAAGCACTGAGAAGCCAATTCCCGGTGGAGGCGATCCCAAACAATTCAGGACAATTCACTCAGAAAGCCGCACGGACGGAAACCGTTCGCTTTCTCAGCGTGAAAGACCTTGACCATCCGGCGCCGAGGTCGAACCGCTGCGGTTCGAGGCGGACCGGCCGGGCATCGCGCGGCTCGGCGAGGCCGGTGTACGCCTTCGGTGACACCCGCGCCGTCGACGGGCTCGGCCTCACCGTGGCGAGGTCTTCGCACTGCTCGGCTACGTGCCGCAGCGGCTCTCCGCCGCCGAGGGCCTGACCGGCCGCGAGAACGTCGCCCTGTTCGCCCGCGACGTCGCCAGCGGTGGACTCGACGAGCAGTCAGGAGACTTCCGCGATGTCCGAAGCACCCGCCGCACCGCGGGCCGTCCAACCCGCCCTGTGGCGGACGGGCTTCGGCCGGGCCGTCACCATGCCGCTGTTCTTCGGCTCCAACGCCCTCTATCCGCTGTCCGTCATGCCCGGCTTGCTCCAGGCCGTCAGCAAGGTCAACCCGCTCAGCTGTCAAGTCGACGCCCTGCGCGGCCTTCTCCCCGGCGCGTCCGCCATCTCGCGCGCCGATCATGCTCGTGGACGTGATGTGCGGCACGCCCGCCGGGCGCAGTGCGCCCCCTGTCGGCGAGTTCTTCCTGCGCACGGCTTGATCACTGATCAAAGGGGGTGAACCCGCTGGCCACAGCGCATTCCGCTCATTTGACAGTGCACTGAGCACACAGATAGGAAGCAGCTCTCTGAGGGACAAGAGGTGGATTGTGTACGAGCCGAACGTGGTCGGGGACTGGCAGGAGTACGACGAGCATGCCGGTCTGCGTGTCCGCGTCCACGGGCTGGAAGCCTCCGAGCCACCACGCGGCCGGGACGACGCCGCCGAGGGGCTCACGTACTTCACTGTCCGTGTGACCGTCGAGAACCGCGGCGGCCGGCACTCCACCATCCACCTGGAGGACGGCCAGATCGATGTCCGGGTGGGCCCCGACGGCGAGAGCGCGTTCATCGACTGGCGCAACTCGCAGTTCATCGAGGGCTTCGACGTCTACCCGCTGCGCCGGGCCACCGCCGTGCTGTACGCGGCCGGCCCCGAGGCGTCCCTGAGCCTGGTCGACGTGCAGATCCAGTTGCGGGTCGACGACGACTGGGCCGACCGCCGGCTGTGGGCGGGCGGCATCGGTCTGCAGGAAGGCGCCGTCCAGACGGCGGCCGGCCGGGAGGGCCTGGCCCATCAGGTGAGCAACTTCCTGCGGGACCAGGCCGAAGAGGGCACCGCCTGACGGTCGGTGCCCGGTGCGGTGCCGGTGCGGGATGTCGCCTCAGTGCGGGATGCCGTCGATGATCTCGCGGGCTCCCTGACGCAGCAGCGCCACCGCGACCGAGGTGCCCAGCGTGGCCGGGTCGAGCCGGCCCGCCCACTCGTGGGCGTTCAGCCGGGTCTTGCCGTCCGGGGTGAACACGCAGGCCCTCAGGGACAGTTCGCCCCCGTGGTCCACGCGCGCGTATCCGGCGATCGGGCTGTTGCAGTGGCCCTGGAGCACATGAAGGAACATGCGTTCCGCGGTGGCCTCCCGGTGGGTGTCCGGATCGCCGAGCCCGCTGACCGCGTCGATCAGCTCGGTGTCGCCCTCACGGCACTGCAGGGCCAGGATGCCCGCGCCGATCGGCGGCATCATCGTCTCGGGGGAGAGGATCTCGCTGATCACGTCCTCGCGTCCGATGCGCTCGAGGCCGGACACCGCGAGCAGCAGCGCGTCCGCCTCCCCGGCCGCCAGTTTCGCCAGCCGCCGGTTGGCGTTGCCGCGGAACGGCACGCACTCCAACTCCGGGTGGGTGGCCGCCAGCTGCGCGACCCGGCGCACCGAGGAGGTCCCGATGCGGGTACCGGCCGGAAGCTCGTCCAGGGTGAGTCCGCCCGGATGGATCAGGGCGTCGCGGATGTCGTCCCGCTTGAGGAACGCGGCGAACGTCGTCCCCGCCGGGAGCGGCCGGTCGGCGGGAACGTCCTTCACACAGTGCACCGCGAGGTCGGCCTCCCCGGCGAGCAGTGCGGCGTCGACCTCCTTGGTGAAGGCGCCCTTGCCCTCGACCTTCGACAGGTCGCCCATCCACTTGTCGCCGGTCGTCTTCACCGGCACGACCTCGGTGCGCACCCCGGGGTGCAGCGCGGTCAACTCGGCGCGGACACGCTCCACTTGGGCGAGCGCCATGGGCGAGTCGCGGGAGACGATACGGATCAGTTCGGGCACGGACATGCGGGACACGATAGACCCTCGCGGTCGAGCGGCCGTGCAGTATCGCGCTTCACAGGCGCCAGTCGAAGGGGAAGAAGTCCTCACCCGCCGCGCCTGCGGCGTCCGGCGTGCGCACCAGGCAGCGGTGACGCAGCAGTTCACGCCGTTCCTCCGGGGACAGCCCGGGTGCGGTCCAGTCCTCGGCGTCGACGTCCTCGCGCCCGCAGGCGTTGACCTCGTCACCGGCCGCGGTTCTCAGGTCCACCCGGAAGTCCGTACGCCACTGGGAGTTGTGCCCCCAGCCCTGGGACAGGTCCACGGTCGGGCGGTGCCGACGCAGATAGGTCCAGTAGAGCGGAGAACGGTCGGCCACCCCGCGCTCGGCGTGCCGCGCACCCGCGCGCACCCGCACCCCGGCCCGGGAGAACAGCAGGGACCCGAACCACAGCCCGGGCCACACGACATCGGTGATCCGTACCGGCTCGTCCGGGTCCTCGGCCTGCTCGACCTCCACGATCTCGTGCAGGAACGGGTCGAAGACATCGCCCTCCTCGAACGGTGTCAGGCCCAGGCCGGTGAAGAGCCCGAGATACTCGTCCTTCGAGACGGCGGGCCAGACGCCGGCGTGCTCACCCGCCGGCTGGAAGCCGGTCAGCAGGACATCGCTGACCCGGCTCAGCGCGTACAGCTCCCACAGCAGGTCGCCGCAGCGCTCGTCCGGTCCGTCGACCGCCGTCGCGACCAGCAGCTCGACGCCCGAGGCGAGCGCCTCGCGGTAGGCGAGCCGCGCCCGGGCGAGCCAGGGTTCCACCACGGTGGTGTGCACGTCCGGACCCTCGTGGTCGCGCAAGGCCTGGAACAGCATCCGCGCGTTGACCCGGGCTTCCTCCTCGTCCATGCGCGCACCCTAGCGACGGCCGGGAGCGGTGATCCACGCCTTTATCCGACGAGTGGAGCACTCATCTCCACCGAGCGCAGTGCCGCGGCGAGCGCCAGTTCGTCGCCGACGTCCAGCGCCGTGTCGGTCAGTTTGATGACGTGCTCGTCGCCGTGGGCGAGGGCACGCTCCATGACCTCCTCGGCGGTGAGCCGGGCGGGCGGTGTGTAGGCGACCGCCTCCGCGGGCGTGTACATCGCGGTGACCGCCGCGGACGCGCTCCATGCCGCGTGCAGGCTCGGTGCCCACAGTTCCCGGGGCAGCGAATCCAGTGCGCGGAGCACGGCGTTGGGCGCGGTGGCGGCGTGCACGAGCATGGTGGGCTCGCCGTGGCCGTGGGTGGCGTAGCGGTGGGTGGCGGCGTGGACGAGTTCGGTCAGTCGTGCGCGGGCCGTGTCCGGGTCGGTCACCTCGTCCGCCCATGCGGGCAGCCGCTGTACGGCGCCGAGGCGCTTGCGGAACCCCATGTGGCCCGGGTCGATCGGGGGTACGGCCTCCAGGGACTCCATGGCGGTCGGCGCGCCCGGCAGCGCGGCGACGTCGGTCACCGGCTGGTGCCGGGCCGCCCAGTAGCCCAGCGCGTGGGCGAGTTCGGTGGTCCGGGGCGCGTTCTCGCCGGTCTCCAGGGCGCGTACGGCGTGGCCGACCCGTATGACGGTGTGGGTGGCGCCGCCGTAGAGGCCGGGGAGCAGGCGCGGCCACCACTCGGCGAGGACGTCCCGCCACGGGCGCTCGGCGAGGGTGCGGGAGTAATGGTCGGTCCAGTCCGCGATCCGGCGTGGATCGCCCAGCGCCTCGGGCCAGTTGTCGTCGGTGACGGGGGCCACGCGGTCGGGGAAGTCCTCCAGCTTGTCCCGGTAGAGGTCCACCCAGTGGTGCACCGCCCCCGCCTGTCCGTGGGCGGCGAGCGCCTCGACGACCATGGGGGCGTGGTTGGACAGCCAGCCGTCGCGTTCGGGGCCGGAGGCGTGGAGGCGTTCCAGGGCTTCTTCGAGCTGTCCGCTCGTGTCGCTGTCGTCCATGAGCGGGACGTTATGCCTCATGAGCGGGTGCCGGGATCGGGCGCGGGACGGAAGCCGCGGGGTGCACGGGTCCTAGGTCCCGCGCCCGATGCGCGCCGGATCAGGCGTTGGGGTCGAAGGAGATCCCCGACGGCTTGGCCTTCGTCAGATCGGAGGCGAAGTTCGCGTCCTTCAGGGCGAAGTTGGCGCTGCCGAAGTTGTACGCGACCAGCTTGTCGCGTACGCCCGACGGGTAGCCGTTCCAGCCGACCAGCGGCGGGTACTGCCAGGTGCCCTTGGCGTTCTCCGGCGGCTCGTCATTGGAGTTGGCCAGTCGGAAGGCGTGGGTACTGACGCCGTCCTTGTGGTAGACGATCTTCGCGTGGGTGCCGTCGAAGCGGACGCCGGAGGTCGCGGTCGTCGAGTACGAGCCGTGGGCGGACGTCGAGACGTACTGGACGGTGCCGTTCTGCACCCAGATCACGACGTGTTCCCAGTCGTGCCGGTGTCCGCCGATGCTGCTGTTCGCCAGGGCCTGGTCCTTCTCGAAGTACAGGCCGTACATGTAGGCGCACCAGCCGTTGTTGCACTTGTAGCGCGAGTACGAGTTGGTGTTGTTCAGGTCCGAGAGGTCGTGGCACTCGCCGCTGAGCGAACCCGTCGGGTTGAGGCCGCCGTTGACCGTGCCGTCGGGGCCGATCGCGGGTGTGGGGTAGCAGCCGTCGGTGTCGTAGTCGAAGGCGGGCTGGTAGGTGTACTCGGCCGACTCGGCGTTGGTCGGCAGGGCCGCGGGCGGGGCGGCGAAGGCGGCGCTCGGGAACGCGACTACCAGGGCGGCGGCGCCGGCCAGGCCGGTGAACCACCTGGCGCGGTGCTTCTTGAACGACGGAGACGACACTGCGTCCTCCTCATGTTCCGGGCGCAGCCCAACGGCTGTGGGGGAATGGGAGGTTCAGCTTCCCGATTTTTCATGTCCGCGCCAAGATGGTGTAGGCGACTCTCTGGTAACAACCGTCCGAACAGTGGGATCTTGTTCGGGATGTCAGACAAGGTCGTCCGGAAGGTCGGCCGCCGACTCCTCCGGTGCGAGGTCCGGGCGCAGCCGCAGCCAGGACGGCTGGCGCAGCAGTCCCGCCCGGGTACGGGTGCTGTAGCGCACCTCGCCGACCAGCCGGGGCACGACCCAGTGCGCGCCCGTGACCGCTGGCGGGGCGTCGAAGGGGCACACGTCCGTCGCCGCGGCGCCTAGGAGGGCGGCGAGTTGGGTCCGTTCGGTCTCGCTCCAGCCGGTGCCCACGTTGCCGATGTACCGAAGGCGTCCGGCGGTGCGCTGTCCGACCAGCACGGCGCCCGGCAGACCAGTCAGTCGCCCCTTGCCGGGCAGCCAGCCGCCGACGATGACGTCCTCGCTGCGCATGTTGCGGATCTTGATCCAGGCACGGGAGCGCACCCCGGGCTCGTACACCGAGTCGAGCCGCTTGCAGACCAGGCCCTCGAGGTCGTGGTCGCGGGTGGCCTCCAGCGCCTGCCGGCCGTGTCCGACGATGGCGCCAGGGGTCGACCAGAAGGGTCCGTCCAGGCCCAGTTCCTCCAGCCGGCCGCGCCGTCGGACGTAGGGGAGCGCGGTCAGGGAGTGCCCCGCCAGATGCATCACGTCGAACAGCACCAGATGGACGGGGACTTCGGCGGCCTTCCGTGCGGCCTTGCCCGGGGCGTGGGCCAGCCCCATGCGGGACTGGAGCAACTGGAAGTCGGCACGCCCCTGTTCGTCGAGCGCCAGGACCTCGCCGTCCAGTACGGCGGGCAGCGTGCCGAGCGCGGCGCCGAGTGCTCCCAGTTCGGGATAGGCGGCGGTGATGTCCTCCCCGGAACGGGCGCGCAGCAGCACGCTTCCGTCCCCGGCGAGGTACGCCACGACGCGCTGGCCGTCCTGCTTGGTCTCATAGGCCCAGTGCGCGTCCTGGGTGGTCGACGGCAGGGTGCCGGAGGTGGCGAGCATGGGCGGGATCAGGGGGAGGGTCACGGGTCAGTTGTCGACGCGCCCCGGTGCCCGCACGCGCGCGTGCGGGCGGTTTCGCCTGAACGGCGGTGTCCCGGACGAGGGCAGGGGCACCTCGAGGGCCACTCGGCCCCCGGTCGCCCGGCTGGATCCCTCAGATGATCCCGCCGTTGGCCCGCAGCACCTGCCCGTTGACCCAGTGCCCGCCCGGACCGACCAGGAAGGAGACCACGGAGGCGATGTCCCGCGGTGTGCCGAGGCGCTCCAGCGGCGGCTGCGCGGCCAGCCGGGCGACGGTCTCCTCGTCCTTGCCGTCGAGGAAGAGGTCGGTGGCGGTCGGGCCGGGCGCGACCACGTTGACCGTGATGTCACGGCCCCGCAGCTCCCGGGCGAGGACCAGCGTCAGCGCCTCGACCGCCCCCTTGCTCGCGGCGTACGCGCCGTAGGTCGGGAAGGCGAGGCCGACGACCGAGCTGGAGAAGTTCACCAATGCCCCGCCCGGACGCAGCCGGCGGGCGGCCTGCTGGCCGACGGCGAACGTGCCGCGGATGTTGGTGCGGTACAGGGCGTCGAGCTCGTCGAGATCGAGCTCCGCGACGGGTGCCAGCAGCATCCGCCCCGCCGCGTGGACCACGGCGTCCACTCCGCCGTAGGTGGCCTCCGCCAGGTCGAACAGGGCGGCCACCTCGGCCTCGTCGCCGACGTCCGCGCGGACGGCGACGGCGGAGCCCCCGGTGGCCTCGATGTCGCGCACCACCTCGGCGGCGGCGTCCTTGTTGCCCGCGTATCCCACGAGGACGGCGAACCCGTCGGCGGCCAGCTGCCGGGCGACCTGGCTTCCGATGCCGCGCGATCCTCCGGTGACGATCGCGACGCGCTGCTGTGTGGTCATGTCCGCTCCTTCTGTTAGCGACGCTACGTGCATCACGTAACGACGATAACACGGCTTCGTATCGTTGATAATCCCCGGCTCGTATCAGCGCTACGAATGTCGTACCGTGCAGGCATGGACGCGAGGGAAAAGATCCTGGAAGCCGCCGCGGAGCTGCTGGCCACGGCTCCGGCCGCCGAAGTCTCCACGCGCGCCGTGTGCGAGGCGGCCGGGGTGGGCGCGCCGATGCTCTACCGGCTGTTCGGCGACAAGGCCGGGCTGCTCGCCGCCGTGGTGGACCGGGGATTCGAGCAGTACCTCGCCTCCAAGCGCGCGGCCCGGCCCGGTGAGGATCCCGTCGCGGACCTGAAGAGCGGCTGGGACAACCACATGCGGTTCGCGCGGGAGTACCCCCACCACTACCGCCTGATGTACTCGCCCGAGCTGACGCTCCCGCCCGCCGCCGTGAGCGAGGCGCACGCCCTGCTGCACGCGATCCTCGAACGCTGTGCGGCGGCCGGCCGGCTCACCGTCCCGCCCGTCCTCGCCACGCAGATCATCATGTCCGCCAGCGTCGGCGCGGCCCTGTCGATGCTCACCAGGCCGGAGCAGTACCCGGATCCGGGCTTCTCGGCCCGCTTGCGGGACGCGGTGATCGACTCCCTGACGCGCCCGGCCGGACCCGCACAGGGGGACGGAGTGCCCGTCGCGGCCGCCACCCTCGCGGCCCGGCTGCGCGCGGAGCCGCACGAGTCCTTCACCGCGGCCGAGTCCGGCCTGTTGCAGCAGTGGCTGGAGACCCTCGCCGGGAACTGACCTCTCAGGGCGCCTGGACGAGCCCCGACTGGTAGGCGATGACGACGAGTTGCGCGCGGTCCCGGGCGCTCAGCTTCGTCATGGCGCGGTGCACATGCGTGCGTACCGTCAGCGGGCTGACGAAGAGCTTCTCCGCGATCTCCTCGTTGGAGTGGCCCTCCGCCACCCACGCCATCACCTCACGCTCACGCGCGGTGAGCTCCGCGAGGTCGCCCGGCACCGCGAGGCGGGCGCCGCGCGCGGGCGCCGCCAGGAAGCGGGCGATCACCGTGCGGGTGGCGACGGGGGACAGCAGGGACTCGCCCGACGCCACGGTCCGCACCCCGGCCAGCAGCACGTCGGCGGTGACGTCCTTGCCGAGGAAACCGCTGGCCCCGGACCGCAGCGCCTGGGCGACGTACTCGTCGATCTCGAACGTCGTCAGGATCAGCACCCGGGTTCCGGCCAGGTCCGGGTCGGCGCAGATGGCGGCCGTGGCCGCCAGGCCGTCGGTGCCCGGCATCCGGATGTCCATCAGGACGAGGTCCGGGCGGTGGACGCGGGCGAGGGACACGGCCTCGGAGCCGTCGGCCGCCTCGGCGACCACCTCCATGTCCTCGCAGGAGTCGATCAGGATCCGGAAGGTGGCCCGCAGCAGGGCCTGGTCGTCGGCGAGCAGTACGCGGATGGTCATGGGTTCCGTTCTCCCGGTTCCGGAGCGATGGGGTACAGCGGCAGCCGGGTCGTCACCTCGAAGCCGCCCTCGAGGCGGTGCCCGGCCCTGAGGGCGCCGCCCATGGACCGGGCCCGCTCCCGCATGCCGATCAGACCGAAGCCCTGGCCCGGCTCCGCGGCGGCGGTCGAGGTGCCGTCGTCGGTGACGGTGATCGTCAGATGGTCGGTGGCGTATTCGAGGCGGACATACGCCGTCCTGGCCGCGGCGTGCTTGGTCACGTTGGTCAGCGCCTCCTGCACGATGCGGTACGCCGTCAGGTCCACGCCCGGCGACAGCGGCCGGGGAGTGCCCTCGGTGTCGACCCGGACGGGAAGCCCGGCCGCCTCGAACGCGGCCGTCAGTTCGTCGAGCCGGTCGATGCCCGGGCTGGGGGCGAGCGGGGCGTCGGGGTCGTCGCGCCGGCGCAGCAGACCCACGGTCGCCTTCGTCTCGCGCAGCGCCGCCGACGTCGTGACGGCGAGCTCGGTGAGGATCCGGTGCACCTGATCGGGGTGGGTGCGCGACAGGTGGGCCGCCGTTCCCGCCTGGGCGTTGGCCAGGGCCAGATGGTGGGCGACGACGTCGTGGAGCTCCCGGGCGATACGCATGCGCTCCTCGGCCACCCGGTGCCGGGCCTCCTCCTCCCGGCTGCGCTCGGCGTACTCGGCGCGGGCCTGCACGGCCTCCACATAGGCACCGCGCAGGCGGACCGCGTTGCCGGTGGCGACGGGGAGCAGCAGCCAGGCGGCGGGGCCGAGCGTGGTCATGGGCCATGGATGATCGACGGGATCCGCCATGGAGGCCGTCGTGATCAGCAGGGCGAGGGCGACGAGGAAGGCCAACCGCGCGGCTCGGCGGCCGGTGTGCACGGCCAGCCGGTACAGCGCCAGCATGAGCGGGGCCATCAGGAGCGGTGTGAGCAGCATGCCCAGCGCGGAGGCGGCGGCGGTGCACATCGTCGTCACCGTCGCGACGGTGCGGGGGTGGGTGCGCTGCCAGAGGAGGGAGCCGCAGGCGACGCCGGCCAGGGCGATCGCGGGGCCGACCACGTCCGGCTGCCTCACCTGCGGGAAGTTGATCTCGCTGCCGAAAAGGAAGCACGCGAACAGCAGCGCGGCCGTCATCGTGTCGACGGTGCGGGCGTGGTCGTCCGCGTATCGCTGCCAGGGGATGCTCATCGCCGCTCTCCGGTCGGTGTTGCCGCTCCAGGCTTCCGGGCGAGGGGCTGTCCTGTCGTCGTGCGCCTGTCGGCGATCGCGGCTACTGGGTACGCAGTACACGGCCCTGCCCACGTCATCCCCGGGAATGACCACGGACGGGCGGGGTTCCACGATATTAAGTCAACTGCTTGACTTGGTTGTGTCCCCGGGATTGCCTGACCGTGCGGCAACGGCGCCGAGCCGTCGGCGACGTGCTGTTGCGTAGGCTTTCGTCCTTGGAACTCGCCGTGGCGGCGGAGGACCTGCGACGGCTCGAGGGGCTGGCCGTCGGAGGGCTGAGGGAAGTCCCGGTGCGATGGTGATGATGGCGGCAGGCAGGGCGGTACGGGCGGAGCAGGTCAGTGCGACCCGGGAGCTGATCCTGACCGCGGCGGAACGGCTGTTCGCCGAGCGCGGGGTGTACGCCGTCTCCAACCGCCAGGTCAGCGAGGCCGCGGGACAGGGCAACAACGCCGCCGTCGGCTACCACTTCGGCACCAAGGCCGACCTCGTCCGCGCCATCGTCCGCAAGCACGCCGAGCAGATCGAGGAGATCCGCGCCCGGCTGCTGGCCGGGATCGGCGACTCCACGGACCTGCGGGACTGGGTGGACTGTCTGGTCCGCCCGGTCCCGGAACACCTCGCGGCCCTGGGCGGCCCCACCTGGTTCGCGCGGTTCTGCGCGCAGGTGATGACCGACCCGGCGCTGCACCGGATCATGGTGGAGGAGTCCCTGGCCTCCCCGTCCCTGCGGCAGATCGTCGACGGAATGCACCGGTGCCTGCCCGCACTGCCCCCCGAGGTCCGTGCCGAACGCGGCGACATGGCACGCCATCTGCTCATCCACCTGCCCGCCGAACGGGAGCGCGCCCTCGCCGAGCACCGGCCCACCGCGCGCTCCAGTTGGCACGACCACGCCACCGGGCTCGCCGACGCGGTCGTCGGCATCTGGCTGGCACCGGTGACACAGGAGAAGGAACAGCCCGCGCGTGAGCGGTGAGAGGCCCGCGCTCGCGCGTGGCTCCGGGCAGCACGTGCTGGTCGTCGGCGGACCGGAGGTGACCGAACTGCTCGCCACCACCCTGGAGTTGGCGGGGTACCGCACCTCCGTGGCCGGCACCGGGACCGAGGCGCTGACGCGGGCCGCGGGGCACCGCTACGACCTCGTCCTCCTCGACACGACGCTGCCCGACGTGCCCGACCTCGGCCGTCGGCGCCTGCCGCCCGTCACGCACCGACCGCCGGTCCTGTTCCTCACCGCGGACGACTCGTTGGGCAGCCTCCTGCCCGAACTCGGCCCGGGCGAGAGGGACTACGTCACCAAACCCTTCCGGGTGGCCGAAGTCCTGGCCAGGATGCAGGTGTTGCTGCGCGGCCCGGGCCCGGACCGACTTCACCACGGCGGACCGCGCTACGGCGACCTGGTGCTCGACGACGCCCTCTGCCAGGCGCGGCGCGGAACGCTGGCACTGGACCTCACGCCCGCGGAGTACCGGCTGCTGCGCCATCTCCTGGTCAACGCCCACCGGGTGCTGTCCAAGGACCAGATCAGCCGGTACGTCTGGGGCGACTTGCGAGGGGACAACGCCATCGAGCAGCTCGTGTCCCGGCTGCGGCGCAAGGTGGACCGGGACGCCCCGGCGCTGATCCACACCCGGCGGGGCTTCGGCTACTGGCTGGGACGGGCCGAGGCGGAGGCCTGAGGCGCGGTAGCAAACGCCGGGAACGCTCGCTCTTCGCGGCATCGGCCGGGGGTCGTCGTTCGCTCGCGCCGCTGTTCGACATGGTCAACTCATGGCGGGCAAAAGTGAGTTGTGAACCCATTCGACATGGGCTCGGTCTGTGATCCGGGTCACGTCAGCTTTCTGTCAGGGAACTGACCGGAGCCCGTCAGGCCCGTCTGTTTGCATGTGCTCATCGAGGCCTCACCCCTTCCCCCGGCGCTCCGACCCCCGACCGGAGCCCCCACCACCGAGGAGAACCATGGCCGAAGCACTGGCTGTTCCCGAGTTCCCCATGCCGCGCGCCGCCCGCTGCCCCTTCGACCCGCCGCCCGGCCTCAAAGAGCTCCAGGACCAGGGGCCGTTGGCGAAGGTGCGGCTGTGGGACGGCAGCGAACCGTGGCTCGTGACCCGCTACGCCGAGCAGCGCGCCCTGTTGGGCGACGCACGGGTCAGCTCGGACATCGACCGCCCCGGCTTCCCGCCCAAGGCCAGCTCCGAGGGTGCCGAGGGCAAGCTCAGCTTCATCATGATGGACGACCCCGAACACGCCCGGCTGCGCCGCTTGGTGACGGCGCCCTTCGCCATCAAGAAGGTCGAGGCCCTCAGGCCCGCCGTGCAGCGCATCGTGGACGGCCTGATCGACGACCTCCTCGCGGGCCCGCAACCGGTCGACCTCGTCGAGGCGTTCGCCCTGCCCATCCCCTCGCTGGTGATCTGCGAACTGCTCGGGGTGCCTTACGAGGACCACGAGATGTTCCAGTCCAACACCAAGACGATGGTCAGCAGCGCCGCGACACCCGAGCACCGCAACGTCGCGACCCGGGAGATCGCCGGCTACCTGGCCCAGATGATCGGCAAGCGGCTCGCCGAACCCAGGGACGACCTGCTGTCGAGCATCGCCGGACGGATCACCGCGGGCGAAATCGACCATCAGCAGGCCACCGAGATGGCGCTGCTCCTGCTGATCGCCGGACACGAGACCACCGCGAACATGATCGCGCTCGGCACCGCCGCCCTCCTCGAACACCCCGACCAGCTCGCCCTTCTGCGCGAGAGCGGCGACCCCGAACTGGTGGCCTCGGCCGTCGAGGAACTGCTGCGCTACCTGAACATCACCCACCAGGGGCGCCGCCGCGCGGTCACGGAGGACATCGAGATCGCCGGAGAGGTCATCAGGGCCGGCGAGGGCATCATCGTGGTGAACGAGATCGGCAACCGCGACCCCGCGGCCTTCGAGGACCCCGACCGTCTCGACATCACCCGGGACGCCCGCCGTCACGTGGCCTTCGGCTTCGGCATCCACCAGTGCCTCGGCCAGCCCTTGGCACGCATGGAGCTCCAGGTCGTCTACGGCACCCTCTACCGGCGCATCCCCACCCTCAGGCTCGCCTGCGACGTCCAGGACATCAAGTTCAAGCACGACGCGTTCATCTACGGCGTCCACGCACTGCCGGTGGCCTGGTGACGGCTCCCCGTCCCGCGAACCGACAAGCAACACGCGACAAGAAGGGCAATCCCATGAAGGTGGAGCTGGAAGCCGACAAGTGCGTCGCCTCGGGGCAGTGTGTGCTCGCCGCGACGGACGTCTTCGACCAGGACGACGACGGCATCGCGATCCTGCTCGCGGAGGAGGTCGGCGACGAACTCGTCGACGACGTCAAGGAAGCCGTCGCCGTCTGCCCGGCCGCCGCGATCCGACTCGTCCAGCAGTGAACCGGATCGTCGTCGTCGGCGCCTCGGCTGCCGGACTCGCGGCGGCCGAGACACTCCGCCGCGAGGGCTACGCCGGTCCGCTCACCCTCGTCGGCGACGAACCCCTTGCGCCGTACGACCGGCCGCCGTTGTCCAAGCAACTGCTGTCCGGCGAGTGGCAGCCCGAGCGGCTGGACCTGCGCACCCCCGCGGATCTGAGCGCGCTCGGCCTGGACCTGCGCCTCGGCGTCCG
Organism: Streptomyces sp. NPDC087859; assembly: GCF_044742595.1. NCBI lineage: Bacteria > Bacillati > Actinomycetota > Actinomycetes > Kitasatosporales > Streptomycetaceae > Streptomyces > Streptomyces sp. NPDC087859. The sequence goes on along the minus strand of NZ_JBIUUU010000008.1, from coordinate 53,261 downwards.
TGCTACCGGCCTCGAACTCGCCGAGCGGACCGTACGGCTGGCCGACGGCTCGACGGTGCCGTACGACGGACTGATCCTGGCCACCGGAGTCCGGCCGCGCCGGCTGCCCGGCGAGGGCGCGCATGTGCTGCGCACCCTCGAGGACGCCCTGACCCTGCGCGACCGGCTGGGCCCGGGGCGGCGGCTGGTCGTGGTCGGCGCCGGGTTCCTCGGCGCGGAAGCCGCCGCGGTGGCCTGGCGTCTCGGCGCCGAGGTGACCGTGCTCGAACCCGCCCCGGTGCCGCTGGCGCACGCCGTGGGCACGGAGGTCGGACAGGTGCTCTCGCAGGCGCATCTCGAGCGGGGCGTGGAGCTGCGCTGCGGGGTCACGGTCACCGAGGTGACCGAGGACGGGGTGCGGCTCGCGAGCGGCGAAGTGGTCGAGGCCGACGAGGTGCTGGTGGCCATCGGCTCGCTGCCCAACACCGAGTGGCTCGACGGCAGCGGTCTGGCGGTCGGCGACGGAGTGGTCTGCGACCAGTACTGCGAGGCCGCGCGGAACGTGTACGCGGCCGGTGACGTCGCCCGCTGGCACAACCCGCTGTTCGGGACGTCGATGCGGATCGAGCACCGCACCAACGCCGCCGAACAGGGCATGGCGGCCGCCCGCAACCTCCTCGCTCCCGAGGCGCGCAAGCCGTTCGCGCCGGTGCCCTACTTCTGGTCCGACCAGTACGACATGAAGATCCAGGCATACGGCTTCCTGCGCGGCCACGACGAAGTCGCCGTGGTGGAGGGCGACTTGGCCGAACGGCGGTTCGTCGCCGTGTACCGCACCGGCGACCGTGTGAGCGGCGCCCTCGCGGTCGGCATGCCGCCCAAGGCGATCCGGCGGTGGCGGCAGTCGATCGTGACCGGCGCGGCATGGAGCGAGACCGTACGGGCCGCGGTCTGAAAGCCGGGGCGCCGGGGGAAGCGGCCTTCGGCGCCCCACTCTCTCGGCGGGCCCGTACGATCGGCGCAGTAGTCCGCGGTAAACGCACGCAGTAGATTACTTGAGTTACGCAACAAGATGGTAAAGTGGTTTGCATGGCCACCCCATCGCTTCCCGAGCTCCCCGACGGCCCCGCGTCTCCGCAAGTGATAGAGATCGAGCGGGCGCTGACGCGCATCACGTACCTGAGCACGCGCGCCCGGCAGCACGACCGGCTGATGGCCCTGGCCGGAGTACCCCTGGACCGGGCCGCCGTGGCACTGCTGCGCCAGATCGCCGACTCCGAGCCGCTGCGCCCCGGGGAGCTGGCCAACCGGCTCGGCGTGGAGGCCTCGCACGTGACCCGTACCGTGCAGCAGCTCCAGAAGACCGGGTACGTCACCCGGGTCCCGGACCCCGACGACCGGCGCGCCCAGCGCATCGAGCTCACCGAGACGGGCCGGCAGGCGATCGACCGGGTCCGGGACGCCGGCGCGCGCGGCATGCAGCTCGCCCTGTCCGAGTGGGCCCCGGAGGAACTGGGGCAGCTGGCCACCCTCTTCCACCGCATGGTCGACGACTTCCTCGCCTACTCCGTCGACGACGACACGGAGCCGGCGGCCACCGTCTGATCCTCGGCGCCGGGTTCGCGCAGCCCGCACATCAGGAGCCGGCCCACCGCGGGCAGGGCGACCAGCGGGAGCAGCGCGGTCCGCAGGGACGTGGCGTCGGCGAGTGCCCCCAGGGCGGGCGCGGCCAGCCCGCCGACGCTCACCGTCAGCCCCAGCGTGACACCACTCGCCGTGCCGACCCGCCGCGGCAGATAGTCCTGGCCGAGCGTGACGTGCAGCGAGAACGGCACATACAGGCCGGCCGAGGTGAGCGCGACGAACACGTGGACGAGCGGCCCCGGCGCGAGCACCACCCCGGCAACGGCCAGGACCGTCAGCACGTACGACCACCGTACGACCGCCAGCCGCCCGTACCGGTCCGCGAGCCGCCCTCCGGCCACCGTGCCCACCGCACCCCCGGCGTAGAGCACGCACAGCGCGACCGTGCCGGCCGTCTCCCCGCCCCCGGTGCGCTCACGGACGTACAGCGAGACGAACGCGCTCAGCCCGACGAACACGACCGACCGGCAGACGATCGCCCCCGAAAGCCGCAGGAACGACGGCCAGTCGTCGCGGCCGGCACCGGCCGGGGTACGGCCGGGCACGGAACGGCGTCCGGCCGCGCGGACCGCCGCCGCGCACAGGACCGCCCCCGCGAGGGCGGGGACGATCAGCAGGGGAGAGGCGCCCAGGCCGCCGAGCCCGACCACGGCCATCACGAGCAGTGGTGCCGCGGCGAAGCCGAGGTTGCCGCCCAGGGCGAACCAGCCCATCGCCGTGTGGCTGCCGCCCGCCGCGGCGCGGGCCGCCCTCGCCGCCTCCGGATGGTAGGCGGCGACCCCCACCCCGGACACGGCGACCGCGGCGAGGGTCAGCGCGTACGAGTCGGTGACCCCGCTCAGCGCCACCCCCGCCCCGGCGGTCAGCGCGCTCAGCGGCAGCAGCCACGGCAGCGCCCACCGGTCGGTGAGCGCCCCGAACAGCGGCTGCACGACGGACGACAACAACGACGCGGCGAGGACGACACCCGAGGCGGCGGTGTAGGTGTAGGCGCGCTCGGCGACGAAGTACGGCACCAGAGCGGCCACCGCCCCCTGATAGACGTCGACGCAGGCATGCCCCAAGGACAGATGGCGTATCGCGGTCATACCGAGATCGTCGCGAGAGCGGGGCCTGGCGCGCTTTCGATAAACTGCCTGCTTGTGCCGGATATCCGCCATACGCCGAAGGCCCCCACCCGTGCCCAGAACCTGGCCGCGGGGGAGCGCATCGACGCGCACCGGCACGACGACCACCAGATCGTCTACGCCGGCTCCGGCGTCCTGGCCGTCACCACCGACGCCGGCACCTGGTTCGCCCCCGGCAATCGCGCCATCTGGGTCCCCGCGGGCACTGTCCACGCCCACCGCGCCCACGGCCACCTCGACCTGCACCTGGTCGGCCTGTCCGCCGACGACAACCCACTCGGCCTGGACGCCCCCACCGTCCTCGCCGTGGGCCCCCTCCTGCGTGAACTCATCGTCGCCTACACCCGCAACCCCGCGGACGACAGCCCCGAACGCCGGCGCCTGCTCGCCGTCCTCCGCGACCAGCTGCGCGCCTCGCCCCAGCAGCCCCTGCACCTGCCCGCAGCCACCGACCCGCGCCTGACCGCGGTCTGCGAGATCCTGCACACCGACCCCGCCGACCCACGCACCCTGGCCGCCCTCGGCACCGTGACCGGGGCGAGCGAACGCACCCTGAGCCGGCTCTTCCGCAGCGAGTTCGGCATGACCTTCCCGCAGTGGCGCACCCAGTCACGCCTTTACCACGCCCTGCGGATGCTGGCCGACGGAACACCCGTCACCACTGTCGCCCACCGCTGCGGCTGGTCGTCCACGAGCGCCTTCATCGAGGTCTTCCGCCGCTCGTTCGGACATACGCCCGGGATTCACAACCGCCATTCCCCGTAGGGGAACGGGTCGCCGTACGACCTGCTTGTACCGTCCAGTAATATCGCGCGGCAAGCCCCCTAGGAGGAACCGTGCCCCGGTCCCAACGCTCACCCCTGCTGCTGGCCGGTCTGCTGGCCGGCGTCGGGGTCACCCACTTCGCCGCGCCGCGCTCGTTCGACGCGACCATCCCGAAGTTCCTGCCGGGATCGCCCAGGACCTGGACCTACGCGAGCGGCGTCGCCGAGTTCGCGCTGGCGGCCGGTCTCATGGCGCCCCGCACCCGCAAGGCCGCCGCCCTGGCCTCGGCCGCCTTCTTCGTCGGGGTCTTCCCGGCGAACGTGAAGATGGCCGTCGACTGGCGCCACCGCCCCACCCCGCAGAAGGCCGCCGCGATCGCCCGGCTGCCGCTTCAGGTGCCCCTCGTCCTGTGGGCCCGCAACGTCGCACGGAACACGGAGAGCCAGGCATGAGCGCGCGCATAGACGTCGGCGACAAGATCGAGGACTTCGAACTGCCCGACGAGACCGGCACCCCGCGCAGCCTGACCTCGCTGCTCGCCGACGGGCCGATCGTCCTGTTCTTCTACCCCGCGGCGATGACCAGCGGCTGCACCGCCGAGGCCTGTCACTTCCGGGATCTGGCGGCCGAGTTCGACGCCGTCGGCGCCCGCCCCGTCGGCATCAGCGGCGACTCCGTGGAGCGCCAGCAGGAGTTCTCCGGCAAGCACACGCTGGGCATGCCGCTGCTGTCCGACGCCGACGGCACGATCCGGGAGCGGTTCGGGGTGAACCGAGGCTTCTCGCTGGCCCCGACCAAGCGGGTCACCTTCGTCATAGCGCAGGACCGCACCGTCCTGGAGGTCGTCCGCAGCGAGCTGCGGATGAACACCCACGCCGACCGGGCCCTCGCCGCTCTGCGCCACCACCGCAAGTGACGTACGAGTCCTGGTAGCCGTACCGAGGTTGTTGCGATGCGGCAAAGGGACCATCCTGGACGATATGGAGCACGCCTCGGCCGCGGCGGTCATCGACGCGCACGGCATGGTGACGGGGTGGAGCGACGGTGCCCGGCGGCTGACCGGATACCCGGCCGAGGAGGCCGTGGGACTCCCGGTGCGTGAGCTGCTCGCCGAGGACCCGTCGCCCGACGTCCTGGCAGCCCGGACCGGCACCGTCGTCCTGCGCCACCGGGACGGCACCCCCGTCGCCCTCCCGCTGCGGGCGTGCGAGGTGCTGGGCCCGGACGGCTCACCCAGCGGGTTCGTGATCACCGCGGAGCAGCCCGGCGGGGCGGAGCCGACCCTCGCCGGGCAGGCCTTCCAGCAGGCCTCCATGTCCATGTCGGTCTTCGATCCGCAGCAGCGCTATCTGCGGCTCAACGACGTCGCCTGCCAGGTGATGGGGGTGCCGGAGGAGGCCCTGCTCGGCCGGTTCTTCCCGGAGACAGTGGAGGACGCCGAGCACAGCCGGGGCTTCAACTGGCATCTGCGGCACGTCGCCGAGACCGGCGAGCCCCTCCACTACGAGAGCCACACGCGCGCCCCGTCCGGCAGCCGCTACCACGCCTGGAACATCGAGATGTGGCCCGTCCGCAACGGCGTCGACGACGTGGTCGGGGTCGCCCTGGCCGCCTTCGACAGCACCGAGCAGCACTGGGCCCGCCAGCGCCTGGCCCTGCTGAACGAGGCCGCGGACGCCATCGGCACCACCCTCGACGTGGTCCGCACCGCCGAGGAACTGGTGACGCTCGTGGTCCCCCGGTTCGCCGACTTCACCAGCGTCGACCTCCTCGAATGGGTCCTGGGCCCCGACGAACCGCCCAGCGCCACGCCCCAGGACGTCGTCCTGCGCCGCGTCGCCCACGGCTCCGCCCATGACGGCACCCCGGAGGCCGCCGTCCACCTCGGCGCGCTGGACGTCTACCCGCCGTACTCACCGCCCGCGCGGGCCCTGCGCGAGGGCCGGGCCGTGCTCAGCCGGGCCGGTGAGCCGTCCTTCGACCGCTGGGTCCGCGAGCGCAACGCCCGCGCCCCCAAGGGCCGGCCCTACCGCGAGGGCACCCACTCGATGCTGGCCGTACCCCTCAGGGCCCGCGGCATCACGCTGGGCGTCGCCGTGGCCGTCCGTATCGGCCCCTCGGACCCCTACGTCCAGGACGACGCCGCCCTCGCCGAGGAACTCGCCAGTCGCGCCGCCGTCTGTATCGACAACTCGCGCCGCTTCGCCCGTGAGCGCACGACCGCGCTCGCGCTCCAGCACAGCCTGCTGCCCCGAGGGCTGACCGGGCAGGCCGCCGTCGAGGTCGCCCACCGCTATCTGCCCTGCGGCTCCCTCGCCGGCGTCGGCGGCGACTGGTTCGACGTCATCCCGCTCTCCGGCAGCCGCGTCGCCCTCGTCGTCGGCGACGTCGTCGGGCACGGCATCACCTCCTCGGCGACGATGGGCCGCCTCTGCACGGCCGTCCGCACCCTCGCCGACGTGGACCTGCCGCCCGACGAACTCCTCACCCACCTCGACGACCTGGTCACCCACCTGGCGGCCTACGACAGCGACGACGACGTCGCCGAACTCGGCGCGACCTGCCTCTACGCCGTCTACGACCCCGTATCGCGCCGCCTCACCCTCGCCGCCGCCGGTCACCCGTCACCCGCCCTCGTCCTGCCCGACGGCAGCGCGGAGCTCGTCCCCATGTCCGCGGGACCCCCGCTCGGCGTCGGCGGGCTGCCCTTCGAGGCCACCGAGGTGGAACTGCCCGAGGGCGCCGTCGTCGCCCTGTACACCGACGGCCTCATCGAGGACCGCGACCGCGACATCGACCACGCCACCGGTGAGCTCTGCCGTGCCCTCACCGCACGCGCCAGCTCTCTCGAGGCCCTCTGTGACACGGTGCTGAAAGCCGTGCTCCCGGAGGAGCCGAGCGACGACGTGGCCCTGCTGCTGGCCCGAACCCGCGCCCTCGGCGCCGACCAGGTCGCCACCTGGGACATCACCCCCGACCCCGCCCGCGTGGCCGACGCCCGCCAGGCCGCCACCGAGCAACTCACCACATGGGGCCTGGACGAGGCCGGCTTCGTCACCGAACTCGTCGTCAGCGAACTGGTCACCAACGCCATCCGCTACGGAGCCCCGCCCATCCAGCTCCGGCTGATCCGCGACCGCACCCTCATCTGCGAGGTCTCCGACGGCAGTTCCACCTCGCCGCACCTGCGCCGCGCCCACGCCTACGACGAGGGCGGGCGCGGACTGCTGCTGGTCGCCCAGCTCACCCAGCGCTGGGGCAGCCGACAGACCGGCGCCGGCAAGACGATCTGGGCCGAACAGCCGCTGCCCCCGCACTGATCACTCGAAGTCGCAGCCGGGGTTCGGCACGTCCTCGGAGAAAGCCGATCCGTGCGGCAGCACGTACAACACCTCGAGGACGAGCGGAGTGTCGCCCAGGTTCCGGCCGAGATGGACGTCGCTCGGCCCGCCCGGCTCCCGGACGACGGTGCCCTTCGGATAGACCCCGTCACTGGCACAGTCGGAGTGATAGTGGCTGAGCGTGCCCTGCTTCACGTACCCGTACACGGGGCCGCCGTGGTAGTGCCAGCCGGTGGCCTGGCCGGGCGGAACGGTGATCTCTCTGACGGTGTAGTCGGTGCCCCCGACGGTGACCTGGCTGATCAGCTTGGCCGTGACGCCGGGGCCCGGCGGGGTCGCCTGGGCGGTGGTGCCACAGGTGAGGGCGGCGGCCGCGGCCACCGCCCCGGTGATGCCGACGCGGAGCGAGGTGCGCATACAGGGCCTCCTGACGCTTGAACGGAAGATCGATGGCGTTCCGCAGCGAACATAGAGGCAGAGATGGGCAGTCGGGCCGGATTCGGCAGAACTCAGAACTCCTCGTGCACCTCCGGATCCCCGCCCCGGCGCTCCTGGGTCCGGTCGGCGATCGCCGCCATCTGCTCGGGCCCGAGCTCGAAGCCGAAGATCTCCAGGTTGGCGCGCTGCCGGTCGGCGTTCGCCGACTTCGGGATCGGAACCGAGCCGAGCTGTGTGTGCCAGCGCAGGACGGCCTGCCCCGGCGTCACCCCGTGCGCCTCGGCGACCGCGGCGACGACGGGGTCGTCCAGCAGCGTCGAGCCGGGGGCCAGCGGGCTCCAGCTCTCGGTGCGGATGCCCTTGGCGGTGTGGAAGGCGCGCAGCTCGTCCTGGCGCAGGAAGGGGTGCAGCTCGATCTGGTTGACGGCGGGCAGGACCCCGGTCTCCTTCTCCAACCGCTCGATGTGCTCCACCGTGAAGTTGGAGACGCCGATGGAACGGACCAGTCCCTCCTCACGGAGCTTGATCATGGCCCGCCAGGAGTCGACGTACTTGTCGAGCCGGGGGAGCGGCCAGTGGATGAGGTAGAGGTCCACGTGGTCCAGGCCGAGGCGGCGGCGGGACTCCTCGAAGGAGGCCAGGGTCTCCTCGTAGCCGTGGTGGCGGCCCGGGAGTTTCGTCGCGACGACGATCTCCTCGCGGGGGACACCGCTGTGGGTGACACCGAGACCCACTCCCGCCTCGTTGCCGTAGTTCGTCGCCGTGTCGACCAGGCGGTAGCCGAGCCGCAGGGCCTGCGCGACCGCCCGCTCCGCCTGCGCGTCGTCCATGGGCCAGGTGCCCAGGCCGATGGCCGGGAACGTCGTACCGTCGTTGAGTGTGTGTACCGGGCTGTCGATCACTGTTGGACCTTTTCCCTCGACCGTGTCGTCCCCCCAGCCTCGCGGATAAGGTGAGCCGTGATCAACCGGACGGGTGGGGGATGAAGGCGGCGGACGGCATGGGCGGCACCGAGCGGAACCAGCAGCCGGGCGGACGTCCCACGTCGAAGGACGTCGCCAGGCTCGCCGGGGTCTCCCACACCGCGGTCTCCTTCGTGTTCAACGGCCGCGCCGAGGGCAATCTCTCGCCCGCGACCCAGGAACGCATCCGGCAGGCCGCCGACCGGCTCGGCTACCGCCCCGACCCCGTCGCCCGCGGTCTGCGCCGCCGCCGCACGGCCGTGATAGGCCTGGTCACCGACGAGATCGCCACCTCGCCCTTCGCGGGCCGTCTGCTGCGCGGCGCGATGGAGACCGCCTGGGACAGCGAGCACCTCGTGCTGACCGTCGACTCCGGCGGCGACCCCGCCAAGGAGGACGCGGCCGTCGCCGAGCTCCTCGACCGGCGCGTGGACGGCATCATCTATGCGGCCATGTCCCTGCGCCGGGTCCGCGTCCCCGAGGGCCTGCACCGTACCCACTCCGTCCTTGCCAACTGCGTCCCCGAGGACGACTCGCTGCCCGCCGTCATCCCCGCCGAGCGCGCCGGAGGCCGCACGGCGGCCCGGCTGCTGCTGGAAGAGGGGCACCGCCGGGTCGCCATGGTGGGCGGCCAGGACGACATGGCCTCCGCCGACCGGCTGCGCGGCTTCCGGGACGCTCTGCGCGCCGAGGGCATCACCGTCCCCAAGGAGTGGGTGGTGCGCAGCGGAGGAGAGATCAGCAGCGGGTACGAGGGCGCGCTGCGTGTCCTCGACGGTATCGCCGCCGACCGGCGGCCCACCGGGATCTTCTGCTACAACGACCGGGTCGCGGCCGGCGTCCTGCACGCGGCGACCCGGCTCGGCATCGCGGTCCCCGAGGAGCTGTCGGTCGTGGGTTACGACGACCAGGAACACATGGCCGCCTACCTCACCCCGGCCCTGACCACGGTCGCGCTGCCCCACCGGGCGATGGGCGAGGCCGCCGCACGGCTCCTCCTCGACTCCATCGATACCGGCAGGACCTCGCCCGCGACGGTACGGCGCCTCGCCTGCCCGGTGGTCAGTCGTGCGTCGGTGGGACCAGCTCCCAGCCGGTGACCGTGGCTCCGGTGCCCGTGACGACGAGCTCGGGCACATCGTCCGGCCGCCGGTAGACCCGCTCGGTCACCGTGGCCCGGCCGTCGACGAACAGCTCGAACAGCGAGCCGTCGACGAGGATCCGCACCTCTGCGGCGGGCGCCCGCACCACGATCGGCGCCGAGCCGTCCGGCCGTGCCCGCGGCCAGTCCGCGCGGTCGAGCGTCACCGTCCCCTCGTCCGGGTCGAGCAGGACGGTCAGCCGCGCGCCCGAGGCGGACCGCAGCAGACGCACGGTGGTGCGAGTCGATGCGGTCACGGTCAGGTCGTAGGCGTCCGGCAGCGTCGTGGGACGGTCCGCTGCCGTGGTGAACGGCTCGGCCGCACGCAGCAGTTCGAGCTCCGGAGCCGGTACGACGCTCAGGGCGCCGTCCGGACGGACATCGACGACCCTCGGTGCGCTGAGGACCCCGGCCCACCCGGCGCGATCCACCTCGCTCTGCTCGCGGGCCTCCCAGGACCAGCCCCACATCAACGCCCGGTCCGGTTCCTGGAGTACGGCGGGCGCGTAGAAGTCCCGTCCGTGGTCCAGCCGACCGCCGGCGCGAGCCTCGAAGCGCAACTCACCGTCTCCGACAAGTTGGAGACGCCCCGTCAGATAACCGGTGGAGCACGGGTCCCCGTCCCACAGCGACACCACGAGCACCCACTCCCCGCTCGCCGTCACATACAGCTGAGGGCACTCCCAGCCGACGGCCTTGTCCCCGAACACATCCACCGCGACCGGGTTGCCGCCGTCGAGCAGCACCCCGGCGAACCGCCAGTCGGTCAGGTCGTCGCAGTCGTACACGAGCACCGACGGAGTCCCGTCGGCGTGCCCCGCGCCGACCAGCGCCCACCGTCGGCCGTTGCTGCGGAACACGAAGGGGTCGCGGAACATCACCACGTCCAGGCCGGCCGGCGGGCCGGCCACCACCGGTGCGGGCAGCGGCTTCCAGTCGGTCAGGGTCTCGTCCTGAGGCACCAGCGCACGTGCCAGACAGATCGAGCCGAGCCCGGTGTGGTGCCGGTCGACGCCGGTGTAGACGGCGGTCGGCACGCCCTCGTCGTCGACCACGCACCCCGACCAGCAGCCCGCCTCGTCGGGACCGCCCGGGGTCGGGGCGAGGGCGACCGGATGATGTTCCCAGTCGGCGAGATCGGCGCTGGAGACATGGCCCCAGTGGACGTTCGCGTGGACCGGGGCATCCGGGTTGTGCTGGAAGAACAGGTGGTAGCGGTTCCGCCAACGAAACGGCCCATTGGGGTCGTTGACCCAGTTCGCGGGCGGACGGACCCTGAACCGGGGGGCGTCGGGGGTGTGGCTCAACGGTTGACTCCTGCGGAGGTGATGCCCTCGCGCAGAGGGCGCTGGCCGACGAGGAACACGGCGACGGCGGGGAGCATGGAGAGCACGACACCGGCGAGCACCACCGAGATGGAGCCGGTGCCGAGGTTGCCCTGGAGGGAGACCAGTCCCAGCGGGAGGGTGTAGTTCTGGCCGGAGGTCTCCAGGATCAAGGGCCGGAAGAACTCGTTCCAGTGGTAGTTGAAGGCCAGCACGCCGACGATCGCCAGGCCGGGCGCGGCCAGCGGCGCGTACACGGACCGGAAGATCCGCCAGGGCCCGCAGCCGTCCAGCATCGCCGCCTCGCCAAGGTCCTTCGGCATGCCGAGGAAGTACTGGCGCATCAGGAAGGTGCCGAACGCGGTCGGGAAGGCCGGGATGATCAGCCCGAGCAGGGTGTCGGTCAGGCTCATCGACTTCAGCACCAGGAACACCGGCACGATGGTCACCTGCAACGGCACCATCATGGTGGCCAGCACCAGGCCGAACAGCGGCTTCTTGAACCGGAACTCGAGGCGTGCGAAGGCGTATCCGGCGAGACCGGCCGTGATCATCTGGCCGACGGCGACCAGCGCGGTCACCAGCGTGGAGTTGAGCGCCAGCAGCCAGACGTCGATCTGGTCGAAGACCCCGCGGTACGACTCCGCCGTCGGGTTCGTCGGGATGATCTTCGGCGGCAGGTCGAAGGACTCGGCGGGGGTGCGCAGGGATGTGGAGACGGTCCAGATCACCGGGCCGAGGGTCAGCAGGGCGCACACGGCGAGGGCGGCGATCCGCGCCCAGGGGGTGAGCGAGTGGCGGGCACGGCTCGGATTCAGTGTCGCTTGGCTCATGGAGGTCACCCGGCTCACTGGTAGTGGACGAATCGCCGGCTGAGCCGGAACTGGAGGGCGGTGACCGCCAGGATCAGCACGAAGAGCAGCACACCCACCGCTGAGGCCTCACCGAAGCGCAGCTGTTCGAACGCGCTCTCGTAGATGACCATCACCACGGTCCGGGTGGAGTCACCGGGACCGCCGTTCGTGAGGACGTAGGGCTGCTCGAAGACCTGGAGCGCGTTGATGATCCCGACCACCGACGCGACCAGCAGGGTGGGGGAGAGCAGGGGCAGGGTGATGCTCAGGTGCTTGCGCAGGCCGGTCGCGCCGTCGAGGGAGGAGGCCTCGTGGATCTCCTTGGGGATGTTGTTCAGGCCCCCGACGAACAGCAGGAACGAGAACCCGAACTGCTGCCAGACATAGACCAGGACGACCGTCACCATCGCCGCGTTCTCCGAGGTCAGCCATGGCACCGGCGCGATCCCGACCGTTCCCAGCAGCCAGTTCACGACGCCGAAGTCCTGGTTGAACAGGTACTTCATCACCACCGAGATCGACGCGGCGGACAGCACCAGCGGGAAGAAGAACGCCGAGCGGAACACCGACCGCAGCCACACCGGCATCCGCCCGTTGACCGCCAGAGCCAGGACCAGGGCGATCAGCAGTTGCAGCGCGACCGCGAACACCATGAACACGAGCGTGTTGCGGAAGGAGACCAGGACGGTCGAATCGCCGAACACCTCACGGTAGTTGGCGGCCCCGGCGAAGCTCGGGTCGTCGATCACGTTCCAGTGGAACAGGCTCAGGATCACCGAGCCGACGATCGGCACGACGGTGAAGACGACGATGCCGACGATCGTGGGCGCCAGGAAGAGCGTGGCCAGCAGCCGGGTGCCGCGGTCACGCGCCGAGGGCCGTGAGGTGGTCGCGGGCGGGGTGAACGTCCTGACCGGCGCGGGTGTCTGAGTGCTCGTCATACGTCACGCTCCATGGCCTTCTCCAGATCGCCCTGCATCCGACGCAGCGCGGGGGCCACCGCACGCCGGGAGGCCAGCGCGGTTCCGGTGTGCTTGAGCAGTACCTGCTCGACCTCGGCCACCTGCGGCGGGGCGGGGATGGGCCCGGTGTCGGGGAACTTGTCGAGGGTGTCGTAGAAGACCTGCCAGTGCTTCGGGCCGATCTCCTGGTAGCGCTCCGCGGTGAGCATCGAACGGCGGGCGGGGGTGGTCTGGTTGGTCTTGAACAGCCGCATCAGGGTGTCCCGGCGGGCGGCGTACTTGATGAACTCCCAGGCCTCGTCCTGTCGCTTCGAGGTACGCAGCAGCGCGTAGCCGGCGGCGCCGAACTGCATGCGCTGAGTTCGCCACCGCGGGAAGTACTGCACGTCGAAGCTGTCGGGCTCCATGCCCGCCAGATGCAGACCGCCCGCCCAGAAGCCGCCGGCGGGCGTGACGCCGACCCGGCCGGTGGAGAACACACCGATCAGGTTCTGGCCGTTGCCGCCCTCGGGCCGGCTGCACAGGTCCTCCTGGATGAGGGAGGCGAGATAGTCGTACGTCTCCTCCACCCGCTCATGGGTGGCCTGCGGGGTCGTCCACCGGAACCCGCCGCCGCGCCCCTGTCGCTCGGCGGCGGGGTAGAAGGAGTCCCACAGCCACGTGCCGCCGGGCGCCTTGGACTCGGTGAGCAGATTGGTGTCGTTGGCGAAGAGCCACGGCACCACACCGCCCCACAGCCGGTTCGTCCAGAAGTACGGCGTGAACTGCGAGCCGCTGGACTTCTTCATGTCCCGCAGCAGGGCGGTGAAGTCGTCGCGGGTCCAGTCGGGGGCCGGGAAGTCCGCGCCCGCCCGCTTGAGGACCTGGTCGCTGAGGTACATGTCGGCGGCGTTGAACTCGACCGGCAACTGGTAGAGGCTGCCCTCGTACATCATCGACTCCACCAGCGAGGGGTGGACGTCGGCGAAGTACTCGCGCAGCTCCTCGGCGTCCCGCTTCACCCAGTCGTCCAGCGGGACCCCGAGGCGCTGCGCGAACAACTGCACGCCCTCGGTGGCGACGTACACGAGATCGGGTGCGGTGCCCGCCGCGATCTGGGTGAGGATCTTCGCGAAGAAGTCCGACCAGTCGACGGCCTGCACGGCGTTGATCCGGAGCTTGATGTCGGGGTGGACCTGCCGGAAGCCCTCGGTGAGGGTGCGCACGGCCTCCGGTCCGTAGGCGGGGCCGAGCGTGGCGACGACGAGCGAGCCGTCGTCGCGTCCGGGGATGTCGGCTCCGGTGAGCCGGTCCCAGCTGGCGGCGGTACCGGCGAGCGCGGCGGCGCCCGCGCCGTAGGCGCCGTACCGCAGCAGCGTGCGGCGGGTGAGATGCGAGTCGGTCATCCAAGGGCCTAACTCGTGTTAGTTCAGGGTTGACGCCCCAGATGATGGGAAGCGCGGCCCGGTGCTGTCAAGAGTCGTGCACCCCTTGACCTTTAACGAGTTAGGTCCCAGAGTCCTGGACCCATGAGCCGCCGTTTCCGACGAGAGGAACGATGTGTGATGCGTGGGTTGTCCAGGAGAGCGCTGTTCGCGGGGTCCACGGCCGGCGCGGCGGCCGTGCTGCTGCCGGTCACCGCCGCTCCGGCTGCCGCGAAGCCCAAGGCGACCGCCGCGTGCGCCCGGTACCGCGCCGCCTACCACTTCACGGTCCCCGACCAGTGGAAGAACGATCCGCAGCGACCGGTGTGGATCGACGGCGAGTACCACTACTACTACCTGTACAACGCGGACTACTTCACGGGCGGCACCGAGGCGGGGACCGCCTGGCGGCTGGCCACCAGCCGGGACCTGGTCTCCTTCACCGACCGGGGGATCGCCGTACCCAAGGACACCACCGTCAACGGCGATGTCTGGTCGGGCTCGGCGGTGGTCGACGTCGGCAACACCGCGGGGTTCGGCGCGGGCGCGGTGATCGTGCTGGTCACGATGTCACCGGGTGGTGGCACCGACCGCCAGGCGCAGTTCCTGTACTACTCCACCGACGGCGGACGCACCTTCCGCCCGCACGGCACCGACCCGGTCCTGCCCAACCCCGGCGTGCGCGACTTCCGCGACCCCAAGGTCGTCCGCGACGAGGAACGCGGCCGCTGGGTGATGACGCTCGCCGAGAACGACAAGGTGGGCTTCTATCACTCGGCCGACCTGAGGTCCTGGACGTACGTCAGCGGATTCGTCAAGGGCGGCATCGGCGTCCTGGAGTGCCCCGACCTGTTCCGCGTCACCGCGGACGACGGCACGTGGAAGTGGGTGCTGGGCGTGAGCGCCAACGCCAAGGGCGCCGGACTGCCCAACACCTACGCCTACTGGACCGGCTCCTTCGACGGCACCGCGTTCACGGCCGACGCGGACGCCCCGCAGTGGCTCGACCACGGCTGGGACTGGTACGGGGCCGTCACCTTCGAGAAACGGACCCCGGACGGCACGGTCGACGAAGGCACCCGGTACGCCATCGGCTGGCTCAACAACTGGGACTACGCGAACACCACGCCCACGATCGACTCCGACGGCTTCAACGGCACCGACTCGATCGTCCGCGAGGTCACCTTGAAGCGCGCGTCCTCCGGCGGGTACTACCTGGCCTCACGGCCGGTTGCCGCGCTGGACTCCTATGTGTCGCGCACGGTGAACCTGGGCGACCTGGAGGTGAGCGGCACCCGCGTCCTGGACTACACGGGGACGGCGTACGAGCTGACCTGCGAGATCACCTGGGACCAACTCAAGGGAGCGGGCCTCCAGCTGCGCCGCTCGGCCGACGGCGGCCGGCACGTCGACGCCGGGATCTACGCCGACTTCGCCTTCCTCAACCGCCGCACCACGGTGAACCCGGACGCCTCGGGCCGCTGGCAGGAGAGCCGCAGCCCCTTCGACCCGGGCGCCCGCACGGTGAAGCTGCGGATCCTGGTCGACCGTACGTCCGTCGAGATGTTCGTGGACGACGGCCGGTACGTGCACTCCTCGGAGGTCTTCCCCTATCTGGTCGACACCGGCCTCGCGCTCTTCACGATCGACGGGACGGCGGTCTTCCGGGACGTGCGGATACGGGAGTTCGCCGTCTGAGGCGGTGAACGCCCGTATCCCGAGGCGTGGGTGCGCGTCGCCGGAGTTCCGTACCGTCGTCGAGCGGGTGGACGTGTTCCTGGGCAGGCCCTGTCGCCAGGGCCCGTGATCGCTGACACGATCTTCGGGGAGCGGCCGCGGACGACCAACGGAGTACGGATGACGACGAACACGGGCACGGCGCAGGCGGAGCACATCCCGGGGATCGAGGTGAAACCGGTCGCCGGGCACATCGGGGCGGAGATCACGGGTGTCGACCTGGCCGGGGAACTCGACGACTCCGTGGTCGCCGCGATCCGGTCGGCGGTGCTGCGCTGGAAGGTGGTGTTCTTCCGGGAGCAGCGGCTCGATCACGCGGGCCAGGTGGCGTTCGCGCGCCGGTTCGGCGAGCCGGTGGTGCTGCGGAAGCGGGGCAGTGCCTCGCCGCCGGGCTTTCCCGAGGTGGAGACGACCGCCGACCGGCTGGAACTGGGTGGCAGGTTCGGCATGGAGCACGACGAGTGGCTCCGGCGACGCCGGCACACTCTGCTGCGCGGCTGGCACTGCGACCACGGCGCCCGTGTCGACCCGCCGGCCGCGACGATCCTGCGGGCGGAGACCGTACCGCCGTACGGCGGCGACACGACCTGGTCCAATCTGGCCGCCGCGTACGCCGGACTCTCCGCCCCGGTAAGGGAGTTCGTGGACGGACTACGGGTGGAGCACCGGCTGGGCGTCGGCTATCAGTCCCGTCCCGGAGACGACTCCTACGTCCGCCATCTGCTGGACCACCAGGTCGCCTCGCTGCACCCTCTGGTACGCGTCCACCCGGAGACGGGGGAGCGGATCCTCTCCGTCAACGGCTACTACGTCGAGCAGATCGCCGACATCTCCCGAGCCGAGAGCAGCGCGATCCTGGACATGCTCCTGGAGCAGGCCGTCCGGCCCGAATACACCGTTCGCTTCCGCTGGGAGCCGGGCAGCGTGGCCTTCTGGGACAACCGTGCCACCATCCACCTCGCCCCCGGCGACAACGCCCATCTCGGGTTCCCGCGGACCATGCACCGGGTGATGCTCGCCGGGGACGTCCCGGTGGGCGTGAACGGCAAGCCGTCGGAGCCGATCGTCGGCACCGAGGCCGGACGCTGGTGAGGCGGGCAGCCGGGTTGTTCGGAGTCGAGAAGGCCGGTCAGACAGCGCTGCCGGCGCCGTACGGGGCGTAGAGGTCCAGCAGCCGGATCCGGGCGGAGCGCAGGCGGTGGGCGAGTACGTCGCCGACCCACTGGGCGATGGAGTGGCCCATGGCCGGGTCCTCCTGGCACATCATGCGCACGGCTGTGGCGTCGAACTCGTACGCCCGCACCGGCGTCGTCGCCGTGGCGCCCAGGTGCCAGGCGTGCGGGGCGAACAGCCAGGACCAGCCGACGAGTTCGTTGTGCCGGAGGATCTCGATCACGGCCGCGCTGCGGCCGGGAACGTGCATGTCGAGTTTGACCGTGCCCGTGCGGATGATCCAGAACCGGTCCGCCTTGGCGCCCTCCTCGAACAGACGGGTTCCTTGCGGGAACGAGACCTCGTGGGCGGCGCGCATGAGCCGCTGCCGGTGCTCGGCGGGCAGGGCCCGCAGCATGCTGGGCGTGGGAGTGGTGATCACGGCGTGCCTCCCGACGGTGTGGGAACTGCCATCACCAGGCTCCGCCCGCCGGCGACGGCGGTCCATGGGCCACCCGGCCCCTGGACCGGGCCGCTCGGCCCCGAGGCCCCGTAGCGCCCCGTCTCCGCTACTTCGACGTGTTCTCCTCGGGGTTCGCCTCGCTCCACTGCCGGTAGGCGGTCACCGCTGTCGGAAGGGTGGGGAAGATGTGGTCGGTGCCGACGGAGTCCGTGAGGCCGTACGCCTCCAGGTCGTCCAGGAGGTCCTGCTTGACCCGGGCCAGGGCGAACAGGATGCCGCGCCCGGCGAGTTCGCGGCGCAGTTCGTCGACCGCGTCGAGTGCGGTGATGTCGACCTCCACGTTGGCCTCGGTGTTGAGGACGAACCAGCGGACGGGCCGGGTCTGTTGGTCGACGGCGGCCAGGGCGCGGCGGCGGAAGTCCTCGGCGTTGGCGAAGAACAGGGGTGAGTCGTAGCGGTAGACCAGCAGTCCGGGAATCGTGCGGGCCCGCGGGTAGTCGTCGATGTCGTGCATGCCCGCGACCCCGGGCACCAGGCCTTCGACGGCGTCGTGCGGACGGGCCACCCGGACCAGCAGCTCCGCCACCGACAGACCGACGGCGACGAGCACGCCGTAGAGGATGTCGAGGGCGAGCACCCCGGCCAGGCAGCCGAGGGCGAGCAGGAGTTCACGGCGGCGGAAGGATGCCAGGCGGCGGAAGCCCGCCAGGTCGATCATGCGGACGGCGGCGTAGACGACGAGCGCGCCGAGCACGGCGGACGGTGTGCGGGCGAGCAGAGGGCTGAGGAACAGCAGGACAGCGAGGACCACGACACCGGCGACCAGGGAGTACGCCTGACTGCGGGCGCCCGCCGAGGAGGCGAGCGCGGTCCGGCTGGCGCTGCTGCTGACGGGGAAGCCGTGCAGGAAGCCCGCGCCGAGGTTGGCCGCGCCCAGCGCCAGGAACTCCTGGTCGGCGTCGAGACCGGGGGCCTTGTCCTCCTCGCGTCCGGCGAACGCCCGCGCGGTGAGGATGAAGTCGGTGTACGCGACCAGGAGCACACCGAGGGCGGGCAGGACGAGATGCGGCACCTCGCTCCAGTCCGGCCACGCGAGGCCGGGCAGACCGGACGGGACCTCGCCGATCACCTTGATGCCGTACCGGTCGTCGAGGTCGAACACCACCACGGCCACCGTGGCCAGGACCACGGCGAGCAGGGGAGCGGGCACGGCGCGGAGATACCTGTTCGCCGTGAAGAGGAACGCGAGCACGACGGCCGAGAGAATCACTGTGGCCGGATGGGCGTCGGGCAAGTTCCCCACGAAGGACCACAGCTGGGGGAAGAACGTGGTTCCTGACGCCCCCGCGCCGGTGAGTTTCGGCAGCTGGTCCACCATCATGATCAGCGCGACGCCCGCCAGGTAGCCGATCAGGACCGGCCGGGAGAGCAGGTCGGCGAGGAAGCCCAGCCGCACCGCCCGCGCCACCAGGCACAGGAGGCCGACCGTGATCGCGAGGGTGGCCGCCAGGGTCGCGTAGCGGCCGGGGGCGCCGGCCGCCAGTGGGGCGACCACGGTGGCGGTCATCAACGCGGTCGTGGACTCCGGGCCGACCGAGAGGAGCCGCGAGGAGCCGAGGAGCGCGTACATGCCGAGGGCGGGCAGGATCGCCCACAGTCCGGCGACCGGCGGCAGTCCGGCGACGCCCGCGTACGCCATGACCTGCGGCACGAGATACGCGGCCACGGTGACCCCGGCCAGCAGATCGCCTCGCAGCCAGGCACGTCGATAGCCGGTGAGCGGTCCGAGCCCGGGCACCGAACGGCGCCACCCCGGAAGATGTCCGTCCGCGCTCCGGGACATGGGCCGCCTCTCTCCGTCCGGCACAGCAGCCACCGGCGAGGTGCCGGTGGTGTGCCGAGCCCGATCATGCACCCCGACGGGCCCTGTGGACAGGACCCTTCACTCCTGCGGGCACGCTGCGGGTACGAAGGGATTCCCGCCATGGCCGTGCACGAGCACTCTCACCGGAGTTCCGGCGTCCGCATGCCGTCCTTCCGCAGGTACCGGGGCCGCTGTGATGCGGTCCAGGCGGCGGCTGGGGACCGCGGGGCCGGATGGGTGATCAGGCCGTGTCAGGCAGCCACAGGTCCGGGCCGAACACCTCGTAGTGGATGTGGTGTGCGGGGATGCCGAGGCTCAGCAGCCGGGTGCGGATCGTGCGCATGAAGGGCAGAGGGCCGCACAGGTAGACGGTGGCGTCGGTCGGCACGTTCAGGCCGGTGAGGTCCATCAGGCCGGTGTGCGCGTCGGGTTCGGCGGGCGTGGGCTGCTCGTACCAGAACTCGGTCGCCGCGTGCGGCAGCCGGTCCGCCAGCTCACGCGTCTCGGCGCGCAGGGCGTGTGCGGGCGGGGTGGTGTCCGCGTGCAGGACGAGGACCCGGCGGGTGGAGCCGGTTGCCGCGAGGTGGGCGAGCATGCCGACCATGGGGGTGCAGCCGATGCCCGCGGAGACGAGGACCAGCGGTGTGTCGGCCTCATCGAGGGAGACGTCGCCGCAGGGCGCGGAGACGGTCAGCTCGTCCCCGGGCCGCACGGTGCGGTGCAGCAGATGCGACACCTCGCCGTTCGGGGCCGTGTCCGTCCCCGCGACGCGTTTGACCGTGATGCGGCGCAGGTCGCCGCCGGGGTCCGCGGACAGGCTGTACTGGCGCACCTGGTGCACGCCGTCCGGCATGCGGGTCCGGACGCTGACGTACTGTCCCGCCTTCGCCGCCGGGGCGGGGCCGCCGTCGGCGGGACGCAGCAGGAAGGAGGTCACGTCCGCGGTCTCCTCGTGGCGTTCGACGACGGTCCACGGCCGCCAGATCTCGCCCGGCGTCACCCCCGCCTCCTGGTAGAGGCGGGCCTCCTGGGCGATGAGGGCACCGGCCATCAGCCAGTAGACCTCGTCCCAGGCCTCGGCGACCTGAGGGGTGACCGCGTCGCCGAGGACCTCGGCTATCGCGCCGAAGAGGTACTTGTGGACGATCGTGTAGTGGGCGTCGGTGACGCCGACCGCGGTGTGCTTGTGCGCGATCCTCGCCAGCAGGGCGTCCGGCCTGGTGCCGGGGTCGTCGACGAGGGCGGCGGCGAAGCCGGCGATCGAGCCGGCGAGTGCCCGCTGCTGGGTGCCGTCGGCCTGGTTGCCGCGGTTGAACATCCCGTCCAGCAACTCGGGCCGGTCGCGGAACATCGTGGCGTAGAACCGGGTGGTGATCTCGTCGAGCGCCCCGGCCACGGCGGGCAGGGTGGCCTTCACGGCGGCGGTGGACTCGGCGGACAGCATGAAGCCTCCCAGGACAGGGACGGGGTGAGCGGGAACCGACGGTCGCTGATCGCGTGGCGGCGGCCCCTGTATAGCAAGCGGGAATCCGGCATATCGGTCGCTTCGGAGTGGTCCGGGGAGGGCGAGGACCATTGGCACCGTGATCGAGGACGAAGGTCCCGGTTCCGCGCCCCCGGGCGGGACCGACCGGTCCACGTCCCGAGCCGTTCGGCCCCGCGGCGGGCGGCCGCAGGGCCCGAGGACACCGCACCCGTTTCCGTGCCGTCACGCATGGCAGGTCGACACCGTGCGCGGTACCGGAGCGGGCGGCGTCCGTGCGGCCCACGGATCGGAGGAGACGCCGGTGGGAGGCCCCGAAGAGCCCCGGGAGGCCCGGGTACGGCTAGGCAGCTGAGGCTGGACGAGCTGCTGGAGGAGCTGCGGGATCGGACCGACGCGGCCCGCGGCACCCGCGACCGGGTGCACAGCCTGCTGGAGCCGGTGCTCTCCGCCGGCCGGGCGTCGCATCCTGGACGGGCTCGCGTCAGGCGGGCGGCTGCCAGCCGAGTGCCGGTCCGAGCCGCGTGGCCATGTCCGTGAGGATCTGCACGTAGTCCTCGTGGTCGAAGGTGAACGGCAGCGCGAAGGCGACCTCGTCGACCTCGCGGAACGCGACGTGCGCGTGCAGCCGTTCGGCGATCTCGGCCGAGGTGCCGACGATGTCCGGCGCGAACATCAGCCGGGCCGGGCCCTGTGGCGACGTGGTGCGAGGGGTGCGCTTCGCCGCGTACTCCTCGTACCGCGCGCGCTGTTCGGGTGTGGCCGAGTCGGTGGGGATGACGACCAGGCCCTGGGAGACGCGAGCGGCCTCGCCGTCGGGGTGGTGGTCACGGAAGGCCCTGATGTGGGAGAGCTGGATCTGGGCGAAGTCCGTTGTCTCCTCCGGGGTTTCGGCCTTGACGACGCTGCTGGTCAGGAAGTTCATGCCGTGCTCGCCGGCCCAGCGCGCCGAACTCAGGCTGCCGCCGCCGTACCAGAGGCGCCGGCCCAGGCCGGGGGAGTGCGGCTGCACCCGGTCGGAGAACACCTCGAAGCCCTCGACGCCGCTGAAGTCGGTCGCCGGCTTGCCGCGTACGAAGTCGAGCAGCCGCCGCACCCGCTCGTAGGAGAAGTCCTCGGCGTCGGCGGTGTCCGGGTAGAGCGCGTCCTTGACCTGGTCGTAGTGCATGGGCGGGCCCACGCTCACGCCCGGGTTGATCCGGCCGCCGGACAGGAGGTCGACGGTCGCCAGGTCCTCGGCCAGCCGCAGCGGGTTCTCCCAGCCGAGCGGGATGACCGCGGTGCCGAGTTCGATACGGCTCGTGCGCTGCGAGGCCGCCGCCATGACGGCGACCGGGGAGGAGATGCCGTACTGGAGGTGCCGGTGGCGCAGCCAGGCGCTGTCGAAGCCGAGCCGCTCGCCCAGCTCGATGATCTCCAGCGTGGACTCGTGGCCGCGGCGCGGATCCGCGTCGTCGAAGAGGCCGATGGTGAGAAAGCCCAGCTTGCGCAACGGGCGAGAGGTGGGGGGCACCGGCTCCTCCAGGTGAGCACCGATCGACGTCGTACAGCTGGGGCAACTTGATCGGGGCCCGCGATGTTCCCCGCCGCCGCGATCAGGTCAGGGGGATGGTGATCTCGTCCTCGACCGGCGGGTCCAGCTCCTGCCGGAGATTGCCCGTGGCCGCGTGGCAGCGCAGTCGGATCGCCTCCGGGGTGACGTCCAGGCGCAGGAAGCACTTGAAGAACGGCGGGCTGTAGGTGGCGGAGCCGGGGGAGAAAAGCTGTGTGTAGATCTTGCGGACCGGGAGGCGGAACCGCGAGGTGCGGTCGGGGCGGCCGCCCGCGCCCAGCAGACTGGCGACCAGACGGGTGCGGAAGGTGACGCGGGCGGGCCGGCCCGGTGAGCGGGTCTGGCGGATGCCCAGGCGCTCGGCGATCACGGCCGCCGCGTCGGCCTCGGTGAGGGTGAAGAAGCGGCGCAGCCGCAGCCGGCGCCCGTAGAGGGTGCTGTAGAAGGCGAGGGAGTCGCCGCGCAGCGGATAGCAGCGGAAGTCCTGCTCCGTGACGTTCGCGACGGAGACGCGCGGGATGGTGTGGGTGGCGTGCATAAAGGCACCGCCGCCTCCCGAGACGACGTACTGGATGGTGCGGCCGTCCACGTCGACGGGGTAGCGCTGGTAGTTGTGGATGTCGCCGCCTATCGCCGCGACGTAGTGGTGCTCGGGGTCGCGGACGATGTCGTCGACCGTGCCGCCCCCGTCGATGGGGCAGGGGTGGTGCTCCCCGTCCACATACAGGGGCGAGCCGGTGATGAGGAGCTTCGGGCGCGGTCCCCGGGACACCTCGCGGAGCCAGGCGCCCTGCTCGGCGTCGATCGTCCCGAGCAGTCCGGTGTCGATGCCTATGATCCGCACCGGCCCGGCGTCGATCGCCCAGTACGGGCCGGGCTGGGCCGCCTGTTGGCCGCTCGCGGAGCGCAACCGCCGTGCCTGGTCCAGGCGTTGTCCGTCGTGCGGGCTCGGACGGTGCCAGAGCAGGGAGCGCAGCCAGGCCCGGCTGAGAGGGCGCGGCCTGGGCTCGGGGGCGAGTGCCGGGGTGTCGGCGCAGAAGACGCGCATGAACGCGCCGAGGTCCTCGTACCAGTCGTGGTTGCCCGGTATCGCGTATATGGGCGCCGGGTAGTCCTGGTAGGGGCGGAAGAACTTCGTGCCGTAGTCGTCGGCGCTGCCCACCGGGTAGATCACGTCACTGGCGACGACGGAGAAGCGGGTGTCCTGACTGACCTTCAGGAAGCCCGGCACGACAGCGTACTGGGGCGCGTCGCCCTCTCCGGTGTCGCCGATCACCATGAAGGAGAACCGGTCCGGGTCGTCCCGCCGGATCACCTTGTCCGCGGGCGCTCCGGCCGCCGCCCGCTGGGCCACCCAACGGCTGCGGGTACGGCCGGTGGGGTCCCCGAACCAGGAGGCCAGCACGCCGTTGCGGGCCGCCCACAGGGTCCGCGGGTCGAGCCACGAGAGCTTCTCGACCTTGGGCGGCATCAGCCGCTCGTATGCGCCGGGTTCTGCGGCGCCCCAGCCGGCGCCCTCGGCGGTATCGCGTGATGAGTCAGACACCGGTGCACCGTAACAATGGTTCAGCGGAGGCCGAGCAGGGGGAGGGGCGTCCTGTCGCTCGTGAACGCCGCCGGGGTGAGCGGCTGTTGGCGGGAGGTGCCGGTCACCACTCGCCGGTGCGCTGCGACGCCTCGTACGGGTGCTGCCGGGCGCGCAGGCGTGCCGCGGGCGGGTCGAAGGCCGAGCTGTGCCGTGGTGCGGCCGGTTCCTCGGGGGGCGCCTCGGCGGGGCGCCGGCGCGAGGTGGGGCGGTTCCAGTCGCCGTCGCCCATGACGAGCAGGGGGTCGAACATCACGACCACGCCGGCGAGTACGAGGAAGATGACCGGTCCCAGCAGCATCGGCAGGAGCAGCGAGGAGGTCGATTCGCCGTCCCAGGTGCCTCCGGTCGTGCCGTGCACATGGACGCTGACCGCGGCCATCGCCGTGTAGTGCATCCCGGACACGGCCACGCCCATGATGAGACTGGCCCCGAGGCTCGTCATGAACCCCCGGATGGTGACGGCGGCCCACAGTGCCGCGCTGGCGGCGACGATCGCGATGAGGATGGACAGGGCGACGGTCAACACGTCGTAGTTGACCGCGCCGTTGAGCCGCATCGCGTACATGCCCAGGTAGTGCATCGCGGCCACGCCGAGTCCGGTGACCGTGCCCGCCAGCGTCAGGTTGGCGGTGCCGGCGCCGCGGTAGCCGACGATGAAGACACCGATGCCGACCACGATGACCGCCACGGCGAGGCTGAGGAGGGTCAGGCCCACGTCGTAGCGGATCCTTGTCTCCTCGACCTGGAAGCCGATCATGGCGATGAAGTGCATCGTCCAGATACCGCAACCGATCGACGCGGCGCCCAGCGCCAGCCAACCGGGTTTCCACGACTGGTCGTCGAGCAGGGACCGGACGATGCAGCGCAGTCCGAGCGCCCCTCCCAGACAGGCCATGAGATAGGCCGCCACCGGCGTCACGACGCCGTAGCGAAACCCGTCAACCGTGCCTTCCATAAGCCAACTCCCCCCAGAGTCACGGCCGCTAGTGGAGCAAGGTCTACGGGTAAAAGCCGGGTAAAGCAAGCATTTACCGCCAGTAACCAGTGAACTCTGAACTATCGCAGGTTCACTTTGGTCACTCAGCGACGAGATCCGGCCATGAACGACTCGGTCGGCGCGGGTGGCCTCAGAAAGCGGCGACCTTGACGCCGCTCATCTGAGTGAATCGCCGGAATCGGGCAGACCCGTTCAACTCCCGGCCCGCACCTCGGCCTGCGCACCCGCCGCCACCAAATCGGCCACGACCGCTTCCGCCATGTCCCGCGGCAGGTCGTCGAGCACGATGACAGGCGCCCTGGAGACGAGAAGCTTGCTGTACCAGAGGCTCAGCCCCGTCAGTTTCCGCACGACACGGACGACGTCCAGCGGGCGGCCTCCGACCTGGGTGAGCAGCGCGGCGTGCGGCTCGTCGTCGCAGATCAGCACGGCATACGTCACCGGTTCCACCATGTCGGGACCCTCCCTGGTGTCGAGTGGGCCAGTCTCGGGCGCGGAGGAAGGGCAGCGCACCTGCGTTTCGGTGGCGGGGGCGAGATGGCGAGGGCGGGCGGCCTAGGCTCTCACCCGGCACCGGCACGACCCCAGGAGAGCACATGGACATCCCGTACCCCGACGGCCGCGACCCCGACGAGGCGCCCGTTCCGCACGCGCTGCTCGCACCCGTGCTCGGCTTCCTGGGGACGTGGCACGGGCGGGGCCAGGGCGGATATCCCACGCTCGCCGAGGACTTCAGGTACGCGCAGGAGGTCACCTTCAGTCACGACGGGCGCCCCTTCCTCCGCTACGAGGCCAGGGCCTGGCTGCTCGACGGAGACGGGGCGCCCCTGCGCCCGGCGGCTCGGGAGAGCGGCTGGTGGCGACTCCAGCCCGACGGCGGGGTGGAGGCACTGATCACCCAGCCGACCGGCATCGCGGAGATCGCGGTCGGGCAGGTGGCGGACGGCGCCGTCGACCTCTCCACCCACGACGTGGCACTCACCCCCACGGCCAAGGACGTCACCGCCACCCGCCGCCGCTACACCCTGACCGACGACACGCTCACCTTCGTCCACGACCTCGCGGCGGTCGGCCAAGCCTTGCAGCACCATCTCTCCGCGACCCTGCGCCGCAAGCGGTAGGCTCGCCCGCGTTCGTGTGTGCCCGAGTCGAGGAATGCGGGGAGGCGAGGTCGATGACCGCGCTCAAGGCCACTGCCGTGCGCAGCGCCCGGACCTTCCTCACGCCCCGGGCGACGGTCTGACCTCCACCGGAGCCGCCACGCCGGGAGCGTGAGCTCGCGAGGCGTCACCCACACGAACACCTCCATGAAAGGGATCCCATCCCGTCATGAGCATGCGCACCGACTGGATCACGCGCGCCGAGACCGGCGCCGACATCCCCGCCATCCGAGCGATCGACCTGGCGGCCTTCGACACCCCGCTGGAGGCCGATCTCGTCGAGGCCCTTCGCAACGACACCGCCTGGATCGACGGCCTGTCCCTCGTCGTCACCGACCGGCACGGCACGGTCGTCGGCCACGCGCTGATGACCCGCTGCCACATCGACGACACCCCGGCGCTGTGTCTGGGCCCCGTCGCCGTACTGCCCGAGTACCAGAACACCGGCGCCGGGTCGGCGGCCATCCGGGCCGCGCTCGATGCGGCCGGGAAGAGGGGCGAGCGCTTCGTCACCGTCCTCGGACACCCGCCGTACTACCCGCGCTTCGGCTTCACCCGGGCCTCGGCGCACGGCATCCGCATCACCCTCGATGTCCCGGACGAGGCCATGATGGCCCTCGCCCTCGATGCGGCACACCCGCTGCCCGGCGGAACGGTCCGCTACGCGGCACCCTTCGGTATCTGAGCGGTCCCGGCGACGTCCGGTGCGGCCCCGCGACCCGTATGGGCCGTGGGGCCGCGTTCACGTGCGGCCACCGCCGCGTGGGCTGCCGTACGAGGCTCAGTGCACCGACAGCCCGCCGTCGACGAAAAGCGCCTGGCCCGTGACGTACGCGGAGGCACCGCTCGCCAGGAACACCGCCGCCCCCGCGAAGTCCTCGGCCAGACCGTTGCGCCCTACCATCGTGCGCGCGGCCAGCTCCGCCACCTTCTCGGGGTCGGACGCCAGCCGCGCGTTGAGCGGCGTCATCACGAAACCCGGCACGAGCGTGTTGCAGGTGACGCCGTACGACGACCACGCCTCTGCCTGTGAACGGGCCAGCGACTCCAGCGCCCCCTTGGAGACCCCGTAGGCGCCGCTCTGCACGAACGCCCGGTGCGCCTGCTGCGAAGTGACGTGGATGATCCGTCCGAAACCCCGCTCGGCCATGCCGGGCCCGAACCGCTGGCCCAGCAGGAACGGTGCCTCCAGATTCACCGCCATCGTGGTGTCCCACACGTCCTCACCCAGCTCACCCATCGGCGGCCGCAGATTGATCCCGGCGCTGTTGACGAGGATGTCGGGCTCCCCGAACACCTCCACCGCCCGCTCCGCCGCCTCCCGCACCCCGGTACGGGTGCCGAGGTCGCCGCTCACCCACCCCGCCCGGCATCCCTCCGCGGTCAACTCGTCGACCGTGGCGACCAGTTCCGCCTCCTTGCGCGCCACGACCACGACACCTGCCCCGGCGCGAGCGAGCGCCCCGGCGATCGCCCTGCCGATGCCGGAACTGCCCCCGGTCACCACGGCGACCCGGCCGTCCAGGGAGAACACTTCGGAGAGATATGTCTGCGAGCTCATGCCTCGCACCCTAGACGCAGCGATCGAATCGAACGCAGCCCTGTTCCCGCAAGCCATCAGCCTGGTGGGGACCGCGGTCACCACCAGGCTGATGGAGCGTCAACTGCGCTGTCCTCAGGGATCAGCTCAACGGATCGAGCGTGAGGTACGCCTGTTGCGGGTTCCCGTCGTGCACGAGGGACTCGTGGTTGCCCACGTCGTCGAAGGCGAACGCGTAGGCCTTGCCGTCGGCCATCCGGTCGTGGATGACGCGGGCGTAGTGGTTGGTGACCGCGTCCTGGTAGAAGGCCGCCGAGGAGGTGTCCGGCTGGTTGGGGTTGGTCAGGAGCGTGGAGCGGTTGAAGCCCGCGCAGAGCGTGCGGGAGATCGGTCCGCGGACCTGGTCGTTCGGGGCGTCGAGGAGCTTGTGACAGCCGAAGACGCTGGACGCGTCCGGCTTCTGGAAGCTGGTGACGGTGGCGCCGGCGGAGTTGGTGAAGTTCATGACGCCGCCGGAGACCCGGCCGAAGTACTTGGTGTTCGGCTGGTCGGTGAACGGGGTCACCGTGAGCGTTGTCGTGGCGTACTTCTGCCAGACGCGGTTGATGTAGTTGTCGAGCACGGAGGCGGGCAGGGCTCCGGTTTCCAGGCCGTAGGCGGGGGAGAGCGCGCGCAGCACCGTGCCGTCGGGGCGGCTCTGGACCAGGCCCGCCCAGCCGCCCGACTGGGCGCGCAGAC
The DNA here is from genome assembly GCF_044742595.1 of Streptomyces sp. NPDC087859. Classification (NCBI taxonomy): domain Bacteria; kingdom Bacillati; phylum Actinomycetota; class Actinomycetes; order Kitasatosporales; family Streptomycetaceae; genus Streptomyces; species Streptomyces sp. NPDC087859. Next base: position 25,046 of record NZ_JBIUUU010000008.1, on the reverse strand, counting down.
CGTTGAGCACCGCGTTGTAGCCACCGGGCTTGAGGTGCCCCGTGTTGATCGTGGTGCCGTCGGAGCGCTGGACGCCCACCGCGTAGGGAGCGGAGAACATGTCGACCTGGGTGCTGTTGAGCCACAGGCCCGAGTCGTTGAGCGTGTACTCCGACCAGTTGAAGAGGATGTTGCGGTTCGGATCGCTCGGGTTCTGCACGGCCGGCTGCACCAGGCCGCCGGTGGTCAGCCGGAAGTCGAGCTTCTGGCCGTAGGAGAAGTAGACGCGGCCCGAGAACTTGGGCATCCGGATCGTCTTGGACTGCCCGGCGGCCGGGCCGGGGATTGAGGCGTCCGGGGCGGGCGTGGGCGGGTTGCCGCCCGCGGGCCAGGCGTGGAACGTGCCGTTCGCGTCGGCCCAACCCTGCTGGCCCGTCGCGAGGTTGGTGCCGAGGTTGTAGACGTAGACGGCGTCGCCTCGGCCGGAGTTGTTGGTCAGCTTCAGGGGGATCGTGGCGGGCACCGCGCCGCTCGCGGGCTGCGATGCTCCGAGCGCGAGGAGCCCGCCGAGCAGGGTGGCCGTCGCGGCCGTGGCGAGGAGTTGGTGCCTGAGTCGTCCGAGCACTCTCCACCTCCGTGTGGGGGGATGTGGATGGGGGATGTGGCTGGGGGATTGGTCCGTACCTGTTCTGAGAGCGCTCTCAGAGTTGCGCCGCGACGCGGGCATGTCAATGACATCGACAGAACTCGGGGCGTCCGTGGAGATCACGGAAGGGCGGCACCCAGGACCTGCCTGGCGTGCCGCCCTCCGGTCCGGAACGCGTGCTTCAGAACGTGCGCTTCAACAGGTCCAGCAGAGCCGCCCAGTGCCGCTCGTCGCCCTCGCGGTGGTACGCGGCGGTGTCGGCCTGCGTGAAGCCGTGGTGCGCGCCCGGGTAGACCTCGCAGCGGTGCCGTACGCCCGCCTTGGTGAGCGTGTCCTCCAGGAGCCGGATCTGCTCCGGCGGCAGCGAGGAGTCCTCGTCGGCGTGGCCGAAGTACAGCTCCGCGGTGATGTGTTCGGCCACCAGGTGCGGGCTGTCCGGGGCGTCCGTCGCCAGCCGCCCGCCGTGGAAACCGGCCGCGGCCGCCACCCGGTCCGGATAGGTGCCCGCGGTGAGCAGGGAGAGCCGGGCGCCCATGCAGTAGCCGGTCAGCGCGACCGGACCGTCGGCGACGAGCGGACTCCCGCCCAGCCATCCCAGGTAGGCGCCGGCGTCGCGCATCGCGAGCTCGGGGGTCAGGGACTGCATGACCGGGCCGATGCTGTCCCACAGGTCGGGCCGACTGTCGGTGTCGATGAACTCGGGCAGCTCGAAGACCGGAGAGCGTCCGTGACGGTAGAACACATTCGGGACGAGCACCGTGTAACCGGCCCCGGCGAGCCGGTCGGCCATCGACTCCAGGTGCGGGCGCAGGCCGAAGGCGTCCTGGTAGAGCAGGACACCCGGGTGGGGGAGTCCGTCGCCGGGATGGACGAGGTAGGCGTCGGCGACGCCGTCCTCGGTGCGGATGTCGACGGATGTTCCCTGTACGGAGGTCATGGGGGCTGCCTCTCTGCGCAACGGGCGGCGAGCGGTTCGCCGACCCGGGAAGGTGGGGCCGCCGATATGGTTTCACCCGCCATCCAACTGCGTCGCGGCACCCCCTGGGCCCTATTCGAACCGGGTGGTGTCCCCCGCCCCGTGCCGGATGATCTCCGCCTCGCCGTTCGAGAAGTCGATGACCGTCGTGGGCTCGGTCCCGCACTCGCCGGAGTCGACGACCGCGTCCAGCACATGGTCGAGCCGGTCCTTGATCTCCCAGCCCTGGGTCATCGGCTCGTCCTCGTCGGGCAGCAGCAGCGTGCTGGACAGCAGCGGCTCCCCGAGCTCGGTGAGCAGGGCGTGCGTGACGACGTGGTCGGGGATGCGCACACCGACCGTCTTCTTCTTGGGGTGCTGGAGCATGCGCGGCACCTCCCTCGTCGCCGGGAGGATGAAGGTGTAACTGCCCGGCGTCGAGGCCTTGATCGCGCGGAACACGTCGTTGTCGACCCGTACGAACTGGCCGAGCTGCGCGAAGTCCTGGCAGACGAGGGTGAAGTGGTGCCGGTCGTCCAGCTTGCGGATCGTCCGGATACGGTCGATGCCGTCACGGCTGCCCAGCTTGCAGCCGAGCGCGTAGCAGGAGTCCGTCGGATACGCGATGAGCGCCCCGTCGCGGATGCTGTCGGCGACCTGGGAGATGGTGCGCGGCTGGGGGTTGTCGGGGTGCACGTCGAAGTACTTCGCCATCCGCCGAGCTTATGCCGTCCGGGGGCGGCGGCGACGCAGGCCCGGGCCGCAGGGCCCGCTCCGCCCACCGTCCGGAGCGGGAAGACCCCTGGCCATCGGTGAGGTAACGTCCCCGACGACTGTGCCGAGGTCGATGCGAGGGACGAGGAGACGGGTGCCGTGGCTGGCGGGGAGGACGGTCGGGTGAAGGGCGCCGGCGCGTCGTGGGCGGAGGAACTGCTCGACCATCTGCGGCCCACCGGACGGGACGTCCGCCGGGTCGTCGCCTGGCTCGCCGACAGCGTGGACGGGACGGCCGCCCTGGAGAACGGCGAAGGCGTCCTGATCGCCGGAACCCGTGTCCCGCTCGACGAGGACCTGGTCGCCGAGATCGTCGCCGGCCGGATCGCCTCCGCCGCCTGGGAGGGCGAGGGACGCCACCAGCGCCTGGTCAGGGTGGAGCAGCCACACTCCGCGACGGCGGGCGTGCTGGCCGTGTCCCGGCCCGCGCCCTTCGACCGGCGGGCCGCCGACACGCTGACGCACACCGCCCAGGTCGTCGAACTCCTGCTCAGGGCACGCGAGACGACCGCCGCCGGACTCCGGCTGGCACGGGCCACCGCCGACCTGCGACTGGCGATCCTGCAGCTGCTGATGGTGGAGGACATCGTCTCCGCGCGCCGCGTCGCCGCGGGCCTGTGGCCCGGGCTGCTCGACACGGACTCCGCGTGCGTCTACGTCGTGGAAGGCACCATCGAGGAACGCGACCGGCTCGCCGAGGAGTGCCTGGCCGTCACCGAGGAGCAGGCCCTGGTCGTGCGCTGCCCGGCCGTGGACCGGCATGTGATCGTCGTGGCCCCCGCCGAGACCGCGGCCCGGGAGCTGCGCTCACTGGTCGAAGGCCGCCCCGACACCTTCATCGGCGGCAGCTCCCGGCAGACCCTGGCCCGCACCGCCACCGCCTACGGACAGGCCGTCAGCGCCCTCGCCGTCGCGCACTTCCGGCCCGACAACGCCGCCGTCTACGCCGAACGCACCCACCCGGAACGCCTCATGGACCCGGCGCTCCTGCACGGCTGGACCGCGGACCTGCTGCGCCCGCTCGACGTACTGGCCCACCACACCCACGGTGAACTCATCGCCACCACCCGGCTCGGCCTGGAGTTCACCGCCGTGAGCGCGGCCAAGGTCCTGGGCGTCAGCCGCAACACCGTACGCGCCCGCATGGAGCGAGTGGAGGGCCTGCTCGGCACGGACTTCTCCGACCTCACCGTCCGGGCCCTGGTCCACCTGGCACTGAACACCCGGGCAGGCACGGAACAGGCACCCGGAAGGGAGCGGTCCGGGCCCGTCCCGCTAGCGGACGTGCTGTCCGGCCCCGCCCTGCGCACCTGGGCCCTGGACCTGCTGGGCCGCCTCGACCCGGACGCCCGCGATCTGCGCCGTACCCTGCGCACCTGGATCGCCGTCGGCGGGAACTCCGAGCGGGCCGCGCAGACACTCGGTGTCCACGCGCAGACCGTGCGCGACCACGTCCGCAGCGCGGAGCCCGTCCTGGAACGGCAACTGCTGGCCGCGGGCAGCGATCTCTACGAGGTGGTCCTGGCCCATCTGGCGACAGGAGAGCTGGAACCGCCCCGGCTGACCGCAGAGAAAACGCGCCATTCGGACTCACCTGTGCACGGGTGAGTCCTCCGCGCCGTGCAACGGGCATCGGTGCGGTTCACAACCGCGCTGTTGTTCACGTAAGTTCGACGGGCCGCAGGGGCACGACCGGAACGGGGGACCGGTCCTGCCCCTGTTCGCCTTGTCAGCCGTGCGGCCGCACCGGCACCTCCTGCCAGCCGAACGCGATGAACGACGGCACCTGCCGCAGCTCCTCCTCCCCGACCGCGAGACGCAGGTCGGGGAAGCGGTCGAAGAGGGCGGGCAGCGCCGTCAGGGCCTCCACCCGGGCCAGCGGTGCGCCGATGCACCGGTGCACGCCGATTCCGAACGCCAGATGATCGTCCGCCCCGCGCGCGGCGTCGAAGGTGTGCGCGTCCGGTCCGTAGTGGGCGGGATCGAGCCCGGCGGCGGCGAAGGTGGTGATGATGGCGTCGCCGGCCGGGACGGTGACATCGCCGACCTCGAGGTCGCTGACCGCGAACCGCAGCGGCAGCGAGGCGATGGAGGGCTGCAGTCGCAGCGTCTCGTCGACGACGGCGTCCCAGCCGATCCGCCCGGACCGCACCGCGGCCAGCTGCCCGGGATCCCGCAGCAGGGCGACGATCGCGTTCCCGATGAGGTTGACGGTCGTCTCGAAGCCGGCGCCGATGACCAGCAGCAGCGTGTACAGCAGCTCCTCGTCGCTGAGCCGGTCGCCGTCCTCGTCCCGCACCCGGATCAGCTCGGTGGTCAGGTCGTCACCGGGGTGCGCGCTGCGGTGGGCGATCAGCGCGGGCAGCACCGTGCCGATCTGCTGCTGCACGGACGCCGCGTGCTCCGGAGTCGGGTCGGAGGTGTCCATGATGGCCGCGATCATCCGCGCGGTGTCGGCCACCAACTCGTCGGGGACGCCGAAGAGTTCGCAGATGATCCGCATGGGCAGCGCATGGGCGAGGGCCGCCCGCAGGTCGACCACCTCGGCGTCGTCCGCCGCCACCGCGTCGAGCAGCTCCGCCGTGATCGCCTCCACCCGGGGCCGCATCGCCTCGGTGCGCCGGTGGGTGAAGCTCGGCGCCACCAGCTTGCGCAGCCGCGTGTGGTCGGCGCCGTAGGTGGAGAGCATGTTGACCACGCCGATCCAGCCCAGGACCCAGCCCCACGAGGGGTGTTCGCCGAGCTCGGGCCAGAGCCGCCAGTGCAGCCGCGGATCCTTGCTGACCCGCGGGTCGAGGATCAGCTCCTTGAGGGTGTCGTAACCCGTGGGCGCCCAGGCGGGGATGCCGCCGGGCAGTTCGACGGGGACGATCGGGCCGAAGGCGCGCAGCCGGGCGCATTCGGCCGCGATGTCGGAACCGGACGGGTCGATGACAAAGCGGTCGATGCGGTCGGTCACGGTCACGACGGATCTCCTGGCTGGTCGGGGGAGCGAGGGCTGAACCTGACGGGCAGCGCCGTCAGCGAACGGTGGAACGGGCCCGGCCGCCAGGCGAGCCGCTCGCGCGGCAGCACGGGTGCGAGGTCGGGCAGCCACTGGGTCAGCCGCTCGATCGCCTCGGTGGCGATGAGCAGCGTGTGCTGCTTGACCGGGCAGGCGTGCGGGCCCGCCGACCAGGACAGGTGGGAGGCGTCCTTGGGGTGTCGGCCCTCGACGACCTCCTGCTCGGCGAAGTGGGCGAGCGCCCCGTACGACACCACGACCGGCACCGCCGCTCTGATCCACGTGCCGTGGAAGGTCATCGGCCGACGAGCGTAGTGGACGCCGTAGTTCGCGAGCGGGGTCTCGTGGTGCAGCACTTCGACCACGGCGTCCATCACCGGGCGGGCGCCGCTGGTGAGGGTGGAGTAGTAGGCCGGGTTGCCGAGGATGCGGGACAGCGCGTTGGACACCAGGTTCGCGGTCGGTTCGTGACCGGCCCCGAGGGTGAGGAACACCTGCCAGGTGACCTCCTCCGGGGTGAGCCCCGCCGGGTGGTCCAGGAGGTGGCTCGGCAGGTCGTCGCCGCGCCGCTCGGCCTTGGCGGCGATCAACTCCAGTACGTAGCCGCCGAACTCGGCCTCGCCCGCGGCCGCCTGGTCGCCGCCCTCCATCATCTTGCCGAGCGCTTGGTTGAGCCGCTCGCTCTGGCTGTCGGGCAGCCCGAAGAGGCTGTTGAAGACCAGCGCCATCAGCGGCCGGGCGAACTCGCCCACCAGATCCGCCTCGCCCTTCGGCCCGATCCGGCTCACCAGCAGATGCACCGCCCGGTGCACGCGGGCCCGCAGGTCGTGCGGCTCGACCAGGTCGAAGGTGTCGATCAGGGTGGTGCGGTAGCGGGCATGGGCGGCGCCGTCCGCGAACAGGGAGTTGGGCCGCCAGCGCATCATGCCGAGCACGGGGGAGTCGTCGGCGACCGTCGACTCCCACGGTCGAGGGTCGTGCGAGAAGGTCTCCGTGTCGTGCAGCAGTTCCAGCGCGGCCCGCCGGTCGGTGACGACGTACGCCGGCACGCCGGGCGCCAACTCCGCCCAGCCGACCGGGCCCTGGGCCCGCAGGTCGTCGTAGTAGCGGTACGGGTCGAGGGCGAATCCGTCCTCCCACAGCCGCACGGGGGCGGAGCGGGAGAAGTCCTGCCGGGCAGGGGGGTAGGTGGTCACCGGCTCTCCGAGGGGTGGCGGTCGATGAGGTGCTGGACCAGCGTGAGCAGTGCGTCGATCGAGGAGTTCGCGTCCCGCGCGTCACAGGTGACCATCGGCGTGCCCGGCTCCAGGTCCAGGGCGGCACGCAGCTGTTCCTCGGTGTGGTGGCTCGGCGCGTCCGGAAAGGCGTTGAAGGCGACCGTGTACGGCAGCCCGGTCTCCTCCACCAGGCCGAGGACGTCGAAGGAGGCGTCGATCCGGCGGCTGTCGACCAGGACGAGGGCGCCCAGCGCGCCGTAGGCGATGTCGTCCCACAAGGACCGGAACCGTTCCTGTCCGGGCGTGCCGAACAGATACAGGACGACCCCGCCCGCCAGGCTGATCCGCCCGAAGTCGATGGCGACGGTGGTCGTCGACTTGTCCCGTACCCCCTCCAGGTCGTCCACCTGCGCGGACGCCTCGGTGAGCTGTTCCTCGGTGTGCAGGGGCACGATCTCGGACACCGAGTCGATCAGGGTCGTCTTGCCCACCCCGAAGGGGCCCGTGACCAGGATCTTCACCAGATCGCGGGCGGTGTCCGGCAGATGGACGCGGCCGGGTGTGCCGGGGGCGCTGTCAGCTGTGCTTGAGGGCGCGGAGGCCATCGGCCACTCTCTTCAGCAGGTCGGGGTCGAACCGTTCGGCGGGCGGGACCGGGGCGCGGGACACCACCAGGTCCCGGTCGAGGAGGGCGCCCGCCAGGACACGGACGGCGGAGACGGGGAGCCGGAGCAGGGCCGCGGCCTCCACCACCGTCAGCGAGCCCTCCTCCAGGGCGTCCAGGAGGGCCAGTTCGGCGGCCGGGAGACCGACCGGCGTCGGTGTGCCGGTGGTGGTGAGGAGCGACAGCCGTTCCAGGTGCGGGCGGCTGGGGCGGGCGGTGCCGCCGGTGGACAGATACGCGGGGACCAGGGGGCGGCCGGTCATGCCGGAGCGCCGTCGTCGCTCCCTCGGGGTGCGGTGGCCATGGCCTTCTCGCCCAGCCGTGCCACCTGCGAGTGCACGCGGTGCGCGAGCAGGTCCAGACGCACCTCGCCGCTTCCGTACGCGGCCACGCAGGTGCCGTGGGCGGTCGGCACGATGAGGACGTACCCGTGGTCCGACTCGATGACGACCTGCCGTATCTCGGCCCGGTCCCGGTCGGCGAACGCGGCCGCGGCGGTACGGCACGCCCCCTGCACGGTGCTGGTGATCGCGGCCACCCGCTCGGCCGAGGGCCGCGACAGCGCGTCGGTGTACCCCGTGACCAGGCCGTCCCGGGTCAGCAGGACGGCGGCCACGACATGTGGCACCTCGAGGATCGGTTCCAGTACCCATGCCGTGTCGCCTGCGTCGCGGCTGGTCATCGAGCCGGTCCTCCCTCGTGGTCGGTCTCGTTCGTCGGTACGTCGGTGGCGGCACCGTCCGCGCGGGCCGCGGCGGTGCCGGACTGCAGGGCGCCGAGCGCGGCGGCGGCGTCCTCGGGACTGCGTGCCGGGTGCTCGGCCGCGGATGCCTTCGGAGCGGCGGCGCGGGTACGACGGCGGCGTTGTGGCAGTCCGTCGTGGTGCCCGGTGAGGGCGGCGGCGTCGTCGGTGCCGTAGCCGTGGGAGGCATCCACCGTGGCCTTGCGTGTCGAGCGCGGTGTGCTGACCGCCGGTGGCTGCTCGACGGGGTCGATACGGCTGAGGAGGTGGCTCTCGACTCTCAGTACCGCGCGTACCCCGCCGTACGGGGACGGCGAGGAGAGGTCGACGCCCAGATCGAACTGCCGGGTGAGCTGGCCGATCGCGGCGAGGCCCATGCGGGGCGGATCGCCGAGGCTGGTGAGGAGGATCGGCTCGGTACCGGCCACCGTCCGCTGGGCGTGGGCCCGTTCGTCCTGGGTCATGCCCACGCCCGCGTCGTCGACGGTGACGCAGACGCCGTGATGGACGTGTTCCAGGTTGACCACGACGTCGGTGTCGGGCGCGGAGTGGCGCAGCGCGTTGTCGAGGAGCTCGGCGACGATGATGGCGACCGGCTCGACGGCGTGCGAGACCAGGGCGGTGCCCGTCTCCAGATGGTTGTGGACCTTCACCCGGTGGTAGCCCGCGAGCCGCGACTGTCCGCCGGTCACCGCGTCCACCAGATGCGATTCCTCGCGGGCGAGCCCCACCCAGGCCCCGCACACCACGGCGGCGACCTGCGCCCGCCGCAGCGACTGCTCGTTCTCGTGGTCCAGCTGGAAGAGTGTCTGCGCCAACTCCGGGTCGTCGTAGCGCTGTTGCAGCTGACGCAGGGCGTCCTGCAGGCGGTACAGGGCCGCCTGGATCTCCCGGGTGGCGCCGCGCATCCCGGCCTGCGCGGCCGCGTCGATACGGGTGCGCTGTGCGGAGAGCTCGGCACGCAGCCCCAGCAGCACGCCTTCCAGGGCGATGCCCAGGGGCGTTCCCGCGGTGTGCGGATGGAGCGGGCCCGGGACCGTCACGTGCGGATGGGCGAGCTGCCGGGCGGCGGCGGGTGCCCGCTGTGCCGCCAGGTGCTCGACCTCGGCCGTCAACGTCTGCAGCGCGCCGTCGAGTCGGGAGCGCAGGGCGTCCGTCTCGGTTCGCTGCCGGGTCAGTTGACGCCGTGAGCGCAGCAGACCGCCGCCGAGGGCGAGCGCGGACAGTGTGCCGACGGCGAGACCGCCGACGGCCAGGTCCGGTAATTCGATCATCGAATCGGTTTCCAGGGGAAGTCGGGCAGGGGCGAGTCCGAGTGCCGGTGGCTAGGCGCTCGCAGCACAGTACACACCGTCGCCGACCCCTCTCGCACGGTTGATCGAGACTTCGCTCCGAAACCGAACGCTCTCTGTTCACTTCTGCGTCGACTGTCTGAAATGCCGTGCGGGGAAGGCCGGTTGACGCCTTCCCCGGCGCTCGGATCAGCCGTGCGGCACAATCACCGCACGCCCGTCGATCTTCCCGGCGTGCAGCCGCTCATAGGCGAGCGGGGCCTCGTCCAGCGAGAACGTCTCGGTGTGCACCGACACCGCGCCGGCCCGGGCCAGCGCCAGCACCTCGATCAGCTCGCCCCGGCTGCCCCAGTACGGCGCGCTGACCGACACCTCGAAGGGCAGCAGCCCGAACCCGACGGGCAGCGCCCCGCCACCGATACCGACGATGCTCACGTCGCCCTCGACCGCCGCGACGGCTCCCGAGGTCCGCACGGTGGGCTCGGCGCCGACGAAGTCGAACACCGCCTCCGCGCCAAGGCCGCCGGTGAGCCCGCGCACCGTGTCCGCGGCCCGCGCGTCCGACAGGACCGCCTCGTGCGCCCCGACCTCACGGGCCAGCCGCAGCTTGTCCTCGCTGACGTCCAGCGCGATCACCCGGGCCGGTGTCAGCGCGCGCAGCAACTGGATGGCGACGTGCCCGAGTCCGCCCGTACCGATCACCACCGCGGTCGATCCGGGCACCAGCTTGGGCAGCGACCGCTTGATCGCGTGGTACGGCGTCAGCCCGGCGTCCGTGAGCGGCACCGCGGCGACCGGGTCGAGCCCGTCCAGCGGCACCAGATGCCGGGGATCGTCCACGAGCAGGTACTCGGCCATGGCCCCCGGCGCACCGAGCCCCGGCGGACGGATTCCCAGCTCGTCGGCGCGCAGACAGTAATTCTCCTTGCCCTCCGCGCACTTGGCGCAGGCCCCGCAGCCCCACGGTCCGTACACGGCGACCGAGTCGCCCTCGCGGACCCCGGTCACTCCCGTGCCCAGCGCGGCGACCGTGCCCGCGCCCTCATGGCCGAGGGTGAGCGGAAGCTCGTACGGGAACGCCTCGGCGGGCCAGCTCATCACGGCGATGTCGGAGTGGCACACACCGGCGGCGGTGACCTTCAACAGGACCTGTCCGGGCCCGGGTTCGGGATCGGGAACGGTGACCACCTCGGGCGGTGCGCCGATGGTGCGGTACTGAAGTGCCTTCATGACGGAGTCCCTTCTGCGGTCAGACGGCGGTGTAGGCGCCGTCGACCAGGTGGTAGCTGCCGGCCACGAACGAGGCGCGCTCGGAGAGCAGGAAGACGATCAGCTCGGCGACCTCCTCGGCGCGGCCGAGACGGCCCGCCGGGTGCAGGCCCACCAGTCCGTCGTACGCGGCCCGGTCCATGCCCTGGAGGAGGGGCGTCTCGATGAAGCCGGGGCCGACGGCGTTGACCCGGATGCCCTTCGCGGCGTACTCGGCGGCCGTGGTCTTGGTCAGGCCGACCACGCCGTGCTTGGCGGCGACGTAGGCGGGGGAGCCGGCGAAGCCCACGGAGCCGAGGATCGACGCCACGTTGACGATCGCGCCGCCGCGGCCGGTCGTCTCGATGGCGGGCAGCTCGAAGCGCAGGGAGTAGAAGACGCCGTCGAGGTTGGTGCGCACGACACGGTCGTAGGCCTCGATGTCGTACTCGCCCGTCGGTGCGCTCGGGCCGCCGATACCGGCGTTGTTCACGGCCAGATCCAGGCCGCCGTAGGTGTCGACGGCGAAGGCGACGGCCGCTTCGACGGAGTCGGGGCGGGTCACGTCGACCTCGACCGCGGCGGCCTTGACGCCGTCGGCCCGCAGGGCGGCGGCGGCCTGCTCCGCGCCCTCGGCGTTGTGATCGGCGATGACGACGTTCGCGCCGCCCGCGCCCAGCCGGCGGGCGGTCGCGAGGCCGATGCCCGACGCGGCTCCGGTGACGAGGGCGGTCCTGCCGGTGAACTCGGCGGCGTAATCAGTGGTGGTGCTCATGGTGCTCTCACTCTTCGGCAGTGCTGTCGGGGACCGCGGACGCGGCCTCCGAGATCAGGGCGTCGTAGGCCCGCTCCACCAGGGCGGCGAGGTCTGCGGCTCCCGAGTCGGGGTCGGCGGCGCCGCGCGCCCAGATGCGCAGCGCGGCCGTGAGGACGCCGGCGGCGGCGTCGACCACGACGGCCGGGCGTACGTCCCGGACGTCGTCGGTGCCGAGCCGCTCGGCGAGGATGCGGATCGAGTCCTCCTGGGCGTCGACCCGGATGCGTTCGTAGGCGGCGAACAGGGCGGGCTCGCGGTCCACCAGTGCCAGGAGTGCGCGCATCCTCGGGCGCAGATGCCAGGCCGGGTTGTCCTCGTCGGCCAGCCAGGCGCGCACCGCCCTGCGGTAGGCGAGCAGCGGCGGCTCCACCGGCGGCCGCTCGCGCAGCAGGGCGTTGATGCGGTCGCCGTCGCCGCGGACGAAGTCCAGCGCCGCGTCCTCCTTGCCGGCGAAGTGCCGGCTGAAGGTGCGCCGCGTGACGTCCGCGCGCTCCGCGATCGCCTCCACCGTTGTGGCGGCGAGGCCGCGCTCCAGGATCAGGTCGACGGCCGCGGCGGCCATGGAGTTCCTGGTCTGCCGGGCTTTGCGCTGGCGCCGGTCCTCGTTCATGCCCTCGAGGCTACACCTTGATGTCCCAGTGGGACATGTGACCCAGTGAGACACTTGATTCGATTGTCTTGACGCTTGAATCCATCGTTCTAGAGTGGGATTGCCCAGTTTTCTTTCGTACGCACGCTCGGAGAGCCCATGGACCGCACCCGTCTCCAGAACCTCCTGGCCCGCGAGAGGGCGCAGGCCCAGCGCCGCTGCCCGCGCTCCGAGGAGGCGTACGCGCGCGCCGGGCATCTCTTCGGGCGGGTGCCGATGACCTGGATGAACAAGACCGCCGGGTCCTTTCCCCGCTACCTCGACACCGCCCGGGGCGCCCGGGTCACCGACATCGACGGGCACGAGTACATCGACTTCTGCCTCGGCGACACGGGCGCGATGGCCGGACACTCGCCCGCACCGGTGGCCGAGGCGGTCCAGCGCCGGTTCGCCGAGCAGGGCGGCGCCACGGCGATGCTGCCGACCGAGGACGCCGAGTGGGTCGGCGCGGAACTCACCCGCCGCTTCGGGCTAGCCCGCTGGAGCTTCTCGCTGACGGCGACCGACGCCAACCGGTGGGCCATCCGGCTCGCCCGCGCCGTCACCGGCCGCCCGAAGATCCTGGTGAACAGCTACAGCTACCACGGCAGCGTCGACGAGTCCCTGATCGTCGTCGGCCCCGACGGTCATGGCGTGGCCCGCCCAGGGAACGTGGGCGCCCCTTGCGACGTCACCCTCACCAGCCGGGTCGCCGAGTTCAACGACCTGGAGCAGCTGGAGCGCGAACTGGCCCACGGCGACGTGGCCGCCGTCCTCATGGAACCGGCGCTCACCAACATCGGCATCGTGCTGCCCGAACCGGGCTATCTGGAGGGCGTCCGGGCGCTGACCCGGCAGCACGGCACCCTGCTCATCAACGACGAGACCCACACCCTCTCCGCCGGACCCGGCGGCTGCACGGCGGCCTGGGACCTGGAGCCCGACCTGCTGACCGTCGGCAAGGCGATCGGCGGCGGCATCCCGGCCGGCGCGTACGGGCTGTCCGCCGAGCTCGCGGACCGGCTCCTCGACCGCGACGACCTCGACCTCGTCGACATGGGCGGCGTCGGCGGCACCCTGGCGGGCAACGCCCTCTCGGTCGCGGCGATGCGCGCCACGCTCGAACACGTCCTGACAGACGAGGCGTTCGGCCGGATGGCGAAGCTGTCGGAGCGGTTCGAGGCCGGCGTCCGGGCGGGCATCGACGCCCACGCCCTGCCCTGGTCGGTGAGCAGGCTCGGCGCCCGCACCGAGTACCGCTTCGCCTCCCCGGCGCCCCGCACCGGCACAGAGTCCGAAGCGGCCGGCGACGCCGAGCTGGAGGACTTCCTGCACGTCCACCTCGCCAACCGTGGCATCCTCCTGACGCCCTTCCACAACATGGCGCTGATGTGCCCGGACACCACCGAGGCGGACGTGGACACCCACACCGAGGTCTTCGCCGCCGCCCTGACCGAACTGGCCGGATGACAGACCCCGAAAGGAAGCACGTGGACGAGATCGACCGGGCCATCCTGCGCGAGCTCCAGACCGACGGCCGCATCGCCTACGCCGACCTCGGCCCGAAGGTCGGCCTGTCCGCCTCGGCCGCACGGCAGCGCCTGCAACGGCTCCTGGACTCCAAGGCGGTTCAGGTCGTCGGCGTCACCGACCCGATGGCCATGGGCGGCCAGGCGATGGCCCTGCTCGGCATCGGCGTGGACGGCGACCCGCGGACCGTCGCCGACGAACTCGCCCGGCGTGACGAGGTCGTCTACTCGGTGCTGACCTCCGGCGGCTTCGACCTGTTCGCCGAGGTGGTCGCCCCCGGCCCCCGGGACCTGCTGGACTTCGTCAACGACGTCGTACGCAACGTCGAGGGGGTCCAAGAGGTCCGCTCGTTCCCGTACTTCGGCATCCACACGCATCGTTTCCTGTGGGACGTCGGCTGATTGGCCCGCGCGGAACGGGTACCCGGGCGCTCCCGGAACGACAACCGCTGGAGGAGGCCCTCATGACCAGCAGCACGGAGACCGGCGGCGTGACCGGTACGCCGGACAAGGACTACAACCTCATCTGGTATGTGGAGGCGTGTCTGAGCAACGCGCTGCGCCTCGAGTCGTACATCCAGGACGCCGAACGGAACAAGGACACCCAGGTCGCGGACCTGTTCCGGAAGGCGCAGGCGGACAGCCGCAAGGGTGCCGAATTCGGCAAGGAACTGCTGCGCGCGCGGCTGAGCGGCGGCTGACCGCAGGTTCGTACGGGCGCTCGGCCGGGGGTGTCCGGCCGGGCGTTCCGCATGTCCAAAACCGTTTGCCTCGCTGCCACCGCCCGGCCTACGGTCGCGATCATGCTGCCCGTGGTGGAGACCGACGAAGAGTGGGACGCGGTCGTCGGGGACGAGACGCTGATGCGGGCCGGCGCGGAGGACCTCTGCGCCCGACTCCGACTCGGCGACGCGCCCCTGACCCGCTTCCCGGACGGCTCACAACCGGTCTACGCGGTGGGCGAGGACCGGGTCCTCAAGCTCTTCCCCACCTCCGCCGCCCGGGACGGCGTCGCCGAAGGCCGTGTCCTGTCCCATCTGCACGGGCTGCTCCCCGTGCCGACGCCCGGGGTGGACGACTTCGGGCCGTACGAGAACGGCTGGCAGTATGTCCTGATGTCCCGGCTGCGCGGTGAGAACCTCGCCCGGGCCTGGGAGCGCATCCCGCGGCCCGACCGGGAACGCCTCGTCACCGAGATCGGCGAAGTCCTCGCCGTACTCCACTCGCTCGACCCGGCCCCGCTCGAGGACGTCCTCGGGCCCGGCGACTGGGGCGCCTTCCTCGACCGGCAGCGCGCGAACGCCGTGGCACAGCAGCGCGGCCACGGTCTGCCGGACAGCTGGCTGGAGCAGATCCCCGGCTTCCTCGCCTCGACCCCGCTGCCCCGCACCCCACGGCGCTCGCTGCTGCACACCGAGGTCATGCAGCAGCACTTCCTCGTCGACCCCGACGGCTGGCGACTGACCGGCCTCTTCGACTTCGAGCCTGCCATGATCGGGGACGCCGCCTACGACTTCGTCGGCGTGGGCCTGTTCGTCACCCGGGGAGACCCCCACCTGCTCGCCCGGCTCACCGCGGCGTACGGCAGCGGCGTCGACCCGTCCCACGCCCTCGCCTACACACTGCTGCACGTGTACAGCAACCTGCCCTGGTACCTGAGGGAGTTGGAGGGCCCCGCCGAGGGGACCCTGTCCGGGCTCGCCCGCGCCTGGTTCGGCGCGTGACGCGCTCCGCGAGCGTCAGCCGCAGAAGACGCCGTAGCTGACGCCGCCCGGCCGGGACCAGGCGATCCCGGTCCCTTTGTGCGAGCGTGGCCCCAGCTACGCCGTCCGGGCCGAGGCATCGCGCCGAGAGAGGAAGTGAGCGGGGATGAGCGAGATCGTCGACCAGATCGACCGTGGACACCGGGAGGTCGGCACCCGCAAGGTCGAGGCGGAGGAGGCTCATGCGGTGCTGCTGCGGCGCACCTATGACGCCCGGATCGCCGACGTCTGGGGCGCGGTGACCTCCGCCGAGCGGATCGGGCAGTGGTTCCTGCCCGTCACCGGGGAGTTCCGGCCCGGCGGGCGCTATCAGCTGGAGGGTCATGCCGGGGGCGAGATCCTCGAGTGCGTGGAGCCGGAGCGGCTGCGGGTGAGCTGGCTGTACGGGCCCGACCCGGGCTTCAGCGAGGTCGAGGTGCGGCTCACACCGGACGGTGAGGGGCGGACGGTGTTCGAGGTGGAGCACGTGGCCGTGGTGCCGGAGGACTTCTGGAACCAGTTCGGGCCGGGCGCGGTCGGCATCGGCTGGGACAGCATCGCCCTCGGTCTCGGCATGCACCTCGCCGGTCGCGGAATGAGCCGGGAGGAGTCCGAGGCCTGGCAGGGCACGGCCGAGGCCAAGGAGTTCTTCAAGCGGTCCGGCGAGGAGTGGGGCGCTGCCTACGCCGCCTCCGGAGCCGATCCGGAGACGGTGGCGGCCACGACGTCGGCGACGGTCGGGGCCTACACGGGGAGCTAGTGGCGTCGGCGGGACTCACTCCACGCCGGGGTCGGTCCCGTCGCGGTGTGACGGGCCGATCCCGGCGGAGGCGTCAGGGCTTGGCGCTCCAGGAGTGGGCCACGTCCACCACGACCCGGTCGTCCACCCGCAGGACCCGGAACGGGAGCCGGGCACGGACGCCGAGGCCGAACTGTGTGTCTCCTTCGAAGCTGCCGGCGAATCGGGTGTCCCTGAAGGTCCGGTACCCGTCGAGGTCGACGCCCGGCAGGGGGCGCGCCACCCGTCCGGGGTAGGTCGGGGCGCCGGTGTCGACGTCGTAGGCGGGAGCGGCCACCCGTACTTCGAGGACGGCGCCGCCGGCGACGGGTATCAGCCGGCCCGATCCGTCCTGCTGGAGTCGGTCGACGTACCGGACGGAATAGCCGAGGTGCGCCTTCGCCGCGCCCGGAACGTCCACGACCAGACGGTCGTAGCAGGCGTGCCTGCCGGTCCGCGCGTTGGTCACCGATTCCGTCGTGCTGACCGCCTGCTTCTTGGCGATGCTGCCCCAGCCGGTGGGGCAGGTGGTGGCGGCCTGCGCGGGTACCGCGGCCACACCGAGCGTCGCGCCCATGAGAGCGACGGTGGCCCATGTTGTTCTGCTGCGTCTCATGATGTCCCCCGGGATGTTCATGTGCCTGATATCTGATGAGACAACACGGTTGGAGAAAAGGTTGCACCTTGTCCCGGTATCAATTTCCGAAACATTCGGCACTTCGATCGAATGTTTGGCGGGGCCTGGGTGTCTTCGGTCAAGAGCTGAGAGCTGATGTGCGGTCTGATGACGGTGCGGTGCGCCGCTCATTTGGTCGCGGCGCACTTCCGGAATCGGACCAAAACTTTCGAATGTCGCAGACGCCGCTAGCACTCTCGGTACGGCCGCGGCCGAGAGCACCCGCAACTCGTTCACCTACGCGTACGCCGACCAGATCGGGCCTCCCCGCAGAAGGTCTCCTCGACCTGGAACGGCACGCCCACCTGGGACAGCAGCGGCAGCGTGATGACCATGAAGCCGAGCGGCAACGGCAGCCTGGCGGCCGGCGCGTCGACGAGCTTCGGCTTCACGGTCATGAAGAACGGCAGCACCGCGGCGCCCGTCCTCGGATCTTGTACGGCGTCCTGACCCTGGAACGACTCAGACCGGCTGTCAGACCTTCTGGAGGGTCTTCTTCGCCAGTTCGAACGCCGGCGTCATCTTCTCGTGCTCCTCGGTGTCCATACCGCCGAGGTGCACGACGACGGGACCGTCCGGGGTGGCGACGGCGAAGGCGCTCTCCTTCTTCGTCTCGTCCAGGAGTGCGCTGGTGACGACGTACTCCACCTCGACACCGGCGAGGTCGCCCGACGTGAAGGAGGTGTACTTCGCCTTGCGTGCGCCGTCCTCGGCCGCGACGAACTCCTTCAGCACGGTGCGCGCGTCGTCGTCGCCGGGCTCACCGGTCCAGATCCGCAGGAAGCCGATGTAGCCGGCCGGCTTGGCGTCGACCTCGCACGCGGCGGCGACCGGACCCTGGCGGAGGATGGAGTCGAGGACCTCCTCGGAGATCTCGTCGTCGAGGTCACCGGAATCGGTCGGGGAGGCCTTGTCCTCGGCGGCCGCGGAGTCGATGGCCTCCGCCTCCCAGTCCTTGGCGAGGTCGAAACTCACGGGCAGCTCGCACGCCGAGCCCGCCGCCCCGATGCTGTCGCCGCTCTCGGCGACCTGGCCGGCGCTCGCCGAAGCACTCGCGGACGTCTTCGCGTCCTCCTTGTCGTCGGCGGCCTCGGAACAGCCCGCCAACACCCCCGCCAGCAAGGCCACGTAAGCCATCCGACGCCCTGCATTCCCCGCCCTGACCAGCACTTCGATGTCTCCCCTCGGTACAGGGCGCACACATTAGCGGAGGCCACCGGCAGGCCGTACCCGGGAGGTGCCCTCGCCGACCCGGCACCGGAGAAAAACCGAGTGACCGCATCCCCGCAGGTCAGCACAATGGACCGGCATACCCCCGACCCGAAAGGTGGCCGACGTGACCGTCCCGAACGTCCTGCTGTCCGGCATCGTCGGCTCCACCGCCTACGGCCTCGCCCACGAAGGCTCCGACGTGGACCGCCTCGGCATGTTCGCCGCACCCACCGAGTCCCTGCACGGCCTCCACGGGCCGAAGGAGTCCCACGTCAGCACGGCCCCGGACCGCACCCTGCACGAGGCCGCGAAGTGGTGCCGGCTCGCTCTGGGCGGCAACCCCACCGCCATGGAACTCGCCTGGCTGCCACCGGAGTTGTACGAGGTGCGCACTCCGCTCGGCGACGAACTGATCGGCCTGCGCACGTCCTTCCTGAGCGCGAAGCGGATCCGGGACGCCTATCTCGGCTACGCCACCCAGCAGTTCCGCCGTCTCGAGAGCCGGGCCGACCGCTCCTCCTCCGCGGAGACCCGCAAACGCACCTCCAAGCACGCCCGGCACCTCAAGCGACTGTGCCACCAGGGCCTGGAGCTGTACGCCACCGGCCACCTCACGATCCGCGTCGAAAACCCCGAGGAATACCGGGAGTTCGGCGAACGGGTCGCCGCCGACGCCTCAGTGGCCCGTCCTCTGCTCGCGTACTACGAGACGGCGTTCGACGAGACCCGCACGGTGCTGCCGGACCGCCCCGACGAAGCAGCGGTCGAGGCTTGGCTGCACCGGGTCCGCGACCGCTTCTACGCCCGGCTCAGCTCGACGGGGTAGAGCTCGGTGCGCGCGACAGCGGCGTCACGCTCGTCCGCCAGCGCGGTGCGACGCCCATCCGTCATGAACCCGTCGTACCCGTCCTGCGTGGCGAACTCGATCAACTGGATCTCGTCGGGGCGGCCGTCGCTTCCGTCGGCACGGGCCCGCTGCACCACCCGCCCGCCGTGCTCGCCGAGCAGGGACAGCACCTTGTCCTCGTACGCGGCCAGCGCGGCGGCGGCGCCCGGCCGGGCCCAGAGCAACACACACAGTTGAACCGTCATGGCGCCCGACCCTAGCGAACGAGGCCGTCCGTAAATCCGGATGCCCGGCCACGCACCCGTTGCTACCCTCGATCCCATGATCACGCCTACGCCTCAGCACCGCATGATGCCCCCGCACCGGGGCTGCTGAGCGCGCACGCGCACCGATACCGAGGCCCCCGGAACGGGGCCTTCACGCTGTGCGGATCAGGTCCCGTCGCCGGTAGGAGGACCGATGACCGGACCACGGCACTACATCACCACGACCATTCCGTACGTCAACGCCCGACCGCACCTGGGCTTCGCCCTGGAGCTCGTGCAGGCGGACACGCTGGCCCGGCATCACCGGCAGCGCGGCGGGCAGGTGCGGCTGCTGAGCGGGACGGACGACAACTCCCTGAAGAACGTCCTCGCCGCGGAGGCCGAGGGCGTCGACGTAAGGGAGTTCGTCGACCGCAACGCCGACGCGTTCGCCGCGCTGCGCGATCCGCTGGCGCTGTCGCTGGACGACTTCATCCGCACCAGCAGCGACCCCCGCCACCGCACCGGCGTGGAGCGACTGTGGCGGCGCTGCGCGGAGGCGGGTGATCTGTACCGCAAGCAGTACGAGGGGCTGTACTGCGTCGGCTGCGAGCAGTTCTACACGCCCGACGAACTCGTCGACGGCAGATGCGCCGAGCACGGCACCGAACCCCAGCTCGTCGCGGAGGAGAACTGGTTCTTCCGGCTGTCCCGGTACGCCGACCGCCTCCACGCACTGATCACCGACGGCACCCTGCGCATCGAGCCCGCCGCCCGCCGCAACGAGGTCCTCGCGCTCATCGCCGGCGGCCTGCACGACTTCTCCGTCTCCCGCTCCCACACCCGCGCCCGCGGCTGGGGCATCTCCGTCCCCGGCGACCCCGAGCAGGTCGTCTACGTGTGGTGGGACGCCCTGGGCAACTACATCACCAGCCTCGGTTACGGCACCGGCGACCCCGCCTACGAGCAGTGGTGGGCGGCCGGGGACCGCCGTATCCACCTCGTCGGCAAGGGCGTCGTCCGGTTCCACGCCGTGTACTGGCCGGCCATGCTGCTGTCGGCGGGTCTGCCGCTGCCCACCGACATCCTCGTCCACGACTATCTGACGGTCGGCGGGCGGAAGATCAGCAAGTCGGGAAACGGGACGGCCGTCGACCCCGTCTCCCTCGCCGCCGACTACGGCACGGACGCCGTCCGCTGGTGGCTGCTGCGCGACGTCCCCCGGGTCGGGGACGCCGACTTCACCACCGAGCGGCTGATCGCCCGCGCCGACGCCGACTTCGCCGGTGGCCTGGGCAACCTGGTCCACCGGATCGTGACGATGGTCCACCGCTACCGCGGCGGGGTCGTGCCCGCGCCGGGGAACGACCGGTTCCCCGTGGCGACACTGCTGGACGTATGCCGCGAGGCACCCGCCCGCATCGACGCCGCGCTGGCCGACTTCGACTTCCGCCGGGCCGCCGACGCCGCCTGGGGCATCGTGGAGGAGGCCAACCGCTGCATCGACGCGACCCGCCCCTGGGAACTGGCCAGAGCGGAACGGAACGGCAACACCGACGCCGCCGAACGCCTCGACGCTGTCCTCGCCGCACTGATCACGGCATGCCGGGCCCTGGCCGACGAGCTACGGCCCTTCATCCCCGGCGCGGCGGAGCACGTCACACGGCGGGTGACCCCCGTCGACGGCACTCTCCCGGAGACGGAACCACTCTTCGCCCGCCTCCAGGAGCAGCGTTGATCACCAGCGCGGCAGCCTCAACTCGTACGCGGGGTCGAAGCGTTGCATGTACCCGGTGTCGTCGCGGGAGCGCACGCCGGAGTCCACGTACAGGTGGTGGAGCCGGTCGAGGGCGTCGTGGTCCAGCTCGACGCCCAGGCCGGGTCCGGTGGGGACCTCGACGTGGCCGTCGCGCAGTTCCAGGACGCCGGGGACGATCACGTCGTCGGCTGAGTTCCACGGGTAGTGGGTGTCGCAGGAGTGGTCGAGGTGGGGGATGGCCGCGGCGACGTGGGTCATGGCGGCCAGGCTGATGCCGAGGTGGGAGTTGGAGTGCATGGAGAGGGCGAGTCCGAACGCCTCGCAGACGGCCGCCAGTTCGCGGGTGCGGCGCAGCCCGCCCCAGTAGTGGTGGTCGGTGAGGAGCACCTGGATCGCGTTCTGCTCGATCGCGGGCTTCAGGTGCTCCCAGGCGATCACGCACATGTGCCGGGTCTGCTGCTCGCCCTCGTCTTCAAGTCAGGAACAGCCAAGGGACGAGGGACCTCTTGCTGATCGCGCCGAGGACTCTGCGCGCCGCGGGGGTGGGGACGGTGGCGGTCATTTCAACAGGTCCTGGTCCTTGAGGTCGCCGGCGAGGGTCTCGTTGAACTCCCCCAGCTGGGAGCGCACATCACTGCCGCAGTAGGTGAAGACGGCGTTGAGGCTGTCGGCGGTGTCCTGTTTGATCGGGGCGAAGTCGGGTGCGTTGGGGAACTGTCGCGAGGCGTCCTCGTACGCCTTCTGCACCACGCTCCAGCGCGGGTCGTCGCGCACCTTTGCCGCGTCCAGCGTGGAGCTGACGGGGATGCGGACGACGGGCTGGTTCTTGGCGCCGAAGTAGATGTTCTCGCCGTCGGCCAGCACGTCGTCGCCGGCCGGACCGGCGGGGGCCGGGACCACCTCGTACTTGTCCTTGTCGAGGGTCGTGTCGAAGGTGGCGATGTTGTAGGGGCCGGTGAGGTACATCCCGGCGTTGCCGTCCTGGAAGTTGGTGGCGGTGCCGGTGAGGGCGCCGGGCGTGGTCGGGGTGTAGGTGTCCTTGCCGTCCGCCTCGATGATCCGGGCGTCGCCCTGCCAGAGGAAGCCGGCGCCCCACCAGGCGGCGTAGCCGTTCTGGGCGCTGCCGGGGACGACCATGCCGTAGGTGTCGGCCTTGCCGTCGCCGTCCGGGTCGCGGGTGGCGAACGCCTTGGCGACGGTGAGGAGTTGCTGCCATGTCGTGGGCGCCTTCAGGCCGAGCTTCTTGAGCCAGTCCGTGCGGATCATCAGGGTCTGGGCCTGGCGCGAGTACGGGATGCCGTAGTGCCTGCCGTCGATGCCGACGGTGGATGACCAGGTCTTGCCGGTGATCTGGCCGCTGCCCGCGATCGAGGCGGGGGTGAGGGGCTTGAGCAGGCCCTGGCTCTGGTAACCGCCCATCAACGCCGTGTCGTTGATCATGACGTCCGGGAGATCCTTGGTGGACGCGCGGCTCTGCAGCTGCTGGTCGAAGTTGATGACCGGCTGGTAGTCGATCTTTATGCCGGCCTTCTTGGTGAAGGCGGCGAAGACCCGCTCATAGGTGGCGGCCGGGTCCGGGTTGCTGCGGGTCCACACCCCGGGATATGTCAAGACATGGATCGGAGATTTCGCCGAGGTCACAACTTCCCCCACGGACCCCCTCCACGGGCTACCGTTTCCGCACTCCCCCCAGGCAGCGGTTGGGACGGTTCCCCAGTGCAAGCAGCTCTCTCCCCGGTCATCGCGGCCACCGCCCAGTGGCTGACGTGCGCCTACCCCGCCTCCGGCGGCGCCCTGGCCTCGGCCCTGTGCGAGGTGCAGGCCCGGCAGGCCGTCACGGTCGCGGCATGGCTGCGCTACCCCACGGCGATGGATGCCGCGCTGGTCGAGATGGCGGGACCCGGCGGCGCCGAGCGACTCGACCGGATCACCGGCGCGGACCGGCACGACGGCGATGGCGAGGCCTGGCGCACCTGGGTGGACGAGGTCGTCGCGAGCTGGGCCGCCTGTCTGCTGACCGACCCGGAACTGGCCCGCCTCGCCGTGGCCGCGGTGAGGGAGGGCGACCACACGGCCGGGACGCCGTTCGAGTTCCGGCGCCTGCTCGCCCCGGACGCGCACGACCGGCGGGCGGCGGCGCTGCTGCGCCACCCCGACCTGGCCGCGCCCGTGGCCGAACTGCACCACGCCCGGCTCCTGGAGCAGCTGGGGTCGCCGGACCAGGCGCTCATCGCCTGAGGACGCTCAGGACACCGGGCCCCGGCGCTGACCCGACCGGGCCACGCGGAACCCCACGTCGTCCACCCGGAACGTGGGATGGCTGCGGCGCCGCACGGAGGCCCGGCAGCTCCAGTGCTCGTCGAACCAGCCGCCGCCGCGCAGTACCCGGTAACTGCCGTAGACCTCGGCGTCGTACACGTCCCAGCACCACTCCCACACAGTGCCGAGGGTGTCGTGCAGCCCCCACGCGTTGGGTCGCTTGCCGCCCACCTCGTGGATGCGCTCGTTCGAGTTGCCGCGGTACCACGCGATGTCGTCCAGGGGGCCGTAGCGCGGGCCGGCCGTCCCGGCGCGGCACGCGTGCTCCCACTCCGCCTCGGTCGGCAGCCGGTAGCCGTCGGCCGAGGCGTCCCAGTCGACGTGATCATCGCCGGAGGACACGCGGTAGGCGGGCTTCAGCCCCTCGCGTTCGGACAGGGCGTTGCAGAAACCGATCGCGTCCCACCACGAGACGTTCTCGACCGGCAGCCGCTCCCCGTCGGCCGCGGCGGGACGCAGGCCGGTGACCTGCTCGTACAGTGCCTGGGTGACGGGGTGCGCCGCGAGTGCGCAGGACGCGACCTCGACCGCCCAACTGCGCTGCGTCCTGCGGTCCGACAGCGTGACCCGCCCGGCCGGGACGGTGATCATGTCCATGAGTGGGGGAGTCTATCCGCGCGGGCCCCGCAGTCCGACGACGAGATCGCGCGGCAGGCCGTGGGTGTCATGGAGGTAGTGGTAGTCCTCGTCGCTCAACTGTCCTTGATATTGCGGGCGGGAGAGGATCCGCCGGCCCTGCTGGAGGAGCCTGCCGAAGCGGCGCTCCTCGTCCCGCAGCACCTTGAGGACCGGGGTGGTGCCGCCGGGCAGACGGAAGTGGTCCAGGGTGTGCTCGACGAGTTCCGGCGGCAGGTCGGACAGAGTGCGGGTGGGGTCGTGCTGCCAGAGGGTGGTGAGGACACGGCGGACCAGGCGCCGCAGGACATAGCCGCGGCCGGTGTTGGACGGCCGGACACCGTCGCCGATGACGACGATGCCGGACCGCAGATGGTCGCAGACCAGCCGAAGTGACGGCGTCCCGTCCAGGTCCCACAGGGACAAAAGCAGACGCGTCCAGGGCTCGAACAGGTCGGTGTCGTAGACCGAGTCGTGCCCCTGGAGGACGGTCACGAGTCGTTCCAGACCCATGCCCGTGTCGATGGAGGGCTGCGGCAGAGGGGAGAGGCCGCCGTCCTCGTGGCGGCGGTAGCGCATGCTGACGTGGTTCCACACCTCGACCCAGCGCGGGTCGGTGGTGGGGGTGCCCTCCGGTGGGGTGTCGCCGGTCCAGACGAAGATCTCCGAGTCGGGGCCGCACGGGCCGACGGGGCCGTTGGACCACCAGTTGTCCTCGCGGGTCCGTTCCACGGGCATCCCCAACTCCCGCCAGGTGCGCAGGGATTCGGTGTCGGGTCCGACCTGGTCGTCCCCGCCGAAGACCGTGACGTACAACTGCCCGTCAGGGATGCCGAATCCGTCGTGCAGCAGCTCGTATCCCCAGCGCAGGCTCTGCGAATGGCCGTAGTCGCCGAGCGACCAGGAGCCCAGCATCTCGAAGACCGTCAGATGCGTGGAGTCGCCGATCTCGTCGAGGTCGGTGGTGCGCAGACAGCGCTGGACGTTGACCAGGCGCCGGCCCTGAGGGTGCGGGCGGCCTTCCAGGTACGGGGTGAGGGGGTGCATGCCGGACGTGGTGAACAGCACCGGGTCCGAGGGCGGTGGCAGCAGGGTGCCGCCGGTGATGAGGTGATGTCCGCGCTCGACGTAGAAGTCCGTGAAGGTGCGCAGGATCCGGTCCGTGTTCATGGTGGTGTTCCTTCGGGTCGGGGGACCGGAAAGAACCGCGGAGACACAGAAGAAGAAGGCGCACTGCACCGGCGGTCCGTTTCCGGCCGCCGGGGGGGGTGCCCCTATGTCTTTGGTCAAGGTGGTCGGGTCGGTGTCTGGTGGGTCTGGCAGTGTGGCTGTCGTGAGTGATGACGTGTCTGTTCGGG